>JAYFNM010000013.1:0-27816 GCA_034933465.1 Oscillospiraceae bacterium | reverse complement strand
CGCTCGAGCACCAGCGGTATCGTGGCGCTTTCAAAAGCCACGAAGTCCATCCAGTCCATCCTGCGCTCCGTCTCGAAGGCGAGCACATAGCCGTAGACAGAGCTCACGTCCTCGAGCTGGGCAATGCGCACCACGAGCTCGCCGCGCTCATCCGCGAGAGTGCGCGTGAGTATTTTTGTCCTGCCGGCCATCTTCTGCGGGACGGAGTCCATAAACGGCTGCGGGAAGCCCCTCTGCTTGAGCTTCAGCCCGGCAATGTCGCCTCTCGGGTCGCAGACGGAGAGGATGCGCCATCTGCTGTCTACCAGCACCACGGGGATCTTTATGAAATCGTGCAGGGTGTCGAGTATCCCCTTGGCGCCTCCCGCGCTCAGGACGCATTCGTTATAGCTGTTGTGGATGCTCAGATACTGTGAAAACCAGGAGTCCTCAACTCCGCGGAGGTGATCGGCTATCTCGTTTGAGACGTCCGCAAGGGAGTATTTCAGCGGAATGACAACTATCGGGAAATCGAGCTGTTCCGCGCGGCGCAGCAGCTCCGGCGGAAGCGCGTCAAAATATCGCAGCGTCTTAAAGCCGAGCCCGGCGCAGTTTATCTGGGCAAGGCGCTCTATCATGTAAAGGAGCTGTCCCGGGTCATCCTTGTAGATATACCCGGTGGTGAGCAGGAAATCCCCGGCTCGCAGCCAGTCGAAGCTGTCCATGTTCTCTATCGTGTTCACATTCCCTATGCGGCGGCCAGCCCCGCCTTTTCCGGCGACGAGCTGTAGACCCGGGAGCTTATCAGAGGACAGCAGATCTGCTATTGCATATTCCTTCATCGGCTTCACCTCTCCTTATTGTGTGATTATATCTATGGTTCCCCAGAGTGTCAACTACTCCGCCCAAGCATCGAATCGTGCGCGGGATAACGCGGCCGCGTTAGCGGCAAACGAGCGTCCCGCTGCGTCCGCGCACCGCGTCCGCGGCGTGCTCGAGCGCCGCGATAAGCGCGCTCCCGCCGCCCGCGGCAAACTCCACCGCGGCCTGTACCTTCGGAAGCATCGAGCCCGGCGCGAACTGCCCCTCGTCGATATAGCGCAGCGCCTGACTTATGCTCATGCGCTCTATCGGCCTCTGATCGGGCTTTCCGAAGTTTACCGCGACCCTGTCCACCGCGGTAAGCATGATGAGCATATCCGCTTTTATGAGCTCCGCGAGCTTTGCCGAGGCGAGGTCCTTGTCGATAACGGCTGGCACTCCGACAAGCCTTCCGCCGCGGCGCGCCACGGGTATCCCCCCGCCGCCCACGGTTATCACAAGCTGTCCGGCCTCCATCAGCGCGGATACCGTCTCTTTTTCGATCACGTCCACGGGTCTTGGGGAGGCGACGACCCTGCGATAGCCGCGGCCGGAGTCCTCGGCCACGGTAAAGCCCTGCTCGCGCCGCGCCCTCTCCGCCTGCTCGGGCGTGTAGAACGCGCCGATAGGCTTGGTCGGCTTTAAAAAGGCCGGGTCGTTTTCATCCACGAGCACCTGCGTTATTATCGCCGCCGCCGGCATTTTAATGCCGCGCGCGTCGAATTCGTTCCGTATGCTGTTCTGGAGATGGTAGCCTATATAGCCCTGGCTCATCGCGCCGCACTCCGGCAGCGGCAGCGCGGCGTTTATCACGCCCTCCCTCGCGGCGGCGTCCAGCCCCATGTTTATCATGCCGACTTGCGGGCCGTTGCCGTGGGCGACGACGACCCTGTGCCCGTCCTCTATCAGGTCGGCTATCGCCGCGGCGGCGGCGGCCTTCTCAAGCTGCTCTGATGGGCTGTCCCCCAGGGCGTTCCCGCCCAGTGCGATAACGATCTTTGCCATTTGCGTCCCTGCTTCCCGCGCGAGCCGTTTTACAGCCCCGGCCGCGCCCTTTTATTTTTCCCCTTAATTCTATCATCGGCGCGCGGTTTGGCGCTATGCAGCGCACACAAAGAAACGGCGCGGCAATAGGGCAGCGCGCACAGCTTTTGTCCGCCTCCGGCCGCTCGCCCCGCCCGTTTTTTGTGCACAGGGTATAGTTTGCCCACAAATAAATCATGCAAACTATATATGCCGTCCGGCCGCGTTTGTGATACAATGGCACAGCAAACGAGGTGTTCCGATGATCGAAAAGAAAATTATCCCCGTCCCCTGCGCCGGATATAAAAAATCAGCCACGCTCTATGTTGAACCGGGGCGTCCGCTCAGGGCGGCGGTGCTGTATTATCACGGCGGCGCGCTCATATACGGCGAAAGGGAGGATCTCCCGCAATATCATATCGACCGGCTCTGCGGCGACGGCTGCGCGGTGCTGGCGATGGACTATCCGCTCTCTCCCTACGTCTCCGCCGGGCAGATCCTCGACGACGTACGCGCCGGTATCGAGTGGTATATCGCGGAGCGGACGCGGCTGCTCTCCCGGGCTCTGCCCTTTTTCCTGCTTGGCCGCTCGGCCGGGGCATATCTGTGCCTCCTGACGCTCACCGGAGAGCTCTCCGAGGCGCCCGCCGGCATACTGTCCTATTACGGCTACGGCCTGCTCTGCGGCGGCTGGTACGATACGCCGAGCCGGTTTTATCTGCGCTACCCGGCGGTGCCGCCGGCCTGCCTTGGCCTTGCAGGCGGCGAAGCCTGCGCCGAAAGAGAGCTCGGCAGGTTTTTTGCGCTCTATGTCTATCTCAGGCAGACCGGGAAATGGGGCGAGTTTCTCCGGGCTGGCTCGCGCGCCCCAAACCCCAGCCTCCGGGAGCTGCCGCCTGCGCGGGTCTGCCCGATACTGCTCGCTCACAGCAGGCTCGACCCGGACGTCCCCTTTGAGGAGTTCACGGCGCTTACAAGGCTGTTCCCGGACAGCGTTCAATATACCGTCTCTCTGCCGAAGCACGATTTTGACAGCGACACCGGCAGCGAGGAAGCCCGGGCGCTCATAGAGCTCAGCCTGAAATTCATCAATGAAAACGCGGGGGCATAAAAGCCCCCGCGTTTTCACAGCCCTTGGCAAAGTCAGCATGACTTTGCCAAGGGCAGAAAAGTCAAATGTCGCGTGTAAAGCGGTTGTAGCCCAGCTCGCGCCTTATCTCCCGGAGGTACATCCCCCTCAGATACGGTTTCTGCTTTTCCACAAGAGCCATGCTGCCCGCGCAGTCCCGGCGCAGCTTTTCGCATATCTCCCGCGCCTGCGCGATTATATCCTCCTCGTCGAGCAGGACGCTCTTGCCGCCCTCTATCGCCAGCTCTCCTCCGACTATCACCGTATCGACATTGGAGCCGTTTTCATAATAGACGAGCTGCCTTGTGAGATCGTTCACCGGCTGCCAGAGGATGTTGTCGGTATCGATTATGCATATGTCGGCCTTCGCGCCGACCCTCAGCGCCCCGAGCTCCTGTCGGAACACGCCCGCGCCGCCCGCGTAATCCATCGCGAGCGCCTTATCGGCGGAGAACCAGCGCTCATAATCCGCATCGGACACGTTTTGCAAAAGCGCCGCCAGCTTTATCTGCTCGAGCATCCCCGTCGCGCCGCAATTTCCCCCGTCGCTGCCCAGCGCGAGCTTTATGCCCAGGTCTCTGTATCTGGCCGCCGGAGCTATGCCGCTGCCGAGGTGCAGGTTGGACGAGGGGCAGTGTACGACGCTGGCTCCGCGCCGCGCGACGAGCTCCATCTCCCTGTCCGACAGCCACACGCTGTGTACAAGCGCGGTCCGCTCGTTGAGCACGCCCAGCTCCTCCATGTGCTCGATCAGACCCTTGCCATAGAGCGCGCGGCTCACCACGGCCTGCGTCTTCGCCTCGAGCGTGTGCGTCTGCCAGCCCATGGAGTATTTTTCCTCCAGCTCGCCCGTCATGAGCAGCAGGGCGTCGCTGCATCGCTGCGGGCCGTCGGTGCCGAGCATGACGCCGACCCGCGGGTCATCGCGGTACTTGAGCCAGGCCGCCTCCACAAGCGCGATATAATCCCCGTTGCTCTGGCTCTTCGCGCCGCCCGCCGGAAGAAGCTCCGCCGGAAGCTCCCCCGGCTGCAGGGGCAGGGTCTCAAAAAAGCCCCTGTCGGCGAACATTGTGGCGATCCGGCAGCGCATACCCGCGTCTTTATACGCGCTCGCCGCCGCGTCAAGCCCCTCCATCGAGAGCGCCGGACGCTGCGAAAAGTGATCTACCACGGCGGTAGTCCCGCTTTTCAGCATCGAAAGAGCCTCCAGCGCGCAGCAGATATATATCTCTCGCGGGCTCCGGCAGGAGCCGCCCGCGATGGCGTACAGCATATAGATGTCCAGCGGCATCTTTTCGATCGTACCCTTGAGATATCCCGTGTAGGAATGCGCGTGCGAGTTTATGAGCCCCGGAATAACGATTTTGTTTTTGCAGTCGATCACCCGGTCGAACCGCGTCTGTTCGTCCGCTCTTCCGAGGGCGCTTATTTTGTCCCCGGTAACCGTGATGTCCCCGCTGCCCCAGCTGAGGCAATCCGGCTCAAGATATGTCGCGTTTTTTAAAAGCATGGACACGCCTGCGCACTCCCTTTCTTTTTTACCATGTGCCATATACCTGATGCGGCAGCCAGAGGCTCACCTCCGGTATATATGTTATGATTATCAGCGCGATGATCGACAGCACGATAAACGGCACCGCGCCCTTCGCGACCTTCATTACAGGCTGGCTGGTGATATTTGAGGCCACAAAGAGGTTCAGTCCGAACGGCGGAGTGAACATGCCGATAGCGCAGTTGACGACCATGACTATGCCCAGGTGTACGGGGTCTACTCCCGCCTGAGTGGCGATGGGGAAGAACAGCGGCCCCATTATGGTCACTATCGACGCGCCGTCAAGGAACATGCCGGCGATCAGGAGAATGGCGTTCATCAGCAGCAGTATCACGACCTTGCTCGAGCTGATGCCGAGTATGGTGTTCGCGATCGCCACGGTGATACCCTCGGAGGTGAGGATCCACGAGAACACACAGGCTCCGGCCATGAGCACCATGATCTGCACGGTGGAGAGCGCCGATTTGTATATGCACTCGACCAGCTGTGCAAAGCTCATCTCCTTGTAAATGCACATCGAGACGAAGAGAGAATAGATGACCGCCACCGCGGAGGCCTCAGTGGGGGTAAATATCCCGCCGTAGATACCGCCGAGAATGATGACCGGTACGCCCATGCCCCAGGCGGACTGCTTGATAGCCGTCCATTTTTCCGCCCAGGTGGTCTTGCGCTGCCGGATGATCTCGGTGTGCTTTCTCGCGTAAAAATAAGTGTACACCAGGTATGCCATCGCATACACGATGCCCGCTCCGAAGCCCGCTATAAACAGCGCGCCCACGGATGCGCCCGTCACCGTACCGTATACTATCATTGTGACGGACGGCGGGATAATTATCCCGAGAGAGCCCGAGGCCGTAATAACGCCGGTAGAGTATTCGTCGCTGTAGCGCATCTCCTTGAGCGCCGGATACACGATAGCGCCTATGGCCACGACCGTGGCGGGAGACGAGCCGGAGATGGCTCCGAAGAAAAGGCTGGCCAGGATCGCGACCATGCCCATGCCGCCCGTCTTATGCCCTACGAACGCGTTTGCGAGCTTGATTATCCGTTTTGAGATTCCGCCCTCGCCCATCAGGTTGGCCGCGAGGATAAAAAACGGGATGCTCATCAGCGAAAACTTATTCAGCCCCGCGATAAGGCGCTGAATGATGACCACGAGGTCGAGATTGCTGAACATTGCGAAGGAAAGCGCCGTGGAGCCGGCGAGGGATATAAATATCGGCACGCCAAGCACCATCATGACCACAAGCGCGGCAAAAAGGACTGTTATCATATCTCCGCCTCCCCGCTGTCAGCGGTTTTTGAAAAAAGCCGGACCAGATTTGTGCCGTAGCGAAACGCCATAAGCACCGCCCCCAGCGGGACCGAGATGTAAACTATCCACATCGGCAGCTGCATGGTGGGCGAGACCTGCATCGTCGCGATGGTCTTTTCCACCAGCCTTATCCCGTAATAGAGCATAAACGCGGAGAAGGCCATGCCCGCAAGGTTAATAAAAACATCAAGCGCCTTTTTCATGCTCTTGTTCATAATGTCGTACAGCGCGGATATGTTCATGTGCGATTTCTCACGCACGGCAGCCCCGCAGCCGCCGAAGGTTATCCAGATTATTGAAAACTTTGCAAACTCCTCCGCCCACACGATGCTCAGCCCGACATTCCGCAGAAGTACATTTATAAACAGCACCACTGCGCCCGACATGATCCCGGCGATGAGCATTGTCTTCTCAAAGGCGCTGAGAACCTTTTCTATGCTTTTCATGCATACCTCCAAATTTCTCCCTTTCCTGTGCAAAGGCTCCTATATGCATTGTCATCCAGCAAGTGCGATAAGCGCCCAGGCTGGATGACAGCACATCTGTTTTAAATAGTTTTAAGCTCTTGTCTGTCAGGCCTGCGCGGCCTTGATCAGTTCATTGGTCTTGTCCAGCACATCGGAGCCTATAACGTCGCGGAACTGCTCGTGCACGGGCTGCACTGCCGCGGCGAAGATCTCCATCTCCTCCGGCGTGAGCTCGTAAACAGCGGTACCTGCATCCTTGATGGTCTGGATATACCCGACCTCCATCTCGGCGTTGATCTCGCGCTCCTTCGCGACCGCCTCCTCGGCGGCCTCAGTTATCGCCTGCTGCAGCTCGGGAGTGAGGCTGTTCCACGCGCCGTTGGAGAGCATGAGCGCGTATGCGAGATAGCCGTGATTGCTTACGGTCATGTTGCTCTGTACCTCGTAAAACTTCATGTTTACGATAGAGTTGAGAGGATTCTCCTCGCCGTCGGCCGCACCCTGCTGGAGGGAGTTATATGTCTCCGAGAAATCAATGGAGACAGGGTTTGCGCCGAGAGCCTTGTACTGGGCGATCAGCAGCGGCGATTCCATGACGCGCATTTTAAGACCCTTGAGATCCTCGGGCGACTTTATCTCCTTGCTCGCGGTGATCTGCTTGAAGCCGCTCTCCCAGAAATTGATGCCGTGAAAGCCGAGCTCCTCCATCGGGGCAAACATCATATCTCTGAACTCCTGATTGTCCAGAACCGCATGGGTCACTTCCTTGGAGGGGAAGAGGAAGGGCAGGTCAATGACCTGCAGGGGCGCATAAAAGCCCGACAGCTTCGCGGTGGGGATTATCGCCGCGTCTACGGCGTCGGTCTGGAGCATCTCGGCAAGCTCCGTGTCGCTGCCCATCTGTCCGGCAGGATAGATGACGACCTCGACCTTACCGCCGGTCTTTTCCGAAACGAGCCTCTGGAATTCCAGCGCGCCCTGATGCTGCGGGGTGTTTTCCATCATGCCGTGAGCCATCTTTATCGTGTACTCCGGCGCGGCGGCTTCGCTCGCGGCGGGCGTTGCATCCGCCGAAGGCGCGGCGGTCTTTGTCTCACCGCAGGCTGCCAGTATGCCGACGAGCATAATGGCGCACAGGATCAGGCTGAGTCTTTTTTTCATTTTGTTCAACATCATTGTTCTCCTTCTAATTTTTCTTTTTCTTTCCGGCATCTTATCTGTCTGCCAAAGTTCTGACATTACAATAGCCCTTAGCCTGTTTTAAAGTAACAGTACAGCGCCCAAAAAAAGCCGGTGCGGAGTATGCATGATGCACAAACAGCGCGCCGCAGCGCTATTTTCTTTTGAAAACATAGGCTCTGAGCGGAGGAAAGGCCATGCCAGATATTATCATGCCCAGCCCCGCATAGCAGGCCGCCCCGCTTTTTGCCGCGCCCAGCGCGATCACCGGCAGCGCCAGAAGGCACAGCAGCGCGGCGAGGCTCATCTCTCCCTCTCGGGTGCTAAAAAACGATTTCTTCATGCCGTCACGGCTCCTTTCATATCAAAACAAGCACGGCGAAGAGTATGACGCCTGTCAGCGCCGCCGCGGCCATGCTCACGGGCAGCGTCTTTTTCAGCACGTCCCCTTCCCGGCCGAGGATATTGGCCGTGGTCGTGCCGAGGATTATATTCCCGGGGCAGGTGGCCGCGCCTATCGCGCCGCCCGCCGTCTGCGCGCCGAGCACCTTGGCGGCGTCAAGGCCGAGCAGCTGCGCCGTCGTGAGTTGGAACTCCGAAAACAGTATATTCGAGGCCATGTTGCTGCTGGTCATGAAGGCGCCCAGAAGACCGACCGCCGGCGCGAGCAGCGCGTAGCCTTTTCCGAGCACGGCGGCCATCCCGGCGGCCAAAACCGCGGTCTGCCCCGAGCCGCTCATTATCCTGCTCATTATCAGAAAGCCTATTACTGCAAAGCCCGAGGGGACGGTCTTGCTGACGGAGCGCAGGAATATCCCGCCTACGCGCTCCTTTTTTATCCAGCCGCGTTTCATATAGAACGCGAGGGCGAAGAACGAGGAGAGCAGCAGGAAAAGGCTCGCGTGAGTAAGCGGGGATATAGGGGAATAGGCCGCCACCGCGGGATTGACATAGCCGTAGCCGGTGGAGGTCTCCGGCAGCGAGAACCCGAAGGACCACTGGCCGAGGAAGCTTTTTACCGGGGCGATGAGCAGCACCGTCAGCGTGAGCACGGTGAGGGCAATATATGGCAGGAAGGCCTGGAGCATCGTCATGCCGCCGCCGTCCTCCGCCTCGCTCTGCGGCGCGCTCCTGTCCATTATCGGGCTCTCCTCGCAGCGCCAGGGGACGCGGTACAGCCGGGTCCTGCCGAGCAGGAAAATGACGACCAGCGCAATACAGGTCGGGAGGAAGCAGGCTATGGTCTGGTTGAGCTGTCCCATCAGCAGCTGGCCGCCGCCCTGTACGAGGGATATGAGCAGCACCGCCGGCAGCCCCTTCCTTATCCCCTTCATGCGCCCGTAAAACCAGCAGATCACAAGGCCTATTATAAAGTTCCAGAGCCATATGAATATTCCGGCCCACATCGCCGTGCGCAGCAGCAGGGCGGGGTCCGAATCGAGGCCGGTGCTCAGGCGCAGCGCGTCCCAGGCCACGGCGAGCGTGCCGAAGGTGCTGCCCCAGGCCTCGCCGATAAGCGAGATGATGACCGCGTACAGCGGCGTCACCCCTATCCCGGCCAGCAGCGGCGCCCCCACGGCCACCGGCACGCCGAAGCCGGTGATGCCTATCAGAAAGCCGACAAAGCCGAGGCCGATAGCCAGCACCTGCAGCAGCTCGTTGGGTATAAGCCGCCGTATGCCTGCGCGGAAGGTGGAAAAGGCCCGCGCCTCCCCGGATATCTCATACATGAGTATGGCGGGCCAGATCACCATGAGCACCATAAGCGCGCTCCATATGCCCTTGGCGCTCTCCACGGCCAGAAGCTGCGCGTTCGCCCTGAACACGACGACCGCGGACAGCAGCGCCGTAAACAGGCCGAGCGGCGCCGCCTCGGTCGCGCGCCAGCGGAATTTGATCATCAGTACAAGCAGCACAAGTATGGGCAAAAAAGCCATAAACCAGTGCGGGACGTCGGTGGGGATATTCATTGGCTGACCTCTCTTGTTTTAATATGTTATGAAGTAAGCTCCGAACAATATATAAGCATTTTCCCGCCGGAGCCGCACCATTTATTAATCCGAATCTTTTGTTCCGCGGCTGTGCACGGTGCACAAAAAAAAGCCCCCTCCAGTGAGGGAGCTTTTTTTGCGCTGTAGACCGGCGGTCAGTTCTGGCTGACGCAGGAGGGGGTGATGGTGATGGGGGCGGCGTCCTTGAGGATGATCTTCTTGCTGCGCAGGAAGGTCATGAAATACAGGAATATGAGCTCGAGCACGCCGGTCGCGAGGCGCACTGTCACGGAGATGAGCACCATCTGCGCCATGACGGCGACGCTCTTTGTGCCGACGAAGGCCATCAGGGTAAAGAGTATGGCGTTCACGACGAGGCCGACGGCAGTGGACACGAAGGTTCTGAGCCAGAGCATCTTTGAGCCGGTTCTGCCCTTTATTTTGGCGAAGATATTCACGTTCAGCAGGCCGCCGATGTATGTTGCGATCATGCTGGCAATGGCCACGCGTGGCACGACGCCCATGAGCTTGGCAAACATGGTGTAGTTTTCCGTCTCATTTGCCGGGCAGGGCAGGAAGATGAGCCAGATGAGGTAGACGGTGGAGAGCGCGCGGACGATGAACTGGCAGGTGACGGAGGACTTGGCTATCTCCTTGCCGTAGAACTCATTGATATAGTCTTCGCCGCAGGCGAGGATCGGGTACATGAGAGAGCCGGCGATGATGAAGAATTCCTGTCCGCCGACTGTCAGGGTGCAGTTCTTTGAGGATGTAAAGGAAACCATGATCTGGAGTCCGGCCATGAGGCCGACCATTATAAAGGGGGCGTAGGCCTTGCCGAAGCGGTCGGCCAGAACGGCGCCGACAATGATAACGATCAGTCCGAATGCCGCCGTGAGCAGCAGGTTGGGAACGCCCGACCAGGGTCCGGTAATCAAACCGTACATATTATTTCTCCTTATAAATCAAATCTTTTTCTTTTCAAGGATCAGCTTGGGTATCCGCATTGAAACCGTGACGCAGTAATTAACTATTTGCAGCACCTTCAGGTCGTAGGTCTGGCCGACGATGGCATAGCCCTCGTCGACGCCGCAGCCGCGGCGCTCCGACACGAAATCTATCGCGGCGCGCGTGAGCTCTTTGCAGGCCTACATGAAATCGGTGTCCGACACGATTATTTCAAAGAATTCTTCTGCTTCGGCGACAGGGTGTTTGAGCTCCCTGTTTTTTATGAGCTCCACCGTCATGACGACCGTGCTCCCCGTCTCGATCCCGGTGCCGAGCACCTCGCCATAGCCCATCGCGGCGTGAACGTCCCCGACGGCCAGCAGCGCGCCGGGCACATACACGGGCAGATATATGGTGTTTCCGGGGGCGGCGCTCAGAGAATCCATGTTCCCGCCGTAGCTTCCGGGCAGTACGCAATCGACGCCGTCTCCGGCGGGAGCCACTCCGATAGTGCCGATCATGGGGCGGATCGGAAAGCTGAGACTGTCGCTAAAGCGCACCTCGCCCCTGTCTATGGCGACCTTGCGCATATAGCAGTGGTCTACCTCGTCCATGAGGACGCCCATCCACTGACCCATCCACATCTTGCCCATTGTGTCGAGCTCGATGCTCTCGATCTTCACCTTCAGCACGTCTCCCGGCTCGGCATCCTCGACGAATATCGGTCCGGTAATGGTCAAAACGCGCTTCGGAAACGGCTGCTTTGTATAGTCTCTGCTGAAAACCTCGTCCGGGATGCCCGGCTTTGCCGTCTCCACGGAAAAAGTCTCTCCGCTTTTTACTGTCATCGCGGGCGGGTTGTCGCTGCTCATAACATGGATAACGCTGTCCGTTGTCAGGCTCCTCACTCCATCGCCTCCTGTGTTGCTGTAAAAATTCCTTTTTGGTGACCGGTTCACTTTAGGATTGTGATGATTTTATCTTTTTGAACCGGCGTTGTATATCCCATATTGCCCAAATCAGCCGTTAATTGTCTGTGCAATCCGCCCAATTCTGCCGCCGGCCGCTGTTATTTTGCCCCGGTTCGATTTTCGCGCGTCCCGGGTGTGAAAAAGCTTCTTTGTACACAGTGCCCAGTCCCGCTTTCCGGATTTTGTATGTTTTACCGTGCTATTTCCCCTCGCATATCTCTAAAATAACATTTTGCAGGGGGCGGCGGCGCCGCGCGATTTTTTGCGTATGCCTGTGCACGGCGCATAGCGGCCAATAAGGACGGAGGACGATACATGCTAAAGACTATTATTAAAAAGGGCAGCTATCAGGATTCGGTAACTCTTATGCTTCTGACCGGAAGCCTCTCGGCGATGGCCGGGGTGAAGAAGGTGTCGATAATGATGGCGACAGACGCCAACAAGGGCGTTTTTGAACAGAGCGGCCTTAAAACAGAGGAGCTGATGCACGCGGGCGCAAACGATATGGCTATCGTTGCCGACGTGGAGCGGGAGGATATTATTGAAGAGCTGTCGCGGGCGGCCGATGAATATCTCAGCGCCCAGGCCGGCGCTTTCACGGCGCAGGAGCGCGGGAGCGTGAAGTCCTGGGAGGCGGCGAAGCACGAGCTGCCCTCCGCGGACATGGCCGTGATCTCCATACCCGGCACCTATGCCGCCATAGAGGCGGACAGGGCGCTCGACGAGGGGCTGCACGTCTTTATGTTCAGCGACAACGTGAGCGTTGAGGACGAGGCGCGGCTCAAGCGCAAGGCGCACGAGAAGGGGCTTGCCGTCATGGGACCCGACTGCGGCACCGGCGTTATACAGAGCGTTCCCATCGCTTTTACAAATAATATCGCCCCCGGCGGCATCGGCATAATCGGCGCCTCGGGCACCGGCATACAGGAGATAACTACCATTATAGACCGTCTGGGCGAGGGCGTCACAAACGCCATCGGCACGGGCGGCCGGGATCTGTATTCCGAGGTGGGCGGCATCACCATGCTCGACATGATAAACGCCATGGACGAGGACGAGGCCACGAAGGTCATGGTCGTGATCTCCAAGCCCCCCGCAAAGGACGTGCGCGACAGGATAATGGCGCGGCTGTCCAACTGCCGCAAGAGCGTCGTCAGCCTGTTTCTCGGTGAAAAGCCCGAGGCGCACGAGGACGGCCTTTACCATGCCTATACTCTCGACGAGGCGGCGAGGATCGCGGTGCAGCTCATCCGCGTGGAAAAGGTGACGGCATATGCGCCCGCGCTGCCCCAGGGCAGCTTCTTTGACGCCGGCGAGAAAAAGACCATACGCGCCTACTATTCCGGCGGCACTCTGGCCGGAGAGGCCGCAATGATGATAAAGGACGCGTTCGGCATCCATCTGCCTCCCGAAAAGCAGGAGGGCTTTATGCTCAACCATGACGGCCACACGGTCGTCGATCTGGGCGACGATGTATATACGCAGGGCAGACCCCACCCCATGATAGGCCCTGGCAAGCGCATCGAATGCATGGAGAGCGCCGCGGACGACGAGCGAACCGGCGTCATCCTCTTCGATGTCGTCCTGGGCTACGGCTCGCACGAGGACATGGCCGGGGCGCTGCTGCCCGCAATACGCGACCTCCGCTCCAAGGCCGCCGCGCAGAACAGGAGGCTCTGGTTTGTGGCCACCGTATGCGGCACGCGCAGGGACTTTCAGGACTATGACAAGCAGCTGCGGACGCTCCGCGACGGCGGGGTCATCGTATGCGAGACGAATACGGCGGCGGTCGCCGCGGCAATACATATTGTCGGCGGCAAGGCCGTCTTTGCGGAAAAGCCGATCCTGCCCAAGACCGTTCTGCCCTTTGTCCGGACGCCGGTCAGCGAAAAGGTGCGCCGGATGCTCACCGAGAAGCCCGGAATAATCAACGTCGGCCTCAGGAGCTTTGCGAAGGTGGCCGGTGACTTCGGCTGTGAGACGGTGCAGTTCGACTGGGCTCCGCCCGCGGGCGGCGATCTCGAGCTGATGCGGGCGCTGCGCTTTCTGCGGGAATACCGTTTTGAAGGCGAGGAGCACGGCTTTGCCGATATTGAGCAGGCAAACCGCGCTGTCATCGACCGTGTGACGGCCTCCGCGCCCATGCTTCTGGATGTGGCTCCGGCGAAGGAGCTCATCCCGGAGATGAACGGGGGAAAGCTGCTGCTCCACGCAGGCCCCCCGATAAAATGGGAAAACATGACCGATCCGATGAAGGGCTCCTGCGTAGGCGCAAGCCTGTTTGAGGGCTGGGCGGATACCGAGGCTGCCGCCAGGGCGCTGCTCGCCTCCGGCGAGGTGCGCTTCATGCCCTGCCACCACGTTAACGCGGTAGGCCCCATGGGCGGCATCACCTCTCCGAATATGCCCCTCTTCGTCGTGGAAAACGCCGCCGGCGGAAACAGAGCCTATTGTACCATGAACGAGGGCATAGGCAAAGTACTTCGTTTCGGCGCCTATTCCCGGGAGGTCGTGGACAGGCTCAAATGGATGCGCGACGTGCTCGGCCCGGTGCTCAGCCGTGTGCTCAGGGGCATGGACGGCGGCCTCGCCATAAATCCGCTCATCGCCAAGGCGGTGGCCATGGGCGATGAATTCCATCAGCGCAACATCGCCGCCTCTCTGCTGTTTCTCAAGGAGACGGCTCCGAAAATTGTCACTCTGGATATCGACGAGGCGACCAAATCCTCCGTCATCAATTTCCTCGCGGCCACAGACCAGTTTTTCCTGAACATCATGATGGCGAGCGCCAAGGCCGTCATGGACGACGCGCGGCGCATCACCTGCGGCACGGTCGTCACGGCGATGTGCCGCAACGGGGAGAACTTCGGCATAAGGATCAGCGGCATGGGCGACGAGTGGTTCACCGCGCCGGTAAACACCCCGCAGGGACTGTATTTCACAGGCTACAGCGCCTCCGACGCCAGCCCCGATCTGGGCGACAGCGCGATAACCGAGACCTTTGGCGTGGGCGGCATGGCGATGATCGCCGCTCCTGCCGTGACAAGATTCGTCGGCGCGGGCGGCTATGAGGACGCGCTGCGCACCAGCAACGATATGATGGAGATCTGCATCTCCAGAAATCCCAATTTCACCGTGCCCACCTGGAATTTTCAGGGCATTTGCCTCGGCATAGACTCACGCAGCGTCGTGGAAAAGGAGCTCACTCCCGTCATAAACACCGGCATAGCGCACAAAATCGCCGGTTACGGTCAGATAGGCGCGGGCACGGTTCGCCCCCCCCTCGCCTGCTTCCAGAAGGCGGTGCTCGCCTACTGCAAGAAGCTCGGCATGGGCTGAGACTGCCCGCCGCTTCCCCGCTGTCCGCGGCTCACTCCTTAACGCACAGCCCCAAAAAGCCTGTCAGAGAAGTCGTTGCCGACTTCCCTGACAGGCTTGATTAACGTCTGCAAAAAAAGCGCCGGTCTATGACGCCCCTAAAACCGCCGCGCGTCAGACCCGCGATCTGAGCGCGCCCAAAATATAGATCATCCCGCTCAGCGTGTCCGCGCCCGAGCTGTGCCCTATGGCGGCAAAGCTCTCAACCGCGACGCGCAGGCAGACGCCCTGCGCGAGCGCTATGACGGGGCGGCTGAACTGCCCTTGCAGCGCGCAGCGCAGGAACGCGGCGCTGATATCGTTCGTCCGGTCGAGCCTCGCCTCAAGTATCTCGCAGAGCGCCTCCCGGAAGGCTGTCGCGTCCTGCGTCCCGGCAAAGCGGCTTCCCGCCAGAACCCCGCACAGAAAATCATCCCCGGACGGCGTCAGCCCCTCGCCAAGGCCGAGCAGCTCCGTCAGTGCCAGCGCCGCATCCGCCCAGCAGCGCCCGGCGATGTGCGCGCCGCACAGCGCGAGTATCCCTGCCGCCTCCGCGGCGCAGGGCGAGCTTTTCCACCGCTCGCCCTCCGGCAGCGCCAGATCCGCGAAGCCGCCCCGCGGCCCGATGCCGCGAAGGCAGTCCAGAAGAAAGCCGAGGTCTGTCCGCTCCGAGGCGGGGAGCGTTTTTTCTATCCCGGCGCTCCAGACGGCGCTCTGCGCCGCGTCGAAATAGACCCCGCCCACATAGATGCCGCGCCGCAGAAAGCTCGCCTCCATACCGGCGCGGAGCCCGAGCGCGCGCAGCTCCTGCGCGGTACAGTCCGTCTCCAGCGTGAGCGGTGACGGCACGGTCCCGGCCGCCTGCAAAGACAGCAGGCCGTCACCGCAGCTTATATTGACGGTCTTGTCATATACGGAGTGCACTACCCCGCGGCTGACGCGGCGAAAGAGCTCCTGTGCCGTATCCGCGCAGTTGATTATTTTTTGCATCGCTTTTCCCTCCGTTTTATCATGATATCAGTATAAAATTTCGTATCCTTTTGCGCCCTATGCTCAGTGACCGAAAAAGGCGCGGCGCCGCCCAACAATTTGACCAAAAGGCCGGCTTCGGCGCCGGCGCTCACTGATTGTGCAGTCTGCCCAGTCAAGCCCAATAATTTCGTGCAGTGGAACAGTACGCCTTTTTTTGCGTTTGTGAAAGAATATGGGAGTAAAATTCATACTCGAGCATAAGGAGTGACAGAAATTGGTTCTGTATAACGACGTTAGGAAAAATTGCTATTACGACTCCATTACCCTGATGCTCTTCTCCGGGGAGCTGTCCGCGGCAGAGGGCGTAAAGAACGCGTCCGTCATGATGGGCACGGAGCACAACAGAAGCCTCATGATGAAAGCCGGTATCCTCTCCCCCGAGGCGGCCGCGGCGGCGGGTGCGAACGACATGGTCGTCGGCATCCTCACAGAGGATCAGTCGCAGTCCGACAGGGCGGCGGCGCTTCTCGACACGCTGCTCAAAAAATCCGACGAGAAGGGCGCTCAGGCCGGAGCGACCGGCGCTGTCAGCCATGCCAGAAGCCTTGCCGCCGCCTCCGGGCTGCTCGGCGGGGCAAACTTCGCCGTCGTCTCGGTGCCGGGCAAATACGCCGCCTTCGAGGCCATGAAGGCCATGCACAGCGGTATGCACGTGCTGCTGTTCAGCGACAACGTGTCGCTCGAAGAGGAAAACCGGCTGAAGGACTATGCCGTCGAGCACGAGCTGCTGCTCATGGGTCCCGACTGCGGCACGGCTTGGGTCAACGGAACCGCGCTCGGCTTTGCAAACGAGGTCCGGCGCGGCGGCATCGGCCTCGCGGCCGCCTCCGGCACAGGGCTGCAGGAGGTCTGCGTAATAATCGACAGGCTTGGCGGCGGCATATCTCAGGCGCTCGGTACCGGCGGGCGCGATGTCAAGGACGAGGTCGGCGGGAAGATGATGATGATGGAGCTGCGCGCGCTGAACGCGGACCCCATGACGAAGGTCATCGGCATCGTCTCAAAGCCGCCCGCGGACGGAGTTTTGAAAAAAATCATCGAGCTCTGCTCCTCCTTTACGAAGCCCGTCGTGGCCTGCTTTCTCGGCGGGAACCGCGACATGCTCAAGGGCTCCTCGCTGCACTTTGCCGAGGACATGGAGCAGGCGGCGGCCATGCTGGTCGGGCTCAGCCGGGGCAGGGACAGCGTCCCGCTCTCCCTGCCCGACACGGATGCCATCATAAACGCGCAGCTGGCAAAATACAGCCCGGCGCAGAAGTATGTCCGCGGTCTGTATTCCGGAGGCAGCCTCTGCTACGAGGGCATATTGCTGGCCGAAAAGGAAGTCGGCCACGTGTATTCCAACATCAGCTCGGGCGACTACGCGCTGAAAAATGTCGAGCAGTCCGTTGAAAACACATACATCGACATGGGCGAGGACTATTTCACCGACGGGATGCCGCACCCCATGATAGACACGCGGCTGCGCGTAGAGCGGCTGAAGCGGGAGGCGCAGGATGAGAGCGTGGCGGTCATAGTCCTTGACTGCGTTCTGGGCTACGGCTCCAACGCCGACCCCGCCGGCGCGCTGGCCGGGGCCGTGACCGAGGCGAAAAAGCTCTCCGGCGGCAGGCACATAACCTACATTGCCTCGACCTGCGGCACTGAAAAGGATTTTCAGAACCGCAGCGCGCAGGAGCAAAAGCTCAGAGACGCCGGTGTCATCGTGATGGACTGCAACGCGCAGTGCGCGCGGCTGGCCGCGAAAATAATGCGGCGGCTTCAGAACCGGCCGGTGGAGGGATAAGATATGAACGGTATCAACAAGCTTTTCGGCGAGGAGCTGCTCAGCGTAAATCTGGGAATCGAGGTCTTTTTCGATACGATGACCCGGCAGGGCGTAAAATGCGTACAGATCGACTGGAAGCCCCCCGCGAGCGGGAATATGGAGCTTATACGCGTCCTTGAGTGGATAGAAGGCTGAGGTGAACGGGACATGAGAGAAGAAGTAAGACTGGCCAACGAAAGAGCCCTTGCGAAGCTTAAAAACGCAATGCCCTGCTGGGTGGACGTAAAGAGCGCGCACGAGGCGCTCGGCATCGACAGACACACCCTGCTGCACGCGGGACCCCCGATAAGCTGGGACGAGATGTGCGGCCCGATGCGCGGCGCGGTTATAGCGGTGCTCAAATACGAGGGGCTCGCGGCGGACGACAGCGAGGCGCTGGCGCTGGCGGGCTCGGGAGAGATAAGGTTCGAGCCCTGCCACCACCACGGCGCGGTCGGCCCGATGACGGGCATAAGCTCGTATTCCATGCCGATGATCTGCGTGGAAAACAAGGAAAACGGCAACATGGCCTACAGCACCTTCAACGAGGGCGCGGGAGACGTCATCCGCTTCGGCGCATACGGCGAGGCCACGGTAAGGCGGCTCAAATGGATAGAGGAGGTCTTCGCCCCGGTGATGCGGCGTTATGTTCTCGACAGCGGCGGCGTGAACCTGAAGGCCATAATCGCGCAGTCTCTGAACATGGGCGACGAGCTGCACATGCGCAACGCGGCCTCCACAAACCTCTTTATCAAAACGCTCATCCCCGGTCTGGCCGACAGCTGCGACGACATTGAGCTGCTGCGTCAGTGCATCCGGTTCATGACCGCGAACAACGACCAGTTCTTCCTGAACTTCGCCATGGCCGCCAATAAATCCGCGGCGGACGCGGCGCACGGCATAGAATACTCCACGGTGGTCACGGCCATGGCCAGAAACGGCGTGAACATCGGCATAAGGGTCAGCTCTCTCGGCGACGCCTGGTTCACCGCGCCGGCCGCGGAGGTGGAGGGGCTGTACTTCTCCGGCTATAGCGAGGCGGACGCCAACCGCGACATCGGCGACAGCGCGATAATGGAGACCGGCGGCGTCGGCGGCATGGCCATCGCCGCGGCGCCCGCCATCGTGCGCTTCCTCGGCGCGGGGAAATATCAGGACGCGCTCAACTACACCTCCTCGATGTACGAGATCTGCGACGGGGAGAGCGAGCAGTATACCATACCGAACCTCGATTTTCGCGGCTCTCCCATGGGCATAGATATCGCCCGGGTCGTCTCCTCCGGCATCTGCCCGATAATCAACACGGCCATCGTCAGCAAGGAGGCCGGCATCGGCATGATAGGCGCGGGCGTGTCGAGAGCGCCGATGGAGATGTTTGAAAAGGCGCTGGCCGCATACGGCAGAAAGTACGTCAAGCAGCAATAAATAACTTTTTTAAGGAGTTTTCATCATGAAAGAATCAAATGTCTACCGTTTGCCCATGGCCGGGCCTGACGACGTGTCCGAGCTTGCAAGGCTCATCGACGACAAGACCGTCAACCCCTTTGAGATAGTGGCGATAAAAGCCCAGACCGAGGGCGACGCCTATTCCAGAGGCTACGCCATGCAGAGCTTTGAGCTGATGCTGTCCGAGAAGATGGGCATCTCCCGCGCCGAGGTCGCAGCGCGCATACCCATGCTCATGATCGGCCTCACCGGCGGCCTTATGAGCCCGCATTACAACGTGTTCACAAGGCGCGAGGCCGGCGACGTCCCGAGCCGGGGGAAGCGCTTCTCCATCGGCGTGAACGTGACGCGCGTGCTGCTGCCCGAGGAGTACGGCACCGCGGCGCAGGTGCGCCTTGTCGCGGAGGGCGTGAAAAAGGCCATGGCCGACGCCGGGATAAACGACGTCAGGGATGTGCACTGCGTGTCTGTAAAGTGCCCGGCCATGACCGGCGCAAGGCTTGCCGACGCCGCCGCGAGAGGCAAGAGCTGCGTCAGCGGCAACACGGTCGAGGCGAGCTCCAAGGCCAAGGGCGCCTGCGCGCTCGGCGCCGCGCTCGCCCTCGGCGAGATAAAGAACTCCGACGTGCGCGACGAGGCCATCTGCCGCGACTGGAGCCTCTATTCAAACGTCGCCACGACCTCCGCCGGAAACGAGCAGGTCGCCTGCAAGATACTCGTGCTCGGAAACTCCGCCGAATCCGTCAGCAAGCTGCATATGGGCAGCGGCGTCATGAAGGACACGCTGGATGTGGAGGGCGCGAAGGCCGCCTTCAAGTCCGCCGGGCTCAAGTTCGACGAGGTAATACCCCAGTCCGAGCGGGAGCGCATCGCGACCGTCATGATCAACGCCGGAGCAGACGCGGAGGGGAGCATCCGCGGCCGCCGCACCACCATGAAATCCGACTATCTGCAAAGCTATCAGGGCGTGTTCGCCAAGGCCGTCATAAACGCGATCATCGGCGCGATGATAGGCGACACGATGATCCTTGCCTCCGCCGGATACGAGCATCAGGGTCCGCACGGGGCGAACCTCGTCAACGCCATTGTCCGCGTTGAGGACTGAGGCATGGCGGGGCTGCTGATAAAAAACGCCGCCCTTGAGGGCGGCGTCAGGGATATACTGATTGAAGGCGGCCATATCGCCCGCATCGGCGCGTCCATAAGCGACGGCAGCGCCGACAGGGTGATCGGCCGCGGAGGACAGCTCGCGATCTCCGGCTTTGCCGACTGCCACAGCCATATTGACAAGTCCCACCTGAACGACGGCGGCCGCACGAGCTTTGTCCACGGCACAGGCGCGGTAAAGGGCGCGCTGACGCGCGAGCAGAAAAAGAGCTTTACCGTGGAGGATATCACGAGCCGGGCGGAAAAGGTCATCCTCACCGCCATCCGCTCCGGAACGCTCCTGCTGCGCACGAACTGCGACGTAGATGCGATAGTCGGGCTCAAGGGCATCGAGGCGCTCCTTGCCCTCAAGGAAAAGTACCGCGATCTCATACGGCTTCAGGTCGCGGCCTTCGCCCAGGAGGGCGTCTTTCAGGACGGCAAAACGCCCCAGCTCCTCAACGAAGCCCTGAAAATGGGCGCTGACCTCGTCGGCGGGCACACGATGACCTGCGCAGAGGGCGAAAGGCACATCGACTTTATTCTTGATCTCGCGGAGAAATACGCGGTAGAGGCCGATTTCCATCTGGATGAATCCGGAAACCGCGAGAACTATCTGCTGCCGTATCTCGCCGCGCAGATAAGGGCGAGAGGCCTCGGCGGCAGGGTCAACGCCATACATATGTGCACTCTCGCCGCGCTGAGCGAGGATGAGCTCGGCGAGGCGCTGGAGCTGATAAGCGGCTGCGGCCTCAAGGCCACCGTCGCGCCCACCGCGATATCCACAAGAAGGCTTGCGCCCGTAA
Source organism: Oscillospiraceae bacterium (assembly GCA_034933465.1). Lineage (GTDB taxonomy): Bacteria > Bacillota > Clostridia > Oscillospirales > Oscillospiraceae > Limivicinus. Next base: position 6,807 of record JAYFNM010000013.1, on the reverse strand, counting down.
AGCCCCTGCTGGCCGCGGGCGTGACAGTCGGGCTCGGCTCGGACAACATACGGGATTTCTTCAATCCCCTCGGCAGCGGAGACATAAAGCAGATCGCCCTGCTGCTGTGCTATTTGCAGGCTTTCTTTACCGAAGAGGAGACGGCGCAGGTGTGGCACATGCTGACGGACGGCGGCTTTTCTCTGCTCGGCGCGGACGGCGGCATACGCGAGGGCGGCAGAGCCGACCTCAGCTGCTTCCCGGCCGCGGATTTCCGCGAAGTGCTTGCCGGTCAGATACAGCCCGACCTTATAATCCGCTCCGGCAGCATAGTTAGCATATGACGCTCCGGGCGCGTTTTACCGATGAACAAGGTAAAACGCGCCCGGATTTTCATATTTTTCTGTATGCCGAGCCGCCGGAGGAGTTTACATAATTCTCTATCTTCCCGCTATACACAAGGTGCACCAGATGCGCCAGCGCCTCGCCCGTGGCGAACCATTTCTGGCTGAGCGGGAAATCCTCCCAGTCTCTGGCTCTTATCTGCCACGACATCAGGCCGGCGGCGTCATAGGCGTTTATGCCGGGATGCTCCGCGACGATACGCTCCGCCTCGGCAAGCCTGTTGAGATGGTGCCGATACAGCTCCCCAACGCGCTCGTGAAAGCTCTTGTCGCCGCTCGTCCTGTGGCCGGGCAGCGCGAGGGAGACAGGGTAGGCGTCGATCTTTTTCAGGCTCTCCATATAGCTGCCGAGCGAGTCTATACCCGGCGCGGCGGCGGTAATGTTCGGCGTGACGTCGAAGAGGACGTGGTCGCCGGTGAGCATGAGCCTGTCCGGCGCGGAGTAGAGGCAGATATGCCCCGGCGTATGCCCCGGCGTGACTATGCACCTGAGCTCGTAGCCGCCGTAGCGCAGGATGTCCCCCTCGTCGAAAAGCTCCGCCGTGAACGGCCCGGAGACCATCCAGGAGTTCGGGTCCTTCGCGCCCAGCTCGTCGATTATGCCGGGCGGCACGCCCTCGCGCTCCATGCGCAGCAGCTGCGTCTGCCAGGGGGTCTTCGTCAGGTGCTCATAGTCCTTGCGCCCCATCAAAAGGCGGCAGCCCAGCTTTTGCAGGGCGGCGGCGTTGCCGGTATGGTCGGCGTGGCAGTGGGTGAAGAAGACGTCCGTATTCGCGCAGTCCATGTTCAGCTCGCGCATTCCGTTTTCAAGGTCGGAAAAGCACTCCGGGCAGTTGAAGCCGGTGTCGATGAGCAGGTCGCGCCCGCCGTTCTCCCCGCGTATCACATAGCAGTTGAGCCACTTGAGCGGATTGTCGGGCAGCTTGATCGGAAAGCTCAGGATATTTCTCGCCATGTTTCGGGTCATATTGTCTCTCTTTCGGGTTTTTTCTTATCATAGCACCGGCGCGCCGCATCCGCAAGAGCGAACAGCCTCAAAGCTTTTCCAGCAGACAGTCCGTATACTCGCGGCAGGTAGCGCCGTCCCTGTGCCCGGTGACGACGGCGCGCCCCTCGCGGGCGCACTCGCCCATGGCGGCGGAGAGCCTGTCGGCCTTTTCCGGCAGGGCGATGTGCCGCAGGAGCATTTCGGCGGCTCTGAGGATGCTCGCGGGGTTGGAGTAGTCTCCCTCGCCGTTTTCTATCTTCCGCGGCGCGGAGCCGTGGATGGCCTCGAACATGGCGTAGCTCCCGCCGAGATTCGCGCTGCCCGCCGTGCCCACGCCGCCCTGTATCTGGGCGGCCTCGTCGGTGATGATATCGCCGTAGAGATTCGGCAGCAGGAAGACCTGAAAGCGGCCGCGCAGCGCGGGGTTGACGAGATTTGCGGCCATAATGTCGATGTACCAGTCCTCGGCCTCTATCTCCGGGTACTCCGCCGCGACCTCGTGGGCGATGCGGGAGAACATACCGTCGGTCTTTTTCATGATATTCGCCTTGGTGACGATGGCGACATTCTTTTTCCCGTTATTGCGGGCATAATCGAAGGCGGCGCGCGCGATGCGGCGGGTACCGGCGTCGGTGGTCACCTTGAAGTCCATCGCGAGCTTGCCGGGCAGCTCTATCCCGCGGCTGCCGAGCGCGTACTCGCCCTCGGTGTTCTCGCGAAAGAAGACCCAGTCTATCCCCTCCTCCGGCACCGTCACCGGGCGGACGTTCGCATAGAGGTCGAGCTCGCGGCGCAGCGCGACGTTCGCGCTCTCGAGCGAGCCGCCCTTCGGGGTCGTGGTCGGCCCCTTCAGGAGCACATCGCACCTCATTACCTCGCGCAGCACGGCCTCCGGCACGGCCCGCCCGAGCGCGAGGCGGTTCTCGAGCGTCAGCCCCGCTATCTCGCGCAGCTCGACCCGGCCGGAGACGAGCTCGTCGCACAGCAGCCTTTCCAGCACGCGGCGCGCCTGCTCCATGATTATCGGGCCTATGCCGTCGCCGCCGATCATGCCGACGACTATCCTCTCCATTTTTGAAAAGTCCCTCGCCCCGGCGCCGCGCTCCATGCGCTCCTGCCGCTCAAGCTGCTCTGTCAGCAGCGCCCCGAACCGCGCCGCGGCGCTCTCTATATATTCGTCCATCAGGAATTTGCCTCCCTCGTATAATTGAGCAGTCCGCCCGCCCTGAGCATCGCCTTCTGCCGCGGCGTAAACGCGCAGGCGAGGGGTATCGTCCTGTCCCCCGCGTGAAGGCTCATTATTCCGCTGTCCATGCCGGCGAAAATACCGTCGATGGTGAGCTCTTCGCCCTGCGTGAGCGCGTCATAGTCGGCGGGGTCGATGAAGCACAGGGGCAGAATGCCCGCGTTTATCAGGTTCGCCGCGTGGATGCGGGCGAAGCTCTTGGCTATCACCGCGCGCACGCCGAGATACAGCGGCACGAGCGCCGCGTGCTCCCTCGACGAGCCCTGCCCGTAGTTTGCCCCGCCGACTATCACGCTCTCCCCCGCGGCCTTCGCCCGCGCGGGAAAGCTCTTGTCGCACACGGCGAAGCAAAACTCCGACATCTTCGGGATGTTCGAGCGGTAGGGCAGCACCTTGGCTCCGGCGGGCATGATATGGTCGGTCGTGATATTGTCGCCCACCTTGAGGGTCAGCGGCGCGGCTATGCGATCCCCCACGGGGCGGCCGACGGGGAATTCCCGTATGTTCGGCCCCCGCAGGATCTCGACCTTATCCGCGTCCTGCGGACTTGCCGGGGCGAGCACGGCGCTGTCGTCTATCCGGAAGCTCTCCGGCACGGTCACCTCGAGCTTCTCTATGCCGAGCGTTCTCGGATCGCGTATCTCGCCCGTCAGGGCGGAGGCCACGGCGGTCTCCGGGGAGACGAGATACACCCGCGCGTCGGCGGTGCCGCTGCGCCCCTCGAAGTTGCGGTTGAAGGTGCGCAGGCTCACGCCGCCGGAATTCGGCGAAAAGCCCATGCCGATGCAGGGTCCGCAGGCGCATTCGAGCAGCCGCGCGCCCGACGCGAGGATGTCCGACAGCGCGCCGCAGTCGGAGAGCATCGTGAGCACCTGCCTTGAGCCGGGAGACACGCTCATGCTGACCGAGGGCGCAATGCGCCTCCCCTTCAGCAGCGCCGCCGCCTTGAGCATATCGTACAGAGAAGAGTTTGTGCAGGAGCCGATGCAGACCTGATCCGCCTTCGTCCCCTTCAGGCTTGCGACCGTGACCACGTTGTCCGGCATATGCGGACAGGCGATCAGCGGCTCGAGCGCGGAGAGGTCTATATGTACAACGCGCTCATACTCCGCGTCCGGGTCGGCGAAGACGGGGCTGTAGTCGGCCTCTCTGCCCTGCGCCTTTAAAAACGCGCGCGTGACCTCGTCCGATGGGAAGACGGAGCTTGTCGCGCCGAGCTCGGCTCCCATGTTGGTGATGGTCGCCCGCTCCGGGACGCTGAGCGTCCTGACGCCCTCGCCGCCCCATTCGATTATGCGGCCGACCCCGCCCTTGACGGAGAGGAGGCGCAGTATCTCGAGGCTTATGTCCTTGGCCGTGACGAAGGGACGCAGCGCGCCCGTCAGCTCGACCTTGAGTATCTTCGGCATGGTGATATAGTACGCGCCGCCGCCCATTGCGACCGCCACGTCCATGCCGCCCGCGCCGAAGGCCAGCATCCCGAGGCCGCCGGCCGTCGGTGTGTGGCTGTCGGAGCCTATGAGCGTCTTGCCCGGCACGCCGAAGCGCTCGAGCTGTACCTGGTGGCAGATGCCGTTGCCGGGGCGCGAGAACCAGATGCCGTGCCTTGCGGCGACCGACTGGATATATCGGTGGTCGTCCGCGTTTTCAAAGCCCGATTGCAGGGTGTTGTGGTCCACATAGGCGACCGAGCGCTCGGTGCGCACGCGGTCTATGCCCATCGACTCGAATTCGAGATAGGCCATCGTGCCGGTGGCGTCCTGCGTCAGGGTCTGGTCTATTCTGAGCGCGGCCTCCGCGCCCGGCTTCATGCTTCCGCCCACGAGGTGGGCGCTTATCAGCTTTTCCGCAATGTTCTGTCCCATGTCATATCTCCAGTCCCGTCATGCTGCTTCTGGCGTTGAGCACATGCCGTAGCGTCAGTTTTTCCGCCATCTCCTCATCGTGGCTGCCGAGCGCCTCCATTATCGCGACATGCTCCTCCAGCGCGCGCACGGCTCTGCTGTGATTGCTGACGCTGGCCTTGCGGAACTTGGTCATCTTCTTGTGCATGGAGCTGAGCGTGTCGTAAAAGGCCTTGCTGCCGCTGCTTTTATACAGCAGCTCGTGAAACTGCGAATCAAGGTTTTTTATCTGGTCGGAGTTGTCGCCGTCGCTCTTGTCGATATAAAAGCGCTGCAGCTCCACCACCTCGCGCATCTCGGCCAGCTCCTCCGGGCTGATGTTTCTCGCCGCCCGCCTTGCGGACATGCCCTCTATGTTCAGGCGCATATCGTACATGTCCATCATGTCCTCCCTGGATATGCCCACGACCACCGCCCCGCGGCCCGTGTCCTCGAGGATGTTCTCCTGCTCAAGGCGGCGGATGGCCTCGCGCACCGGGGTGCGGCTCACGCCGAGCTCGCTCGAGAGGCGCAGCTCGCTGAGAACCTCGCCGCGCGGATATTTGCCGGTGAGTATATCGTGCTCGAGCTGCTCGAATATCTGGTCGGCTATGGATATGCTCTTGTGTTCTCTCATCTCAGCCTCTCCTTATCTGCATCCGCCCCTGAGCCGAGGCCGCCGGTCAGCTCGGCTATCTTCTCCTCAAGCTCCTCGTTTGACAGCGCTGCGGTGCGGCCGTCCTCATACTCGCTGTCTACCCAGTCCTTCACCTTGATGACCAGCTCCGAGCGCTTGTCCACCTGTCTGTCGCCCTTGAGGCGGTAGTTCTGGTTTATCCAGTAGGCTATGCCCGCGAGGCCGGAGGTCTTGCTCACCGCGACCGCCGCGGGGCGGTCGAGGAGCTTGGCTGTGTTGAAGATATTGTATATCTCCTCGTCCTTCAGCAGGCCGTCGGCGTGGATGCCCGCTCTGGTGACGTTGAAGCTCTTTCCGACGAAGGGCGTCATCGGCGGGATATTGTAGCCGATCTCGTCGCGGAAATAGTCGGCGATCTGCGTTATGACCGTGGGGTCCATCCCGTCGAGCGAGCCGCGCAGGGAGGCATACTCAAAGACCATCGCCTCGAGCGGCACGTTGCCGGTGCGCTCGCCTATGCCCAAAAGCGAGCAGTTGACGCCGCTCGCCCCGTACAGCCACGCGGTGGAGGCGTTGGAGACGGCCTTGTAAAAATCATTGTGCCCGTGCCACTCGAGATATTCGCTCGGCACCGCGGAATAGTGCTGCAAGCCGTAAACTATGCCGGGCACGCTCCTCGGCAGCGCCACCTCCGGATAGGGCACGCCGTAGCCCATGGTGTCGCAGGCACGGATGCGCACGGGTATGCCCGCCTCGTCGGAGAGCTTCATCAGCTCGTTGACGAAGGGCACCACGAAGCCGTAAAAATCCGCTCTGGTGATGTCCTCCAGATGGCAGCGCGGCATGACCCCGGCGTCGAAGGCGTCCTTCACGGTGGCGAGATAGTAGTCCATGGCGGCGCGGCGGCTCATCTTCATCTTCTTGAAGATGTGGTAGTCGCTGCATGAGACGAGAATGCCCGTCTCGCGGATGCCGAGCTCCTTTACGAGCTTGAAGTCCTCCCGCGTCGCCCGTATCCAGGTCGTTATCTCGGGAAAGCGCAGGCCGAGCTCCATGCAGCGTTCTATGGCCTCGCGGTCCTTCCTGCTGTAGATAAAGAACTCCGTCTGCCGGATGAGCCCGTAGGGGCCGCCCAGCCTGCTCATCAGCTTGTAGAGCGTCACTATCTGCTCCGGTGTGTAGGGGTTGACCGACTGCTGCCCGTCGCGGAAGGACGTGTCGGTTATCCAGATGTCCTCCGGCATGGCCATGGGCACACGCCGGTGGTTGAAGGCTATCTTCGGCACCTCGTCGTAATTGTATACGTCCCGGTAGAGTATCGGGTCCTTGACATCCTGCAAGGAGTAGCGGTAGTCGTTCTCTTCAAGCAGGTTCGTTTTTGACGACAGCTCAAGCATAATGATGCTCCTTTCACACGCGGCTGCGCACAGCGGCATTCATGTATATGTGTATACAGTTATACCATCGCAATTTCAAAATGTCTATACAGTTTTTCCGTTTATTTTTATTTTGACGAAGCCGCCGCAACCGTTCAGCCATAACAGCTTTGTCATAACCCACTTGTCATTCTGAGCGCAGCGAAGAATCTGTCCCCCCGTCCGCAACTCCACAAACCCCCGCTATCCCGAGCGCAGCCCCCGGAGCAGGTAAAAAATGTGTAAAGCACTTGC
>JAYFNM010000012.1:0-3865 GCA_034933465.1 Oscillospiraceae bacterium | reverse complement strand
ATCTACGGCGGCCTCGCGCACGTCAACATCCTCGCCTCGATGATCTTCGCCGGCATCTCCGGCTCCGCCGTGGCGGACACCGCCGGCGTCTCCGGCATGTTCATGCCGTCCATGGTCAAAAAGGGCTACTCCAAGGAGCTGTCCGTGACAGTCACGGGCGTGTCGTCCACGATAGGCATAATCATCCCGCCCTCCATCCCGATGGTCGTCATCGCCGGCATATGCAGCATATCCACCGGCAAGATGTTCCTCGGCGGCATCATCCCCGGCATCCTGATAGGCCTGATGCAGATGTTCATCTCCTACTTCTTTGCCAAGAAGGAAAAGGTCCAGCCCGAGCCGGGTCATTTCTCCTTCAAGGAGGTCGGCCGCACCTTCCTCGGGAGCTGGCCGGCGCTGCTCATGCCCATAATAATCATCGGCACCATCACCACCGGCATCGTCTCCCCGACCGAGGCGGGCGCAATCGCCGTCGTCTACGGCCTCATCTGCGGCGGCCTTGTATACCGCGAGCTGAAATGGGAAGACCTCAAGTTCTGCTTCACCGAGACCGTGCGCGTCTCCGCGCGCATCTTCCTCGTCATCGCCGGGGCAAAGCTCTACACCATCCTGCTGACCACCGCGGGCTTCGACAAGTGGCTCACCGGCGTCATGCTCGGCTTCAGCACCGACCCCACTGTCATCCTCATGATGATACTGCTGCTGTTCTTCGTCGTCACGATGTTCATGGAATCCATCGCCGCGCTGACGCTGTTCATGCCCATCATCTTCCCGATAGCCATGAGCGTCGGCATAGACCCGATAGTCCTCGGCGTGCTGGTCACGGTCATGATAGGCATCGGCCTCGTCACCCCGCCGGTCGGGATGTGCATCTATGTCGCCTGCGATTTGATGCATATCCGCGTCGGGCAGACGATGAAGTATCTGGTCTGGTATATCCTCGGCACCTTCGTGGTCATTGCGATACTCATCACCTTCCCGCAGCTCATAACCATAACCGGCAGCTTTCTCTGAAAAGGCTTCTCAAAGCCTGTAATTGAAGGAGCAGCCGCCGCGTCCCGGATAAGACCCGGACGCGGCGGCTGTTCTGTTTGTCATTTTGCTGTCGGGGGCGCTGCCACATGCAGGGAAAGCGGCTCGACTTTGGTAAATATGCTCAATGTCATCGTCAGATAATTGTCACAAGTACCAATTTACATATTCCTAACGCCGTGTTAACATTGAGCTAACATAGTATGTAGGACGTAACTTCCCGCAAACTAACAATTCGAGGTAATACGATGAAAGTTGGACTTATTTATACCAGCACCACTCCCGAGCTTATCGAGCTTGTGGAGCGGGAGGTCAAGAAGCAGCTCGGCGACGGCGTGGAGCTGTTCAGTCTCCAGGACCCGAGCATTCTCGCCGATGTGCGCGCGGCCGGCTATGTCACCGCGGCTCCCGCGGCGCGGCTCATCGGGATGTACATGCAGGCGGCCGAGGCCGGAGTGGACGCCATGCTGAACCTCTGCTCCTCCGTGGGCGAGGTGGCCGACAGCGCGCAGGACCTCGCCCGCTACATCGGCGTGCCGATCGTCCGCGTGGACGAGGAGATGTGCCGCGAGGCGGTGCGCCTCGGCTGCCGCATCGGCGTGATGGCGACGCTTCCCACCACGCTCGAGCCGACGAAGAGCACCATAGCGCGCGTGGCGCGCGAAGCCGGGAAGCATGTGGAGCTTATCGACTGTCTGGTGGACGGCGCCTTCGGTCTGGATCAGGCGCAGTTTCGCGCGAGGCTGACCGAAGCCGCGGCGGACATCGCGGACAGAGTTGACGTCGTGGTTCTGGCGCAGGGCAGCATGGCCTACGCCGAGCCGCACCTTGAGAGCGTCTACGGCAAGCCCTTCCTCGGCAGCCCCAGGTTCGGCGCGGCCGAGCTGAAAAAAGCCCTGCAGCGCAAGGGCTGCATCTGAAACGCGCAAAGATAGCCCACAGCTATTTTAATTGAACAAACGAAAAGATGAAAGGAAGCAGCAACATGAAAAAGTTTCTGGCAATGATCCTCGCCCTGGCCATGGTATTCGCCCTCTGCGCCTGCGGCAGCAGCTCCACCCCCGCAACCACCGCCACCGAGGCCCCTGCGGCCGAGGCCACCGAAGCCCCCGCGGCCGAGGCGATAGTCCTGAAAATAGGCATCTCCACCAACGAGGAGGATCCCCGCGCCAAGGGCGCGCTGCAGTTCATCGATGAGATCACCGAGAAGACCGGCGGCGCCGTCACCGGTCAGCTCTATCCCGCCGGTCAGCTCGGCGGCGACGCGGACCTTATAAACTCCCTGTCGCTCGATTCCGGCACCGTGGACATCATCATCACCGACGCCTCCAACTTCGCCACCTACGCCCCGAAGATGGGCATCTCCGCGCTCCCCTTCCAGTTCTCCGATTTTGACGAAGCCTGGGCCTTTATGGACAGCGAGATAGAGGCAGCGGCCGAGGCCGACCTGCTCGCCAACAACATGCGCGTACTCGCACATTACTGCAACGGCTTCCGCTGCGTCACCAACAGCAAGGGCGCTATCGAGACTCCCGCGGACATGAAGGGTATGCTCATCCGCACTCCGGAGAACCCCGTCATCATGGCCACCATGACCGCCCTCGGCGCCAACCCCCAGCCCCTCGCCTTCAACGAGCTGTATCAGGCTCTCCAGCAGGGCACCTATGACGCGCAGGAGAACCCCATCCCCGTCATCTACAACAACAAGCTCTATGAGGTTCAGGATTACCTCTCCGTCACCAACCACATCTATTCCGGCATGTGCTTCACCATCGCCGAGAGCGTATGGCAGAAGCTGACCGCCGAGCAGCAGGAAATCGTCGCTGCCGCCGCGGCCAACTCCGCCACGCTCGACCGTGAGCTCAACAAGCAGCAGACCACCGACCTCGTGTCCAAGCTCGAAGAGGCCGGCATGAAGATCAACTACCCCGAGCTCGCCCCCTTCGCCGAGGCCACCGCTTCCGTCCTGACAGACAACGCCGACACCTACGGCGATCTGCTCACCCAGATGGCAGACTGGAAGGCCGCGAGAGGCTAAGCTCTCTCCGACACCGAAACAGGAAGGCCGCACCCCCAATGGCTGCGGCCTTCCGCAATTAAGCGCGTTTTTCCGCCGCAATTGCTTCCGTTTTTCAGGAGATAGGAGAAAATCATGGCCATACTAAAGAAAATCCAAAGGTGGACGGATCTCGGCGCCACTTTTATCGCGAGCCTGCTCATAGCCGCGATGTTTTTCGTGCTCGTCATCAACGTCATCCTCCGCGCCATCCCCGCTGTCGGCGGCTTCAAATGGTATATGGAGTTCAGCCAGTACGCGAACGTCTGGGCCATGCTCATAGGCTCGGCGGGCATAGCCGCGCAGGGGACGAATCTGCGCGTCGAGATCGTTGACAGCCTGATGGGCAGATTCCGCTTTGGGGCGAAGCTCGCGAAGATCATCGTGGACGTCTCGCTCATCCTCTTCTACGGCATCATGACGGCCAGCGGCTCGCTGCTCTCGCAGAAGGCCGTGCAGGCGGTGTCCACCATGCCGCAGTTCAAGATGGGACAGGTCTACGTCATATTCCCGGTCGCCGGGGTGCTGTGCGCCGCCGCGGCTCTTGTCCACCTGCTCGTGACCGTCCTGGAAAAGCCTGAGAAAATGGAGGAAACTGCCAAATGATCGCATGGCTTCTTATAAGCTTCGCCGTTTTGATGCTCTTCGGCGTCCCTATCGGCATCTCCCTCGGCCTGTCGGCCATGGGCGGCATCCTGCTGCTTGACGGCGGCAGCCTTGTGACCGTGACGCAGCGCATGTTCGAGGGGATGAACAGCTGGGCGCTGCTCGCCATCC
>JAYFNM010000011.1:0-4177 GCA_034933465.1 Oscillospiraceae bacterium | reverse complement strand
GTACGAAACTTCTCCCGTTTCCGTAACCGCATTCTTCATTGCGCTTCATGACACCTAATAAAAGGAGTAATGTGGCGCTCCACACTACTCCTTTTTTTAGGTTCTTCTTTTTGCTCTACCCCAACTATTGACATAGAGCCCATTTTTTGTAGAACCAGTTTTCCGCGTATGCGGTAAACAGAGCGGTAAGGGGAATTTCTCAACGCGCCTTCGGCGCGGGTCACAAGCTCGAGTCTCCCTTTCCACGGGGGATATAAAAAGCCCCCGAGACTTATACAGCCTCAGGGACCCGATGGTGGACGATACAAGACTCGAACTTGCGGATGCAGGGCGCTTCGCGTCCGGCATCCGCTGCTTATCCGCCTGAGCTTCGCTCAGGCTCAACGCGCCTTCGGCGCGGGTCACAAGCTCGAGTCCCCCTTCCCACGGGGGATATAAAAAGCCCCCGAGACTTATACAGCCTCAGGGACCCAATGGTGGACGATACAAGACTCGAACTTGTGACCTCCCGCACGTCAAGCGGATGCGCTACCAGCTGCGCCAATCGTCCATCTCCATGTCAGCAAGGGGTATTTTACATTATAAGCCGCCTGTTGTCAAGGTTTTTATCCGCCCGGCGCGGAAAAAACTTTTCCACCGGCTTTCCCGGGAAATTAAAACCGGACCCGTCTCGCGGCGGGTCCGGTTTCAACATTTTCCTGGCGTCAGTCAAGGCAGTAGAACAGGCATTCTCCCTTGACGCCGAAGCACTCGGCGTAGATCTTCACGCCGCCGGCCTTGGCCTGCAATATCGTGACTGTGCAGCCGCCGTCCTCCGTGGGCGTCACCTGCAGCACGCTGTCGTCCCCGCTGCTCCATGTGACCTTTGCGCCCTGGATGCTCACGGGATACACCGTCGCGGTGATCGGCAGGGGCTCGTCTCCGACATGCATGGTCGGCGCGTTATCGCCGGAATCGAGCACCTTGGTGTAGTATTTTATCTCTATCTTCTCCACTGCCGGAGTGGGGGACGGAGACGGGGTGGGCGCGGCCTCGATCGTCGGCGCGGCGGGTGTTGCGGCGGGCTGCGTGACCTTGACGCTGCCGATACCGCTGTCAAGCCCGTTAAGGCTGGTGGACACCATGACTATAACTGCGAGAATAACCGCAACGACCAAAATCAGGCCGAAGATCATCTGCCATTTTGTATTGGTCTCGGCCCGCTCATAGGAGGCGGTGCCTTTGACCGTTCCGGGGGTGGTTCCCGGGGTGCGGCCGCTCTGGGCAACTCTGCGCGTGCCGCAGTTGGGGCAGCGGCTTCGCAGGGAGGAGAATGTCTCTCCGCAGCGGCGGCATTTTACTTCAGGAATCAAGCTCATACATGTTCCTCCATTCTATGCGGAATAGAAATTGGCATTAAACTACAGTAAATAATACATCTTATTGAGCTTTTCGTCAAGAGTTGAGCGGCCGGTAGGCCCGGTTTTCGGTGTTTTTTTGGCAGAAATTCCCCACTTGCACCCCAAATTTCGCGCTTCTTCCCCAAATTTTACGTTTTTTGTCGTATATCATCCGTATTTTTGCAGTCTTTCCCGCCGCAAAAATAAAGCGAAAGCCCGCCGCGGCGCGGCGGGCAGACCTTATTTCTCCTCTTTGTCCCAGGTGCGCTCGCTGATGATATAGCGCGGGCGTTGCTTGGTCTCCATATATATCTTGCCGATATACTCCCCGATGATCCCGAGGCAGATGAGCTGCACCCCGCTGACAAAGCACACGATGCAGGTCATGCTGGCCCAGCCCGCCACGGACTTGCCGCACAGCGCCGTCACAAGCGCCCATATCACGCCCACAAAGCTCGCCATCGCCACGAAGACGCCGAAGCCCGTTATCATCCGCAGGGGCTTGACGGACAGGCTCGTTATCCCGTCCACGGCGAGAGCTATCATTTTCTTGAGCGGATAGTGGCTCTTCCCGGCGAGGCGCTCCGCCCTTGAATAGCTGACGGTGCTGCTCTTGAAGCCCACCAGCGGGACAAGGCCGCGCAGGAACAGGTTCACCTCGCGGAAATTGGCGAATTCCCTGAGCGCCCGCGCGCTTATCAGCCGGTAGTCCGCGTGGTTATACACGACCTCCGCGCCCATGGCGGAGAGGAATTTATAAAAGCTCTGCGCGGTGAAGCGCTTGAAGAAGCTGTCCGTCTCCCGGCTCGAGCGCACACCGTACACGATGTCGCAGCCGTCGAGATAGGCGTCCACCATGGCGTCCATGGCGTTGATGTCGTCCTGCCCGTCGCAGTCGATGGAGATGGTTATATCGCAGCTTTCCTTGGCCTCCATGAGCCCGGCGAGAACGGCGTTCTGGTGGCCGCGGTTGCGGCTCTGGCAGATGCCTATATAGCGCTCGTCCTTCTTTGCGAGCCCGGAGATTATTTCCCAGGTATTGTCCCTGCTCCCGTCGTTGACGAAGAGCACGCGGCTCTCCCCGCTTATCTTCCCGGCGGCGGCGAGCGCGTCTATCTTGGCGAGGAACATCGGCGCCGTGATGGGCAGCACCTCCTGCTCGTTATAGCAGGGTATGACGATATAGAGTTTAGGCGGCATTGTTGTTTCCCCTTTCTGTATGCGCAGCTGCGCCTCTGCACGATAAGGCGGCCGCAATTACAAGCATCGGTATTATTGAATAGTGATATCTGCCGGAGACCTCCACCAGCATCTGGGCGAGCGTCAGCCCAATAACATAGAGCGGCGTGAGCAGCAGGCTCGAACGTCCGCCGCGTTTCCACTCCCGCGCCGTGCCCAGCGCGGCGAGCAGCACGAGCGCATAATAAAAAACGTTGCTCGCGAGGGCGCACAGCGAATATTCCGCGGGCGTCAGAGAGGCTGTAGAATAGTATGCCCCTCCCTCGTCGTTGCCGAGAAAGGTCTGCAATTTTATCGCGAAGAGCTTCGGTATATTTATTTCGCCCGAGGCGATATGCTCCTTCGCGTCGTCGAGCATCTGTTTCTGCGCATATTCCGCACTTCCGCCGGGTCCGTATCTGTAGCTGACGAGCGCGTCCATATCCGCAGGCGAATATGAGCCCCAGCTGTCTGTGTCGAAACCGACATATATGCTGTAGCCGGGTATGCCCGCGGGCTTTTCGCCCAGTACCCGCTCGGCGTAAGCGTCCCAGCATTTGCCGGACGCTACATACACCGCGAGAAGGCACGCGGTGACAGCCGCCCAGCGGCGCCACTGTGCGCCGTCTCTGAGCGCCTCTCCGCGCAGGAGGAACAGCCAGATAAAAAACGCAATAATCAGCACTGCCGCGATCGGCCTCGAGACGTTCACCGCGCTCAGCACGAGCCCCGCCAGAGCGGCGGCAAAGCAGCCTCCCGGCCAGCGGAAGTCGCCCGACTCTATCCGCCGCTCAAGCCGTGAGACGATGAGCATAAAACACAGTATAAGGCAGGTATAAGTCGGCTCTGAGAGCACCATCGTGTTATACAGCGTCACCGACGGGCAGAGTATCCACAGCAGATAGGCGAAGGCAGCCTTTCGCAGATCGCCCCTGTCAAGGCAGAGCGAATATATTATCAGACCCGAGGCGGTGGTCAGCACTACGTTGAGCGCCGGTGCGAGCATTGACGACGCGCCGAAAAGGCGCACAAACAGGCCGAGGAATGTGGAATACCCGAGGATGTGCGGGAACATCGCGATATACTCCGCAAGACTGAGCGGCTGCGAGCTGCCGAGCTGCTTTGCTGTTATCCAGAAGGTAGCGTAGTCCACGGTCGGCTCGACACGGACGAGCAGAACCCAGGCAAAATTCACCGCGAGGCAAATCGCGGTAAGCCAGGCGCCCGTTTTGACCGCGCCCATATGCTCAATGGCAAAAGCGCGCTTTTCCGCCTTGCGGGCGAGAAGCAGATACCCTCCTGCTACCACGGCGGCTGCCGCGAACGCGACAAGATATGACTTATGCTCAAGCCCTTTGTATACTCCCGCAAGCATACCAAAGAGGACAAGCAGCAGAAATATACATATCATGATCTTTTTGAGGACGGCGGATATTCTGTCCAGCGCTGTGTTTTTCTCCTGTATCGCGTTCATTGCGCCCCTCCTCTCTCTTTTTCTCAGCAAGGCGCTTTAAAGTCCGGCCGCTGCAAAGTGCAGTCCGGCGCACCCAAACCGGAGCGCCGGGTGCCGGACGTGCCAA
>JAYFNM010000010.1:0-57257 GCA_034933465.1 Oscillospiraceae bacterium | reverse complement strand
CTCTCAAAAGAATTTATAGTCATTTCTGACTTCTTGAACCCTTTTCTGGTGCTTATTTTACATAAGCTATCTTACATTGTTCAATTTTCAAGGTACACTCTCGCGCCTCCCTCTCGGGCGACAGCTTGATTATCTTACCACAGGCGAAGCTTGTTGTCAAGAGAAATTTTAGAGGATTCTGAAATTTCTTTAATCGCTTTTCGGTGAATCAAGTGCCCTTCTCACGGGCGCTTGGTTAATATAACACCGAAGCCGGGCAAAGTCAACACTTTTTTGCCGTTTTTTGCAGTTTTTTTGTAAAGCCTAAATATTGTGGCGTCTTCCGGAAACAATACACAATATGTATAATAAAAACACTGCCGACCGGCCCGCGCCGCACCCGCGCCGCGAGCCTGAGTTCGAGGCCGAGCTCACCATAAAGAGCCTCTCCGATATATTCGCGCGCTGCTGCGATTTTGAAATGCGCGCTATCGACCTCGGTCTTGCCGGGAAGCTCCGGCTCCACGTCTGCTGGCTGGACGGGATAGTCTCCGGCTGCGACGTGGGCGAGAACGTTATCCGCCCTCTCACGCAGGCCGTCCGCGCGAGGGGCGTCGAAAGCGAGGAGGACTGCGCCGCGCGCATCCTGAGCGGCGCCGTGTACAGCTATAGCGTGAAACGGCTCGAGAATGTGGACGAGGTCGTCTCCAACCTGACCCACGGCCACTGCGCGCTGATCTTCGACCGGATGAAGCTCGCGCTCAGCTTCGAGGTCCGCTCGGACAAGACCCGCGGCATCGACGAGCCGACGCGCGAGAAATCGCTCAAGGGCGCGAAGGATTCCTTCGTCGAGACGCTGCGCGTGAACACGGCGCTCGTCAGGCGGCGCATCTGCTCGCCGAAGCTGAAGCTCGTTGAGAGCACTGTCGGGCGAAAGACGAACACGCGGGTCTCGATGCTCTTTGTGGACGGCGTCGCCGCGCCGGAGCTTGTGAGCGAGCTTGCCCGAAGGCTGGACGCGCTCGACGTCGAGGCGCTGCTCTCGACGGGCACGCTCGAGGAATATATCGTGGACGCGCCGCGCTCGCCCTTTCCTCAGCTTCTGCACACCGAGCGCCCCGACCGCTTCGCGATGTACCTGCTGGAGGGGCGGGTCGGGCTGCTCGTTGACGGGCTGCCGGTCGGGCTGCTGCTCCCGGCGCGCTTTGCCGACTTTATGCGCGTCACCGGCGACAGCACGATGAATTTTCTCGTCTCCACCTCGCTGACCTTTATCCGCTATCTCGCGCTCGCCATCGCGCTCGTTCTCCCGGCGGTGTATGTCGCGGTGGTCATGTATCATCAGGAGATGATACCCACGCGCCTTCTGCTGTCCATCGTCAACGCCAAGCAGGCCGTGCCCTTCTCGACGGCCATAGAGGTGCTGAGCATGATAGTGTCCTTTTCGCTGTTACAGGAGGCCGGGCTGCGCCTGCCGAACCCCATCGGCGACACCGTGTCCATCATCGGCGCGCTCATTGTGGGGCAGTCTGCCGTAGAGGCGCGCATCGTCTCGCCGATAGCCATCATCGTCACGGCGCTCTCCGGCATCGCCTGCTATACGCTGCCGAGCCAGGACATGGGCTACGCCGTGCGGCTGGCTCAGCTCGCGCTGCTGCTTGCCGCCATCGGCGCGGGGCTTTTCGGCGTGGCGGCGGTGAGCTGTCTTCTCCTGCTGCACCTCGCCTCGCTCGACAGCTTCGGCCTCAACTACACCGCGCCGCTGTCGGACGGCCGGCCGCACAGCCTGTCGCGGCTGCTGGTGCATATACCGGAGCCGCTGAACAAATTCCGGGACCCGCAGCTGCGGACGCCGGACAGGAGGCGCCAAAAATGAAAAGGCTCGTCTGCTTTCTTATTATAATAGGGTTTTTGCCGTCGCTGACCGGCTGCGGCTCGATATACGCGAACTTTCGCGAGGTAGAGGATCTGCTCGTGATACAGGCGCTCGGGCTTGATCGGCTGCCCGGCGGCATACAGGCCACGCTTGCCTCCGCGCAGGAGGAGCGCGAGCCGGTCTGTATGAGCGGCGTCGGCGCGTCGGTCACGGCGGCGCTTGAGCGCGCAAACAATTATTCCGGCGACGAAAGGCTGTTCTTCGCGCATATAAACGGCGTCCTCCTCGGCGAGGGCGCCGCAAGGCAGGGGATAGGCGAATACCTCTCCTATATGTGCCGCTCCACAGACCTGATAATCGACATGCCGGTGTTCATCGTGAGGGGCTCCACCGCGAACGCGCTGATGACGGGCATCGGCGAGAGCGGGAAGAGCGCGGCGGACATGCTGCAGGGCATCCGGGCAAGCCGGGTCTCCGGCGGAGGCAGCCGCATTTTCACCGCGGTGGACATACTGAGATATCTTGCGCGCGGCGGCAGCGCGCTCGTCACGGCGCTCGAGGCCGGGACTGCGGCGGACGGCCTCAGCGAGGGGACGACCGCGGCCGTGGCGGGCTACGCAATTATAAAGGATGAGAAGCTCTGCGGATATCTGGACAGGGCGGACGCGGACGCGGCCTCGCTGCTGCTCAACAGCCCCGGGCGCTTCGACGTGCTCGTCCGGGACAGCGGGGGCGCCTCCGTGACCTTGCAGGTCTCCGACGGGAGCGCCGGGATCCTGCCTGTCTGGGGGGAGGACGGCTCCCTGACCGGTATCGACGTCTCCGTCAAGGTCAGCGCGTCGCTGGTGGAGAAGAGCGCCTTCGGCGAGGTGAATGACGGGGAATATGCCGACCGGCTCATCTCCGCGCTTGAGTCGGAGATCGCGGGGCGTATCCGCTCCGTGCTTCAAAAATCGAGGGAGCTGGAGGCCGATTTCCTGGGTCTCGGCAGTCTTGTCGAGCTGACGTCTCCCCTGGCGTACCGCAGAATGCCCGAGAGCTTTCTCTCGCGCCTGCCCCAGCTCGAGCTGCGCATCCGCGTGAGCGGCGCGCTCGGCCACACAAACGATATAAAGGACGCCTGACCGTGAACACCAAACACCCCTTCAATCTCAAGCAGCTCCTTGCGCTGGGCTCCGTCGTGCTGCTCTCGCCCGCGCTGCGGCTTTTCCCCGCGGGCGTGGCGGCCGAGGCGGGGCGCGCCGTCTGGCTCTCGCCCGCGGCGGCGCTGCCCATCCTGCTCGCCTACGCCTTTTTCCTCTGCCGCTTCATGGGGCACAGGCGGGAGGGGGAGGGTCTGGCCGAGCTCTCGCTGCGCTGTCTGGGCGCGACGGCGGGGCGCGCGTTTCTCGCGCTGCTCGCCGCGTGGCTGCTGCTCTACGCGGGCTTTGTGCTCCGCGCCGGGGCAGACCGCTTCGTCACCATCATATATCCCTTTGCAAGACCCGCCTTTTTTGTGCTGACGACGGGGCTCTTTTCGCTCTGCTTTCTGTCCGGCATGACGCCGAAGGAGGAGCGGCCGTTTCGCCGCCTCTCGGGCTGGCTGCTCGCGATGGCCGCGCTGCTTACGGCGATAAGCCTCGCCGTGGTCGGCAATTTCGGCGCGGCGCTGACCGACAGGCTGTCCCGGCCCTTCTTCATGCTCGTGCGAAACCTTGTGTTCTTTGGCTCCGTCGAGCGCGTAGAGGCGCTGGTGGTCACCTTCTGGATATTCCCGGATTTTCTGCTTGTCGCGCTGCTGCTGTTTTCCGCGCAGCGTTGCCTGCGGCTCGCCCTGGGCGGACGGGCGCCGGAATACCGCGGCGAAAGGCCGCTGGATCTGCGCGGCGGGCGCTGGGTGATACCGCTCTGCGGCGCGGCGGCTATCCTGCTCGGCCTTCTGCTTGCGCCGACGCCCGCAGGCCTTGAGCGCTGGTCGGAGGAGCTTGTGCCGTTAATGAACCAGACGGCGGCCTTCGTCCCGCTGCCCCTCGTCTACGCCGTGGGCAAGATAAAGAAGCGGCTGTGAGCGGCGCAGGGCAAAAAAGCCTGCCGTAAAACGCGCTCGAGGTCTGCTCGGCCGCGTTTTACGGCAGGAACTGTTCTATTTTGCCTTACTTAAGATACTCCAGCAGGTCGATCTTCTCAAAGCCGTCGGCATACTTGACGGTCTCGGTATCGAGGTAGACCTGAAGCTTCGCGCCATAGTCGCTGTTCGCGCCCTTGCTGCGCGCGGTCAGCGCCGTGCCCTCGTCGGAGTATTCTATGGTCCCGTCCACATCGAGCGGGAGCCGGAGGATGATATGATAGCCGTAGCTCGACTCGACCGGCTCGGAGAGCCCGTAGTCCTCGAGCGCGTTGCAGGCGGTCTCAAACTCGGTCGCCATGGTGCCGGGGGTAAAGGTATAGCCGTCCGGGTACTTGGTCTTGCCGCTGTCCTCGCAATACTCCTCCTTGAGCTCCTTGAAGCGCTTTAAAAGCGCTTCCTTATCGGTTATCGCGGACAGCTCTGCGTACAGCTTGTCGGCGGTCGCCTTCTTTTCGGCCTTTGCGGCCTCGTCAAGCGCGGCGCCGGTGCCGGCGTCCACAGTCGAGATAAGGATATGGTTCGCGGCGATATAGCCGTTGTCGGTCAAATACTGCATGGCGCTCTCGTCGCTGTAAAGCTCGCCGTTCTCGCCGTAGATCTGGATATAGCTCTGCTGATAGAGCTGGTTTGTGGTGTTGATCCAGTCGTAGCCCTCCGGCGTCAGATATATGGAGGCGAGATATTCCTCGAAGGCGGCCTCGTCGGCGCCCTCGCCGCAGGAGGCGGTGATGTCCTCCTGGCGCTGCGTCTCAATGTCGGCCAGATTCTGCTCCGTGAGCTCGACCTTGTTCTCTTCGGCAAAGCCCTCGATAGCGGCGAGCTGCTTGACGGAGCGCTCGGCGCTCTCCACGACATACTGGGCATAGGTCTCGCCGCTGCCGTCGCCGACGTCGTCCGTCCAGGCCGCGCTCATGCCGTAGTAGCTCATATACTGCATATACTGCGAGACCTGCTGCCCCTGAGAATAGAGCATGTAAAAATACTCGCCCCAGGTCACGTCTTTTCCGTCCGCCGTCATCACGACCTCGTCCGGCTCGTGCAGGGCATAGATCGCCGCGTAATCTATGGTCTGTGCGGCGGGCGTCTCCGTGGCGGCGGCGTCATCGGTCGCCTCGGCGGCGTCCGTGCCGGGCAGCACACCCTTGTAGCTCATATACCCCACCGCGCCCGCAAACACGAGACAGACCGCGAGCAGGATAAGCAACAATTTCTTCATATACGATTTCCTTTCCTCTGTTGGGAATAGCTTTCTCAAGAAATATAACACCCCCGGCGCTTTTTAACAAGAGCAATACCGCTTTTTATTCTTTTTTATCCCCGCCCCAGGCGGCGGTGAACTGCCGCGCCTCGTCTATGACGCGGCTCTTGGCCTTTATTTTCAGACTGAGACAGGGCTTCGCCCCGGCCTCGACTCTGAGCCGCCCCTTGTATTCCGGCCGCGCGTACAGGGCGGAGACCTTCTCCATGTCGAAATCCTTCACCGTGAAGCGCAGGAAGCCCTGCTTCTGCGAGATATCCGTGATGCCCGCTCTGCCGGCCTCGCCGCGCAGCAGCGCCACATGGATGAGCGCGTTCACCCCGGAGGGCGGGTCGCCGAAGCGGTCTATCAGCTCGTCGGTCAGGTCGTCGGCCTCGTCCTCGCCACGGATGAGCGCTATGCGGCGGTAGATATCCATGCGCTGCTCGGAGGAGGGGATATACCTGTCCGGGACGTTCGCAGCCACCGCGAGATCGGCGGAGCAGTCCGCCCGCGCGGGTATCTCAATGCCCCTGGCCTCGAGCACGGCCTCGCTCAAAAGCTTCATATACATATCGTAGCCCACGTCTATCATATGCCCGGACTGCTCCGCGCCCAGGAGATTGCCCGCGCCGCGGATCTCAAGGTCGCGCATGGCGATCTTGAAGCCGGAGCCGAACTGCGCGAAATCCCTGATGGCGTTGAGCCGCTTCTCGGCGATCTCCGTGAGCACCTTGTCGCGGCGGAAGGTCAGATAGGCGCTGGCGCGGCGCGTCGAGCGGCCGACGCGGCCGCGTATCTGGTGGAGCTGGGCAAGGCCGAGCCGGTCCGCGTCCTCGATGACGAGGGTATTGACGTTTGGGATGTCTATGCCGGTCTCGATGATGGTGGTGCACACCAGCACCTGCACCTGCCCGTTGGAGACGTTCTCCATGACGTTGGCGAGCATGGTCTTGTCCATCTGGCCGTGCGCCACGGCGACGGTGACGTCCTCCAGCAGCTCCGTGAGCTTTCTGGCGGTGCGCTCGATGTCGTCGATGCGGTTGTGCAAATAGTAGACCTGTCCGCCGCGCTGTATCTCGCGGCGGATGGCGTCGGCTATCACGCCCCAGTCGTGCTCCATGACGAAGGTCTGCACCGGCAGCCTGTCCTCCGGCGGCTCCTCTATGGTGGACATGTCGCGTATGCCGGACATGGCCATGTTCAGCGTCCTTGGAATGGGCGTGGCCGACAGGGTCAGCACGTCCACGCCTCTGGACAGCTCCTTTATATACTCCTTGTGAGTGACGCCGAAGCGCTGCTCCTCATCCACGACGAGCAGGCCGAGGTCCTTAAACTTCACATCCTTCGACAGCAGCCTGTGCGTGCCGATGACAAGGTCGCATTTGCCCGTGGCTATCTCGCCGATGGTCTTCGCCGCCTGGCCGCCGGTCTTGAAGCGGCTGAGCACGGCGATGTTGACCGGGAAGCCGAAAAAGCGCTGCATGGCCGTCTGATAGTGCTGCTGGGCGAGCACCGTGGTGGGGACGAGGATGGCGGCCTGCTTGCCGTCGAGCACGCATTTCATCACCGCGCGCAGCGCGACCTCCGTCTTGCCAAAGCCCACGTCGCCGCAGAGGAGCCGATCCATCGGGACGCCGCTCTCCATGTCGCGCTTTATCTCCGCCGTGCAGCGGAGCTGGTCGTCCGTCTCGGTATAGCCGAAGTTTTCTTCAAATTCCCGCTGCCACTCGCTGTCGGGCGAGAAGGCGCAGCCGGGGAGACGCTGGCGCTCGGCGTAGAGGGCGATGAGCTTTTTCGCCATGTCCTTCGCGGCGCTCTTGGCCCTGGCGCGCGTCCTGCTCCACTCCGTCCCGCCCATCTTCGAGAGCTTTACCGGCCTGTCCTCGCCGCCGCCCGTGTATTTCGACACCATGTCGAGCTGGGTCGCGGGGACATAGAGGCTGTCCGTCCCGGCGTAGCTTATCTTGACGTAGTCCTTCTCGAAGCCGTCCACCTGCATCTTCACGATGCCGGAGAAGCGGCCTATGCCGTGGTTCTCGTGGACGACGTAGTCCCCGACGGAGAGGTCTGCATAGGACTCGATGCGCTGCCGGTTCGCGGGGAGCTTTCGGGAGGAGACGGGCTTTTTGCTCTTCACGCGGAGCATCTGGGAGTCCGTCAGGACGGCCAGCTTTATGCCGGGGTATTCCATGCCCGCCGAGAGCGAGCCTATGCTTATGCAGCAGCGGCCGTAATCCGGCAGCTTCGTGAGCTTGTCGTATATGAGCGCGCCGATACCGTTCTCGCGGAAGAAGTCCTGCAAGACCTTCGCGCGGCGCTCGTCCCCGGCGAGCACGACCACCCTGTAATCCTGCTTGAGATAGAGCTTCACATCCTCCGCCGCGGCCTGCGTGCTGCCGGCATAGGACGGGAGCTGTTTTGCGGGGATGCTCGTCAGCGTGCGCGGAGCGAGCGGGTTTTGCCCGACGGTAAAAGCGTCCGCCATGTAGACCGGGAAGTCCCCCAGCCGCTTTAAAAGCGCCTCAAGGCTCAGATGGAAGCCGTCCGGCGACATGGCCAGCTGGCCGCGCCGCTGCAGCTCGCGCACGTCCTCGCCGAGCTGCTTTGCGTAATCCCGCGCGCGCTCGGCGCAGCGGTTCGGCTGGTCGAGGACTATCACGGCGTCCGCCGGAATGTAGTCCGCGCCGCTCGCCATCGGGTAGACGGCGGGCAGATACCTGTCCGCGTCCGACATGGCGAGGCCGCCGCGGAGCCGGTCGGCGTCGGCGCGCAGGGTCGCGGCGAGCGCGGCGGAATTCTCGCTGCCGCGGCGGCGCGCATATTTCGCGGCGAAGCCGTCGATCTCGCGGCAGAGCGCCTCTGTGCCGCCCGCCGTCAGCGGGGGCAGCGTCTCGGCCGCGGGGAGGATGACGCAGCGCTCGATATTCTCGCTGCGCCGCTGGGTGGCCACGTCGAAATAGCCCATGGAATCTATGTCGTCGCCCCAGAACTCCACGCGCACCGGCTCGTGATCCGAGGGCGAAAAGAAGTCGAGAATTCCGCCGCGGCGGGCGAACTGCCCCGGCCCCTCTACCTGCTCGGTCTTCGTATAGCCGCAGCGGAGCAGCGCGGCCTCAATATCCTCCACGGGATAGCTGCCGTTGGCGTCGATGGTGAAGGCGGCGCTCAGAAGCGTCTCGGGCGGGAGGGTGCGCTGTAGCAGCCCCGAGACGGACACGGCCGTCAACGGGCTCTCGCCGCGCGCGAGCGCGTACAGCGCGGAAATGCGCTTTTGCTCGGCCTGGCGGGAGGCGGCCTCGGCCGCGTAGAAGGTGAAATCCCTCATGCCGAGGGTGTTCACGCCCTCGCCGAGCATGGCGCGCAGGTCGTTCGCGAAGCTCTCCGCCGCGGTGTCGTCCGGGCAGATAACGAAGACGGGCGCGCCCGTCCTGTCTCTCAGGGCGGCGGCAAGATTCGCCCTGTGTACCGCCGAGAGGCCGGAAACGAGCGCAGGAAGCCCTCCGCTCTCCAACAGACCGGGGAGGGCGGCGGCTTCCTTGTTTTCAAATATCTGGTTTATCAGGATGTTCATAGCCGGACGATTATACCATTTTTATTCCGCGCAGGCAATCGGTTTTTGTCCCGCGCGCTCAATCCTTTACCGGGCGGATATCTATCATCCTGGCCATCGCCGCGGCGCTGAGGCAGCGGGAGTAGAAATCGCGGATGATGCGGTGGGAGACGGGGCTTATCTCCGCCGTGCCCTTTATCGGCTTTACGATGAGCTGTACCTCCGCCCCGCCGAGGCGGTAATCGGACTTGACCTCGACATAGCCGAAGCGGGCGAAGAAGCGGCGGAGCTTCATCAGATACTCCCCGCCCTCGTCGTCAAAGGTCGTGAGCTCGGCGACGATGCCCTGCCTGTCGGCATAGCGCTTGTTGACAAGGCGCATGGCCTCCACGCCGAGACCCTTGTCCCTGTACCAGGGCAGGATGCCGAAATATTTCAGCAGCACATAGCCGTAGAGCCCCTTGCAGCAGACCAGCGCGTAGCCGAGATCCATGTTCGACTCGTCGTCGTATAAGAGCACCAGCTCCATGGCGCCCTCCATCATTGCCTTGTGGATGCTCATCTTGGGTATCAGCTCTTTTTTGTCGAAATCCAGGTCGATGAGGCTGTAGACCCTCTCAAGATCCCTGTGTCCGCCTTTTCTGATGTTCAGCATGTTGCGTCCCCTTTCTCAAGCGACTGCGCCCGGCGAAGCCGCGCGTAGACGCCGTCCTTTTCCATCAGCTCCCGGTGCGTCCCGAGTTCTGTTATTTTCTCGCCCTCCACGACGGCGATGCGGTCGGCGTTTTTCACCGTGGAGAGGCGGTGCGCGATGATTATCGTGGTGCGCCCGCGGCTCAGCGCGTCGAGCGAGGCCTGTATGCGCTGCTCCGTCACCGTGTCGAGCGCGGAGGTGGCCTCGTCGAGGATGAGTATCTTCGGGTTTTTCAAAAAGACGCGGGCAATGGATATCCTCTGCTTCTGCCCGCCGGAGAGCATGACGCCGCGCTCCCCTATGTAGCTGTCGTAGCCGTCCGGCATCTCCATTATCTCGCCGTGTATCTCGGCGCGGATGGCCGCCTCGACGATCTCCTCGTCGGTCGCATCGGGTCTGCCGTAGCGGATGTTCTCGCGAATGGTGCCCGCGAACATGAACACATCCTGCTGGAGGATGCCGATATTGCGCCGCAGGCTCGCCTGCGTGACGGCTCTCACATCCACGCCGTCCACCCTAAGGCTGCCGGAGCAGACGTCGTAAAACCTCGGGATGAGCTGGCAGAGCGTGGTCTTCCCGCCGCCGGAGGGGCCGACGACCGCGAGGCTCTGCCCGGGCGGGATGTGCAGCTCTATATCCTTCAGCACCGGAACCCCGTTGCCGTAGTCGAAGCTGACGCAGTTAAAGTCGATCTGTCCGCTGACCGCGCCCATCTCGCGCGCGCCGGGCGCGTCCTTTATGACCGGCTCCGTGCGCATCATCTCGAGAAAGCGCTCGAACCCGGCCGAGCCCTGCATATACTGCTCGGCAAACTGCGCGAGCTTTCTCACGGGCGAGACGAAGGTGGACACGTAGAGCGAGAAGGTGACAAGCTCCACATAGTCCATGCGCCCCGCCATGATGAGCGCGCCGCCCACGGCTATCACCACGACCTGCATGATGCCGGTGGTAAACTCCATGCCGCTCATATAGAGACCCATGCTCCTGTAGTATTCGACCTTCGCGCCGCGAAACATCGCGTTTGCCGCGTCGAACTTGTCGCTCTCCTGCCGCTCGTTGGCGAAGGCCTTGGCCGTGCGTATGCCGGAGATGCTGCTCTCGATGGCGGCGTAGATATCCGCGGTCTTCCGCTTGACCTCGATGTTCGCCTCCTTCATCCGCACCCTCTGGGAGAGGGTAAACCAGAAGCACAGCGGCAAAATCACCGCGAGCGCCAGCGCAAGCTCCCACCGGATAAAGAACATCACGGCAAGCGCGCCGGCTATCGTCAGCGAGCAGATGAGGATATTCTCCGGCCCGTGGTGGGCAAGCTCCGTCACGTCGAACAGGTCGCTGGTTATCCGGCTCATCAGGACGCCGGTGCGGTTCTTGTCGTAGAAGCTGCACGAGAGGTCCTGCATGTGGTTGAAAACGTCCCTGCGCATGTCCGACTCGACCAGCACGCCCATGCGGTGGCCGACGACGGTTATCACATAGTACAGCACCGCCTTTATCAGGTAAGCGAGCACCATTATGCCCATCACCGCGAAAAACACGGCGTACAGCCGCCCGGGCAGCAGCCGGTTCATGGATATCTTGGACACGTACGGGAAGACGAGATCCACCACGGAGACCACAACGGCGCAGAGCATGTCGATAATAAAAAGCTTTTTCTGCCCGGCGATATAGGCCATGAAAATTTTCAGCGGCTTATCTTTAAAGTTTTTCCCCATTTCTGTTTATATGTCACCTTGCAATCGCGTATTTTTCTCTCTCCGCCACGGCGAGCGCGTCGCAGCGGTTGTTGAACTCGTTGTCGGCGTGCCCCTTGACCCAGTGGCAGCGCAGCTCGTGCGCCGCGGCGAGCTCGAGCAGCTCTCCCCAGAGATCGGGGTTGAGCGCGGGCTTCTTATCGGCCTTTATCCAGCCCTTTTTGCGCCAGCCCTCGGCCCAGCCCTTTTCCAGCGCATCGACGACGTATTTCGAATCGGAATACAGCTCGACGGCGCAGGGCTCCTTCAGCGCGCGCAGCGCGGCTATTACGGCGCTGAGCTCCATGCGGTTGTTGGTGGTCTGCCGCTCGCCGCCGGACAGCTCCTTTTCGGCGCCCTTGAAGCGGAGCACCGCGCCCCAGCCGCCGGGGCCGGGATTCCCGCTGCAGGCCCCGTCGGTATATATCGTGACTGTTTTTTTCACCTTCGCCTCAGATATCCTTTTCAAAGCGGCCGCGGAGTATCTTGTACTCCTCCCTGTCGATTATGCCGTTTTGCAGGAAGCTGTCAAGCTGCTCTATGCGGCGCTGCCGGTCGCGGGCGAAGTTGTTCGCGGCGGCCTCGTCGTCGTACACGCGGATCTGGGGGCGCTGCGCGGTGGAGACCTCCGCGGCCGTCTCTCTGCGCTCGAGCCATGCAAACTCCGGCTTTTCCGCGAGCTTCTTCATCGCGCTCGCGCCCTTTGCCTGCGTGACGCCGGCGCTCTTGCTCTTCTTCACGGCGAGCGCGACCGCCCCGGCGAAAACGCCGACCGCGGCGAGCGCGAGCACCGCGCCGACAGCCGCGCGGCTGACCGCGCCGCCCAAGCCCTTCGCCGCGTTTAAAACGAAGATTATGAGCGCCGCCAGCGCCCAGCCGAGGGCGCCGCCGTTGTTCTTCCGCCTTTGGGAGCCGTTGTTCTGTTCGTTCATGGGACAGCCTCCTTATTCCTCCGGATTATCCGTCTCGCTCTCCGCCTCTTCTTCGCTCTCGCGCTCGGTATTTTCGATGGATATGACCCTGCTGCCCTCGCTCAGGCGCATTATGCGCACGCCCTGCGTCGAGCGGCCGAGCAGGGAGATATGGTCCACCGCCATGCGGATTATGGTCGCGTCGTCCGTTATCACGAGGATGTCCTCGTCGGCTCTGACCATCTTCACATCGGCGATCTTTCCCGTCTTCTCGGTGACCTTGTAGTTCTTTATGCCTACCCCGCCGCGGCCGTGGACGCTGTATTCCTCGACCGGCGTGCGCTTGCCGTAGCCCTTCTCGGTGATGCTCAGCAGCGCGTCGCCGTCGCTGGTGCTGCCCGCGCCGACGACATAGTCGCCCTTGCGGAGCCTTATCCCGCGCACGCCGACGGCCGTGCGTCCCATCGGGCGCGCGTCGTTCTCGTTGAAGCAGACGGCCATGCCGCAGCAGGTCGCGATGAGGATGTTCTCGTCGCCCGCGGTCTGGATGACGCAGATGAGCTCGTCGCCCTCGTCGAGGGTGAGCGCGCGGATGCCGTTGGCGCGGATGTTTTTCAGCGCGCTCTGCGCCATGCGCTTGACCGTGCCGTTTCTGGTGACGAACACCAGATAGCAGTCGTCCTCGAAGCAGCGGCCGCTTATCATCGCGCTGACCTTCTCCGGCGTCTCTCCGTTATCTATCTGTATGATGTTTACAAGGTTCGTGCCCTTGGCGCTCCTGCCGGCCTCGGGGATATTGTAGCCCTTCTTGATGAACACCCTGCCCCTGTTGGTGAAAAACAGGATGTTG
The DNA here is from genome assembly GCA_034933465.1 of Oscillospiraceae bacterium. Taxonomy (GTDB): domain Bacteria; phylum Bacillota; class Clostridia; order Oscillospirales; family Oscillospiraceae; genus Limivicinus. Next base: position 44,320 of record JAYFNM010000010.1, on the reverse strand, counting down.
TCGTGCGTGGACGCGGTGAACACCGTCTCCACATAGTCCTCCTCCTTGGTGGTCATCGCGCGGATGCCCTTGCCGCCGCGCCCCTGCGCCCTGTATTCGCTCGCGGGGAGGCGCTTGATATAGCCGCCGTGGGTCAGGGTAAAGACGCACTGCTCCTCCTCGATGAGGTCCTCCATGTCTATCTCGTCGGCCACGTCCTGTATCTCGGTCTTGCGCATGTCGCCGTATTTGTCGCGCAGGGCGACAAGCTCGTCCTTCAGCACGCCTCTTATCAGCGCGGGGTCGGCGAGCAGGGTCTTGTAGTATTTTATCCTGTCCTCGAGCTCCTTGTACTCCTGCTCGAGCTTTTCGCGGTTGAGCCCCTGCAGGGAGATGAGGCGCATGTCGCAGATGGCCTGCGCCTGCACGTCCGACAGGCCGAAGCGCGCCATGAGGTTCTGCTTGGCGTCGTCGTAGCTGCTGCGGATTATACGGATGACCTCGTCGATATTGTCCTGCGCGATGAGCAGCCCCTCCAGCAGATGCGCCCGCTCCTCGGCCTTCTTCAGGTCGTAGCGCGTGCGGCGGACGATGATATCCTCCTGAAAGGCGAGGTACTCGTCCAGAATATGGCGCAGGGAGAGTATCTTCGGCTGGCTCTGGTTGTTCACGAGCGCGAGCATGTTGATGGAAAAGCTCGACTGGAGCGCGGTCTGCGCGAAGAGGCGGTTGAGCACCACCTGCGGGTTCGCGTCGCGCTTGAGCTCGATGACGACGCGCATACCGTTGCGGTCGGTCTCGTCGCGCAGGTCGGAAATGCCCTCGAGGCGCTTGTCGTGCACCTGGTCGGCGATATTGCGGATGAGCTGGCGCTTGTTCACCTGATAGGGCAGCTCCGTCACGATTATCCGCGTGCGGTTCTGGCTGTACTCCTCGAACTCCGTGCGCGCGCGCACGACAATGCGCCCTCTGCCGGTGGCGTAGGCCTGGCGGATGCCGCTGCGTCCCATGATTATGCCCCTCGTCGGGAAGTCCGGGCCGGTTATATTCTGCATCAGGTCCGCGAGCGTGGCCTCTGGATTGTCGAGCACGCAGACGCAGGCGTTTATGACCTCCGTCAGGTTGTGGGGCGGGATATTCGTCGCCATGCCGACGGCTATGCCGCTCGAGCCGTTGACGAGCAGGTTCGGAAAGCGCGAGGGCAGAACCCTCGGCTCTTTTCTGGTCTCGTCGAAGTTCGAATCCCAGTCCACGGTGTCCTTGCCGATATCGCGGAGCATCTCCTCGGATATTTTGGACAGCCTCGCCTCGGTATAACGGTAGGCCGCGGGGGGGTCGCCGTCCACGGAGCCGAAGTTGCCGTGCCCGTCTACCAGCATATAGCGCATGGAAAAGTTCTGCGCGAGACGCACCATCGCCTCGTACACGGAGGCGTCGCCGTGCGGATGATAGCGACCCAGCACGTCGCCGACGCAGGTGGCGGATTTCTTGAAGGGCTTGTCGCTCGTGAGGCCGTCCTCATACATCGCGTAGAGTATGCGCCGGTGCACCGGCTTGAGCCCGTCGCGCACGTCCGGCAGGGCGCGCCCGACGATGACCGACATCGCGTAGTCTATATAGCTCGTCTGCATCTCGCTTACAAGCTCTGATTCTGTTATTTTCTGTTCCGGAAACCGGATGTCCTCGGGTTTGTAGTCTCTCTTATGTGCCATTTTATCTCACTTTCAAATGTCCAGATTGACAACGTATTTCGCGTTCTGCTCTATCCAGTCGCGGCGCGGCTCGACGTCCTCGCCCATGAGCACGGTGAAGACCTGGTCGGCCTCTATCGCGTCGTTGAGCGTGATACGGCGCAGCGAGCGCGTCTCCGGGTCCATGGTGGTCTCCCAGAGCTCGTGCGGGTCCATCTCGCCGAGACCCTTGAAGCGGGAGATATCCACCTTGGCGTTTGCGTTGTCGGCGCGCAGCTCCGCGCTGATCCTGTCCCGCTCGGGCTCGGAATAGGCGACCCGCTGGGACTTGCCGCGGGTCAGCTTGAACAGCGGCGGCACCGCGGAATAGACGTAGCCGCGCTCGATGAGCGGGCGCATATATCTGAAAAAGAAGGTGAGCAGCAGCGTGCGTATATGGGAGCCGTCCACATCGGCATCGGCCATGATGATTATCTTGTGATAGCGGAGCTTTTCAATGTTGAACTCGTCCCCTATCCCGGCGCCGAGAGCGACGATGAGCGGGTAGAGCTTGTCGTTGCCGTATATCTTGTCGGCGCGGGCCTTTTCCACATTGAGCATCTTGCCCCACATGGCGAGGATGGCCTGAAAACGGCTGTCGCGCCCCTGGATGGCGGAGCCCGCGGCGGAGTCGCCCTCGACGATGTATATCTCGCAGAGGGAGGGGTCGCGCTCGTTGCAGTCCTGTAGCTTGTCGGGCATCTGGCCGCTCTCAAGGCCGGTCTTGCGGCGCACGGACTCTCTGGCCTTTCTGGCTGCATCGCGGGCGCGGTTGGCCATCATGGCCTTGTCGAGTATCGCGCGCGCGGTGGCGGGGTGCTCCTCGAAATACTCGGCGAGCTGGTCGTTGACAAGGCTGTCCACCAGCGTCCTGATATAGGCGTTGCCGAGCTTCTGCTTGGTCTGTCCCTCGAACTGCGCCTCGGGGAGCTTGACGGAGATGACGGCGGATATGCCCTCGCGCACGTCGTCGCCGGAGACCTTGTCGTCGCCCTTGATGATATTGTTCTTGACGCCGTAGGCGTTTATCACCCTTGTGAGCGCGGTCTTGAAGCCGGTCTCGTGCATGCCGCCCTCTGGCGTATGGATGTCGTTTGCGAAGGAGACCAGCGTCTCGTTATAGCCGTCGTTATACTGCATGGCGATCTCGGCTATGGCGTCGTCCTTCGTGCCGGAGAGGTATATGACGTCGCTGTGGATAGGCGTCTTGTGCCGGTTGAGATAGGACACGAACTCGCGTATCCCGCCCTCGTAGCACATTTTTTCCTTTTTCTCCTGCCCCTCGCGCTGATCCTCTATCGTTATGGCGAGGCCGCCGTTCAAAAACGCCTGCTCGCGCATACGGGTGTGCAGCGTCTCATAGTCGTAGGTCAGCTCGTCGAACACCTCGAAATCGGGCTTGAAGCGCACGATGGTGCCGACGCGCTCCGTCTCGCCGACTATTTTTATCTCCTCTGTGATGCTGCCTCTGGAGAAGCGCATCTGATATATCTTCCCGTCCTTGTGCACCTGCACCTCGAGCCATTCCGACAGCGCGTTTACGACCGACGCGCCGACGCCGTGCAGGCCGCCGGAGACCTTGTAGCCTCCGCCCCCGAACTTTCCGCCCGCGTGCAGCACGGTGAAGACGACCTCCAGCGCGGACTTGCCGGTCTGCCCCTGCGTATCGACCGGGATGCCGCGCCCGTTGTCCGCGACGCGGATGATATCGTCCTTCTCTATGGTCACCTCGATATGGGTGCAGTACCCGGCGAGCGCCTCGTCGATGGAGTTATCCACGATCTCATACACAAGGTGGTGCAGCCCCGAGGCCGAGGTGGAGCCGATATACATGCCGGGGCGTTTTCTGACAGCCTCCAGCCCCTCGAGCACCTGTATCTGTGAAGCGTCGTATTCCTGTGTCACTTTTTCCGTTATATCAGACATTTATTGCCTCCAAAAATCACATAATGCCGGCTTCCGACCGGCGCAGCAGAGTGGCCGCTGCCATCTGGCTGAGGTAGACGCGCTCTCCGCCCGCTCCCGAGCAGACCACGAAGGACTTGGGAATGTCCTCCGCCGCGTTTATGACCTGTCCGGCCTTTTCGGCCAGAGCGAGGTATCTTCTCGTCAGGTGAGACTGAGAAGTTATATCAAGGTCGAAAATGCCGATTATCTCGTCCTCGCTCACGACCCTGCCTTTTCCGAGATGCAGGTACATCAGCGTATCCTGCCTTTCTCCACAAACAGGACCTTCCCGCCGGTTTTGGCGGATATGCCCTCGTCCTCGCAGCAGGTTATCAGCGTCTGCCCGCCGCCTATGCGGTTGAGGACGAACTCCTGCCGCTTGACGTCGAGCTCGGAGAGCACATCGTCGAGCAGGAGTATCGGGTATTCTCCTGTCTCCGATAAAAATATCTCCCTCTCGGCGAGCTTTATCGACAGCGCCGCCGTCCTCGTCTGCCCCTGTGAGGCGAAGCTTCTCGCGGAACGGCCGTTTATGGAGATATCCAGGTCGTCCTTGTGCGCGCCGGTGAGACACTGCGCGCTGTCAAGCTCGGCCTGCCTGTGCCGCTCCTGATGCTCGCAGACGTCGTAATATATCTCCTTGGCGGAGGCGAAGACGTCCCGCACGGTGCTCACGGTCGAATATTTTATATCCAGCGTCTCGCCCTCGCCGGAAAATTCCCGGTGTATCGGCGGGGCGGCCTCGTTCAGCCTCGCCACGAAGGAGGCTCTGTATCTGATAAGCTGAGCCGTGGCGCGGCACATCCCGTCGGAAAACTCGTCGAGCGTGTCCAGAAGCGAGGGCTTCTCGTGCCAGTCCTTCAAAATACGCAGCTTGTGCTCGTACAGTCTGTTGAAGTCGGACAGGAGCTCGGCATAGCGCGGGCGTATCTGGCTGATGGCGTTGTCCATGAGCCGCCTTCGCTCCGCCGCGCCCTCCTTTATGAGATTGAGATCGTCCGGGCAGAACAGCACGACGTTCACGACGCCCGACAGCTCGCCCGCCGCCTTTTTCACGCCGTTGACCAGAATTTTCTTCGGCTGTCCCGGCCGGAGCCTGATATTGACCGTCTGCTCCCGCTCGTGACTGAACACATCGGCGAGTATGTCGGCCGAGGAATATTCAAAGCCGACAAGCTCCCTGTCAAAGCGCGTGCGGAAGCTTCTCCCGCACGAGAGCATATACACGCTCTCGAGCAGGTTTGTTTTACCCTGGGCGTTCTGCCCCGATATCACGTTGGTGCCGCTCTCGAAATTGGCGCTTTCAAATTCGTAATTTCGAAAGCCGTTGAGGGCTATCCTGTTTATCCTCATCGCCCGGCGATCTCAAGCTCGGTATTCTCGAAGCCGACCCTGTCTCCCGGATGTATTTTTTTCCCGCGCATCGTGCAGACCTCGCCGTTGACGCTCACAAGGCCGCCCGCGACGGCCTCCTTTGCCTCGCCCCCCGTGCCCGTCAGCCCGGCAAACTTCAAAAGCGAGTCAAGCTTTATATACTCCGTATCTATCTCAATTTTTTCCAGTTTTTTCATATATCATTCCCCTGTCATTCCCCGGAGCGCAGTCTCACGGGAAGTATCATATAGGTGAATTTCTCGCTACCGTCGGCCGCGGTGATTATGCAGGGGGAGGAGGCCGTGTTGACGCAGATATCCAGCCGGTCTGTTCCGGCGGCCTTGAGCGCGTCCATAAGATACCTGTCGTTGAAGCCTATCTCCAGCCCCTCGCCGCTGCCGTCGCAGGTGCAGACGTCCTCCGCCTTGCCTATGGGCGTCACGCAGAAGCAGTCTATCGTCCCGTCGTTAAAGCAGATGCGGACCGGGCTGCTGTTTTTCTCGCTCACTATCAGCGCGACACGGTCTATCGTCGCCATGAACTCGCTTCTCTCCACCTCTATCTTATAGCGGAAATTATCCGGGATGGACTTGCGGTAATTCAGAAATTCGCCCTCGAGGCGGCGCGTGACTATCACGGTGTCCCCGACGGTAAAGGAGATATGCTTCGAGCCGACGGATATTTTCACCGCCTTGTCCTCGTCGGCGCAGACCTTTTCGATATCCGACAGCGCGGAGCCGGGCACGACAAAGCTGCAATTTTCCATCTCGGCGCTCTCCAGCTTTTCGCTGCGCTTTGCGAGCCTGTAGCCGTCCACGGATACGAGCGTCAGCTCGTCGCCGTCTATCTCAAACAGGGTGCCGGTATATATGGGGCGCACATCGCTGTCGGAGACGGCGAAGATCGTCTGGTTTATCATGCTCTTCAATATTTTCTGCGGCAGCGCGATGTTGTTGACGCTGTCCACCACCGGCATCTCCGGATAGTCCGCGGCGGCCATGCCCATGAAATTAAACTCGCTCTTGCCGCATTTCACGTTGATATTGTCGTTCCCGTCGGAGCTGACGGCGACTATCCCGTCGGGCAGGCGGCGCATCATCTCTCCGAAGAGCCGCGCGCCCACCACCGCGGAGCCTGTCTCTGCGACGTCGGCTTCCACGCTCGTGTATATTCCTTTTTTCAGGTCGTAGCCGGTTATCTTTACACCGGCGTCCGCCTCTATCAGCAGTCCCTCGAGCGCCGGTATCGGGCTCTTGGACGCGGTCGCGCGGGAGGCTATCGTACAGGCGGCCTGAAGAATGTATTTTTCACATGAGAATTTCATATTTTACCTCCATAAAAAAAGCTCTTATTAATAAATATATTTAATATATTTGTAGTTATTGTTGTAGGCGTTTTTTTTGTTGAAAACATGCTGAAAGCCTTTAAATCAAAGGACTTTCTGTGTTGAGAAAAATGTTTTTAATTTCAGTGTTTTGAACATGGTCGGCGCGGTGGTCGTCTCTCAACACCACAGCGCGCCGTTCTCAACACGAAAATGTTGAAAACTCGGCTGTAATTTACCAGGAAGGCTCTCTCGCGCTGAGCGCTTTGAATTTCGGCCGGGCGTTTTTTGAAAGCTTCCTCAGACGGAATTGATGTTCGAGGTTATGTCTCTCACCGTGCCCGCCATAGCCGGGTCCGTCTTGAGCAGATCCTCCACCTTTCGGATAGAGCTGAGCACGGTCGCGTGGTTTCTGTCCTCATATTCGGCGCCTATGTCCTTGAGGGAGAGGTTTGTGAGCGAGCGCATCAGGTACATGGAGACCTGCCGCGCCATGGCGGTGTTTTTGGAGCGGTTCTGGCCGCGCAGATCCTCCTCCTTGAGCGAATAGTATCTGGCGGACTCGCGGATTATGCTGTCCGGAGTTGGGATATAGGTGCCTATCCGGATAACGTCTTTAATTGCGCGCTTGACGGAGTCTATCGTGATGACGTCGTCCAGAATCTCCTTATAGGCTGTGAGGCGCTTTATGACGCCCTCTATCTGCCGGATGTTCGCGGTGATGTTCGTCGCGATGTATTCGACCGCGTCGTCCGACAGCAGCAGGCCGAGCTGAGCCGCCTTATTGCGGGTTATGGCCATTCTGGTCTCAAGATCCGGCGGCTGGATATCGGCCATCAGCCCCCCCTCAAAGCGGGTGCGGAGCCTGTCGTCCAGCAGCGACATTTCCAGCGGCGGCCGGTCGGAGGTGATGACTATCTGATGCCCGGCCTCATAGATATTATTAAAGGTGTGGAAAAATTCGTTCTGCGTCTGCTGTTTTCCGGCGATAAACTGGATATCGTCCACGAGAAACAGGTCCACATTACGGTATTTTGTTCGAAATTCCTCGGCGGTGCCGTCCTTGATGGATTTGACGAGCTGTATCGTGAATTCGTCGCCCTTGAGATAGGCTATCTTTTTTCCCGGCTCGCGCTCATGTATCGCCTGCCCTATGGCGAGCAGCAGGTGGGTCTTGCCGAGGCCGGAGTTGCCGTAGATAAAGAGCGGGTTATAGGTCTTCCCGGGCTTCTCCGCGACGGCGACCGCCGCGGCGTGGGCGAATTTATTCGAGTTTCCGACGATGAATCTGTCAAAGGTGTATCCGGCCATCTCCGGGAGGGTGTTGTCCTCCTTTTTCTTGGCGACAAATTCGTTGAGCTCGTCTCCGGCGAGAACTATCAGCTCGAAGTCGCAGGAGAAGAGGTCGGACAGAGCCGTCTTTATCGAGTCGCTGAAGCGGGTCATGATGATGTTTCGCTTAAAGTCCGTGGAGGTGTGCAGCACGAGCCTGCAATCCTCCAGCTCCACCGGCTCGCAATCCGAAAACCAGGTGGTTATCGCGGTCGGCGTGAGCTGCTTTGAGAGGACTTTTATTATTTCGGCCCATATATCGTTGAGAGAATTCATTTAAAACTACCTCGGATACAAGAATATTCCTAACCTCACCATTATAGCAAAAAACCGGGGCTCTTGCAAGCTAAAGATAAGATATAAATATAATATAGTAGCTTGCCCGCAAAAAAAGGGGCGCGGCGCAAAATACCGACCTTCATGCATGTCGGAAGTGACACGGAAGGGCTCTTGCGCCGCGCTGTCTGAGACGGAGCTTTTATTTTTTAGGCGTCAACACGGCGGCGCCGCCCATATAGGGGCGCAGCACCTCGGAGATGGTCACGCTGCCGTCGGCGCACAGATGGTTTTCAAGATAGGCGATGAGCATACGCGGCGGAGCCACGACGGTGTTGTTGAGCGTGTGGGGGAGGTAGCTTCTCCCGTCCTCGCTCCTGACGCGCATTTTTAGCCTGCGCGCCTGCGCGTCGCCGAGATTGGAGCAGGAGCAGACCTCAAAGTACTTCTTCTGTCTGGGAGACCAGGCCTCAATGTCGCAGGATTTGACCTTCAGGTCGGCCAGATCGCCGGAGCAGCACTCGAGCTGCCGCACGGGGATATCCATGCTCCTGAAAAGCTCCACCGAGAAGCGCCACATTTTTTCGTACCAGGCCATGGAGTCCTCCGGCCGGCAGACGACTATCATCTCCTGCTTTTCAAACTGGTGTATGCGGTATACGCCGCGCTCCTCTATGCCGTGCGCGCCCTTCTCCTTGCGAAAGCAGGGGGAATAGCTCGTCAGCGTCTGGGGCAGCTTCTCCTCGGGGATGATCTGGTCGATGAACTTGCCTATCATGGAGTGCTCGGAGGTGCCGATGAGATAGAGATCCTCCCCCTCTATCTTGTACATCATCGCGTCCATGTCGGTCTGGCTCATGACGCCCTCGACGACGTTGCCGTGTATCATGAAGGGGGGGATGCAGTAGGTAAAGCCCTTGTCTATCATAAAGTCGCGCGCGTAGGCCAGGACGGCGGAGTGCAGCCGGGCGACGTCGCCCATGAGGTAATAAAAGCCGTTGCCGGAGACGCGCCCCGCGGCGTCCATGTCCACGCCGTTAAAGCTCTCCATTATCTCGGTGTGATACGGTATCTCAAAATCCGGAACCGCCGGCTCGCCGAAGCGCTGCACCTCGACGTTCGCGCTGTCGTCCGGCCCGATGGGTACGGAGGGGTCGATGATATTCGGGATATTGAGCATTATCTCGTGAATGCGCGCGGCGTACTGCTCCTCAAGCTTTTCCAGCTCCTCGAGCCGTTCCGCGCCGGCCTTGACCTGCGCCTTTATCTGCTCGGCCTGCTCGAGCTTTGAGGGGTCCTTCTTCGCCTGCCCCATGAGCTGGCCTATCTGCTTGGAGAGGGCGTTGCGGCTCGCGCGCAGCTCGCTCGCCTCGGTTATTGCGGCGCGGTTTTTCGCGTCGAGCTCAAGGACGTCGTCTACCAGCGGCAGCTTGCGGTCCTGAAATTTCTTTTTGATGTTCTCGCGGACGGCGTCCGGGTTGTCTCTTACAAACTTGATGTCCAGCATGTTCTTCTCTCCTCAACTTTTTTTATTTCTTCCCTGCTTTTCTGAGCGCGTCTATCAGCGCTTCCCTGTCGTCCGCGCCGTAAAATTCCAGCTCTATCTTTCCCGTGCGCTTTCCGTCCGTCAGACGCACCCTGCGTCCGAGCAGCTTTGAAAGCTCGTCGCCTATCTCCGCCGCGTAATCGACGCCGACGGTCTCGGCGCTGTCGCCGCGCGCAGGCGCCTGCGGCTTTGTGAGGCTTCCGGCGAGGATTTCTGTCCGGCGCACCGTCAGCGAGCGCTTTATGACCTCGTTTGCCGCCTGGAGCTGCTTTGCGCCGTCCTCGATAGGCACGAGCGCTCTCGCGTGTCCGGCGGACAGGCTGCCCTTTTCCACCAGCTCCAGCACCTTCGGCGTCAGATTCAGCAGCCGCAGCGCGTTTGTGACGGCCGGGCGCGATTTGCCGACGCTCTTTGCCGTCTCCTCCTGGGTCAGCCCGTAGTCCTCGATCAGCGAGCGGTAGCCCTTCGCCTCTTCAATGGGGTTTAGATCCTCCCGCTGCAAATTTTCCACCAGCGCGAGCTCCGCCGTCCGGCGGTCGTCCGCCTCGATGACGCGCACGGGGATCTCCACGAGCCCCGCCATGCGCGAGGCGCGCCAGCGGCGCTCGCCCGCGATTATCTGATAATAGCCCGTGTCCAGCTTCCTCGCGACGACCGGCTGGATGAGCCCGAACTGCGATATGGAGTCCGCAAGCTCCCGCAGCGCCTCCTCGTCGAAATACTGTCTCGGCTGCGCCTGCCTCGGCTCGACCTTGCTTATCGGCAGGGTCAGCAGCTCGCTGCCCGGCGCGTCGTCATAGTCGTTTGCCGCGAACAGCGCGTCAAGGCCGGTTCCCAGCCCTTTTTTTTCTTTTGCCGCCATGTATCCTCCTCAGCTCTCGCATCTGGCGGCAAATTCCTCCGCCAGCGCCATATATGCCCTGCTGCCCTTGTTTGTCTTATCGTACGCGACGCCCGGCATCCCGTGGCTCGGCGCCTCGGACAGCCGTATGCTGCGCGGTATCACGGTGTCGTATATCTTGCTCGCGAGGTGTTTCCTCAGCTCGTTTGAGACCTGGGTCGTGAGGTTGGCGCGGGCGTCGTACATCGTGAGGACTATGCCCTCCACCTCAAGGCGGCGGTTGAGCCGCTTGTTGCACATCTTGATGCTGGTCATCAGGTCCGCTATCCCCTCGAGCGCGTAGTACTCGCACTGCATGGGTATCAGCACACTGTCCGCGGCGACGAGCGCGTTGACCGTGAGCAGCTCCAGCGAGGGCGGACAGTCCATGAATATGTAATCGTAGTCGCTGAACAGCGGCAGCAGGGCGCTTTTCAGGACAAATTCGCGCCGCTCCGTGCCTATGAGCTCGACGGAGGCCGCAGCCAGCTCCTTGCCGGTCGGTATCACGTCCCCATACTCCGTGTGTACGACGCAGTCCGCCGCCTCCGCGCCGTTTATCAGCATGTCGTAGGTGTTCGGCCTGGTGCTTTTTGAGACGCCCATGCCGGAGCTCGCGTTGCCCTGCGGGTCGCAGTCCACGAGCAGCGCGCGCCTGCCGGTCTGGCTCAGCGCGGCGCAGAGATTCACACAGGTCGTGGTTTTGCCCACGCCGCCCTTCTGATTTGCTATCGCGATATTTTTTGCCATGCTCTCTCTCCTTGCGCCGTCATTCGTGCTTGATATTATAACAGCGATGAGACATAATTTCAATGTTTCACGTGAAACTTTTAGTATCCGGCAGCCGGTGTTTCACGTGAAACATTCCGCCGCCGGAGCTCAGCCCACCAGCATGTCGATATCGGCGACGCTGAGCGCCCGGTGCAGCGCGAGATCGACGCCGTAGCCGATGAGCCTGCCCGCCGCCCGGACGGAGCTGTCGATGCCCCGCGGCGTGACGAACATCGCGCCGACCCCGGGCTCGTCCGTGAAGGCGGCGGCGTCTATGACGGTAGGGACGCCTATCGCCACGACCGGAACGCCGAGAAAAGCGCGGTCGAGCTTTTCCCGGTCGTTGCCGACGCCCGAGCCCGGCGCGATGCCGGCGTCGCAGACCTGCACGCTTCTGCACAGGCGCGACAGATCCGACCCGGCGAGCGCGTCTATCGCGATGACGAGCGCCGGATGCAGCTCGGCGCAGAGCGTTTTTATCTGGCGCGCGCTCTCGACGCCCGTCGTGCCGAGCACGCCCGTGCGGCAGAGGGCTGTGGCACGGAAGGCCTCAAAGCCCGGCTCGCCCTTTAAATGCCGCGTGACGATGATATGGTCGGCGGCAAGAGAGCCGAGCGCGTCCGGCGTTATGTCGGGGTTGCCGAGCGCGGCGATCAAAACCGGGTTGTCGCCGAAGTCCCCGGCGCAGCGCGAGATCAGCTCCGCTACCGCGGCGGCGGCGTCCGGAAAGCTCTCCGCCCCGCGCTCGAAGCGGGAGGCGAGCTCGAGCGTGTAGTATTTTCCGCGCGGCTTTCCGAGCGCCGCCGCCCCGCGCTCGTCAAGGATTTCGACACGGTCACGCCGTGGCCGAAAAGCGTCTCCCGCGCGGCCGTGACGCCGCTCAGCCCGCCCGTCTCCTCCGCGCCCTGCGCCCAGAGGCTGTGCGCCTCGCTCGCGAGATCTGTTCTTCCATATATTGACATTTAACACTGCCCTCCAATCAAGATATGGTGTATGATTCCCAGAAAACGCGCTTTGGATAACAAGGCGGAAAAATAATACGGATTTTTTAAAAAAACGCTTGATTTTCCGTGAGTTCTTTGCTATAATTTCAAAACGCGAGTTGTTTTAACTCAATTTTATAGGAGGAGGTGTCGATTAAAACATGGCCAACATTAAATCTTCTGCCAAGAGAGATATTAAGTCCAAGCAGCTCAACGCCAAGAACCGGGCTGACAAGACCGAGCTCAAGACCATGATTAAAAAGTTTGACGCAGCTGTTGTCGAAGGCAACCGCGATACAGCCGTCAGTGCCTATAAAGTTGCTGTTAAATCCGTTGACCGCGCGGCCGGCAAGGGTCTGCTGCACAAGAACAATGCGGCTCACAAGAAGTCCGCAATGGCGACAAAGCTCAACGAGCTGGCATAAAAAACGCAACGATCAGGGGACGCAGTTTTCTGCGTCCCCTTGGCATTTTTATGGGGAAATCCCGCGCGCGGCTCGCCGCTTGACGGGAGGCCGCCGCGCGGGATATAATGTAAAAAAAGAGACGTCCCGGCTCCGGGGCGGCTGAAAGAGAGACGGCATGGAAAAAAAGCTTATGCTGATAATAAACCCCGCGGCGGGTCGCGGGGGCTATAAGGGCGACCTTGGAGACGCGTTGCAGACGCTCGACGGCGCGGGCTACCGGCCCACGCTGTTTTTTACCGCCGCCGTCGGCGAGGCCACAACCTTTGCCGCGAGCCATGCCGGAGAATACGACACCGTCGCCTGCATCGGCGGGGACGGCACGCTCAGCGAGGTGATAGCCGGGCTTATGCAGGTGGACGACCCGCCCCCGCTCGGCTATATCCCCATGGGCACGGCAAACGACGTCGCGACGACGCTCGCCCTGCCGAAGAACGACACGGTCGGCGCGGCGCGGCGCATAATCTACGGCGCGCCCCATCCCTTCGATGTCGGCGGCTTCGGGGCGGACAAGTATTTCGCCTATATCGCCGCCTTCGGCGCCTTCACCGAGGTCAGCTATGCCACGCCCCAGACGCAGAAAAAGGTGCTGGGGCATCTCGCGTATGTGTTGCAGGGCATGGCGCAGTTGCCTAAGATCGAGCTGTACAGGACGCGCGTGGAGTATGACGGCGGCGTCGTGGAGGACGACCTCATCTACGGGAGCATGTCCAACTCCACCTCCGTCGCAGGGATAGTCCGCCTGCCCGAGGAGATGGTCTGCCTTGGCGACGGGATGTCGGAGCTGGTGCTCGTAAGGGACCCGGGCAGCGTGGAGGGGCTGGGTGATATCGTCGCGAGCGTGCTCTCGCAGCGCTTTGACAGCGACAGGCTGCTGATACTGCACACGAAGAGAGCCCGCTTTACCTTTGAAAAGCCCGTCGCCTGGACGAGGGACGGAGAGGCCGGCGGCGAGTACAGGGATATCGAGCTTGCAAACTTCAAAGCGCCGATCAAGTTCATATTCTGAGGACGCCGACCCCGCTTAAGGAATATTAATAGGCGCGCCCGGGGAAATGGGCAAATTCCTGTTGAAAAAACCGGGCATGATGTTATAATAACAAAACACGGCGCGTTTTTGCCGTGGAACAATATGAGTGTCTGAGACACAAAGAAAGGATGAGCGCCAAATGAAGCATCAGAAAATTTCCGGCATATATGCCGGCGCTTCAGCGTTTGACGGGCAGAAGCTGACCGTCTGCGGCTGGGTGAGGACAGTGCGCGATATGAAGAACTTCGGCTTCGTCGAGCTGAATGACGGCAGCTGCTTAAAGTCGCTGCAGATCGTGTTTGAGAGGTCCGGCCTGAATAATTACGACGAGATCGCCCGGCAGAACGTCGGCGCCGCCCTGATAGTGCACGGCACTCTTGTGCTCACTCCGGACGCGAAGCAGCCCTTTGAGCTGAAGGCGGACGAGATAACCGTGGAGGGCAGCTCCACCCCGGAGTACCCGCTGCAAAAAAAGCGCCACAGCGTCGAGTTTCTGCGCACGATACAGCACCTTCGCCCCAGGACGAACCTGTTCTCGGCGGTCTTCCGGGTGCGCAGCGTCGCGGCGCAGGCCGTGCACGAGTTTTTCCAGAGCAGGGGCTTCGTGTATGTCAACACCCCGATAATAACAGGCTCGGACTGCGAGGGCGCGGGCGAGATGTTCCGCGTGACCACGCTCGACCTCAACGATCTGCCGAGAAAGGACGACGGCAGCGTGGACGACAGCAGGGACTTCTTCGGCAAGCCCACCAGCCTCACCGTCTCCGGCCAGCTCAACGCCGAGAACTTCGCCATGGCCTTCGGCGACGTGTACACCTTCGGCCCCACCTTCCGCGCCGAGGTCTCCTATACCCAGCGCCACGCGGCCGAGTTCTGGATGATAGAGCCTGAGATGGCCTTCGCCGATCTCAACGACTATATGGACACCGCCGAGGCGATGGTGAAGGCCATCATCAACACGGTGCTCGAAAAATGCCCGCAGGAGATGGAGTTTTTCAACGCCTTCGTCGATAAGGGGCTGCTCGGGCGGCTGCAGAACGTGGTTTCGAACGATTTCGGCCGCGTGAGCTATACCGAGGCTGTGGAGATACTCAAAAACAGCGGGAAGAAGTTCGATTATCCCGTGGAGTGGGGCATCGACCTGCAAACCGAGCATGAGCGATACCTGACCGAGGAGGTCTATAAAAAGCCGATCTTCGTCACCGATTACCCCAAGGAGATCAAGGCCTTCTATATGCGCCTCAACGACGACGGGAAGACCGTCGCCGCGGCGGACTGCCTCGTCCCCGGCATCGGGGAGATAATCGGCGGCAGCCAGCGCGAGGAGCGGCTCGACATGCTCACAAAGCGCATGGCGGAGCTGGGGCTCGACGAGAAGGATTACTGGTGGTATCTCGACCTGCGCCGCTACGGCAGCTGCCGTCACGCGGGCTTCGGCCTCGGCTTTGAGCGCATGGTGATGTATCTCACCGGCGTCTCGAACATCCGCGACGTGGAGCTGCACCCCCGCACGACCGGAAACGCGGATTTCTGATAAAACACACAGAGGGACTTCGGCGGCCGAGGTTCCTCATTTTTTCTTAAATACAGCAGACTTTGGAGAAAAAAAGATGAAAAGCAGACGAAAAGGTCTTCTCGCCGTACTGATACCCGTCATGCTCCTCGCCTTCGCGGCGGCGGGCTACTTCATATATATGGAGGCCGACATGTCGAAAGCGCCCGACGCGGGTATGGTCGCCGCCGATTATATGAACGCGGTCTGCGCGGGGGACGCGCAGGCGGCGGCCGCCGCCCTTGACGGAGGAGCCGCGCTCGAACCGGCGGCGGCGCCCGCGAGCGACGGAGGAAAGCGCCTGTACGGCGCGCTCTGCGCGAGCCGGTCGTATAAGCTCGACGGCGCCTGCGAGACAAAGGGACGCAGCGCGCAGCAGCAGCTCACGGTCTTTGTCCTCGACCCGGAAAAGCTGTCGAGCGGACTCAACGCCGAGGTGAATGCCGCGCTCGCGGAGCTTGTCGCGGCGGCCGAGCGCTCGGAGGACGTCTATAACGCGGACTACAGCTTTAAGGACGAGACGGTGGAGCGCGCCTATGAGCAGGCGCTGGGCGCAAGGCTTGAAAACGCGGCGAAATACGTCTCCGGCGCGAGCGTCACGCTGGAGCTGCGCTATGACCGCGGCAGATGGACACTGCAAAACGGGGACGAGCTCGCGACCGCGCTGCTCGGCCGTGCCGCGTCCGGCGATATCGACGCCGAGGCGGAAGGCCTCCGCGCGGCGGCCACGGCGGAGCTCACATATGTGCGCAAGATCTATACCATCGAGGAGAGCGCGCTCAGCGGCCGGACGCCCGACCCGGCGCTCTACGGCGAGACCGACGACCCCGCCGTCATAGAGGCGCTGCTCGAGACGCCCGCGGCAAAGCAGCTCATCGGCGAGCGGAAAATGCTGTGGAGCCGCGATATCGAGCGCATCCCCGGCACGGGCATCCGCTATTATCTGGACGAGACGATCCTGACGCTGGTGTGGCAGGAGGTAGAGGCGCAGGCGGTCGGCACCTTTTCGGAGGTGATAATCGCCGACGGCTCGCAGCTTCGCCGGAAGATCGCGGGCGACAGCTACGGCGATTTTAATTTCGAGACGACGAGCGATTTCGCGGCGGACACGAACGCGGTGCTCGCGCTGGGCGGCGATTTTTATAATCACGGCCGCAGCTGCGGCGTCGTGGTATACGGCCGCGAGATATACCGCTTCGAGCCCGACACCTGCGACACCTGCTACATAAGCGCCGACGGCGACATGCTGTTTTCCTACCGCGGCCAGTTTACCGCGCAGGAGGAGGCGCAGGCCTTCATCGAGAAGAACGACGTGATTTTCTCGCTCTGCTTCGGGCCGGTGCTCATCGACAACGGCGTGGACGTGACGCCGGAGCAGTACCAGTGGGGCGAGGTGAACGACACCTATGCCCGCAGCGCGCTCGGAATGCTGGGCGAGCGGCACTATCTGACGATGAATATCAACTGCGAGCTGCCCGACCACTACTATCTCGCGACGCTGCGCCAGGCGGCGGACGCGATGCTCGCGCGCGGCTGCATCAAGGCCTATACGCTCGACGGCGGCCAGACCGCGACCACGGTCTTCAACGGCCAGCTGATAAACCCGGTGCAGTTCGGCGTTGAAAAGACCATCAGCGACATCATATATTTCGCCACCGCGAAGCCCTGAACGTGTGGAAAAATCTGTCATTCTGAAGCCGAAAGGCCGAAGGAGCTTGCGAAAACCGACGCGCTTTTCGCCGGTTTAACGCCAAGACGCTTCGCCCTGCTCAGAATGGCAGATTTTTTGCGCCCTCCGGCCGCCGTCAGGTCACGAGCGCGCCGAGGGTGAGGATGCCGAGGTTTCGCTCGTACATTTCGGGAAGAGCCGAGATGGGCAGCGGGTTTGCGCCGAGCCCCGCCTCTATCGTATAGCCCGGCCGGCCGAAGGCCTTGATGTACCAGTCCCTGTACCCGGCAAAGCCGGCGGCGTAGGGCGTATCCTCGGCGGCGTAGCCGGAGGCCTCGGCGAAGACGGAGGCGATCTTTTCCGCCTTCGGCGGCTGCAGGTCGAGAAAGCGCCAGTATATCACCTCGCCCTGCGTGTGATAGGCGAGCGTGAGCGCGGGGTCGAACTCGCGCGTGAACTCATACATCGCGCGGCTCTCCGGGGCGGTCAGCGGCGCGGTGCCGACGAAATCCCCCGGCGCGGGGGAGGTTATGCCGAGCGCGTATTTATTGGCCTTCGCCTGCTCCCAGAGCGCCGGGTACTGGAGGTTGAGGTCGATGCCGCGAATGTTCGCCTTCCAGCCCTCCGGGAAGCTGTAGCGCGGATAGGCCGCGGCGAGCTGCTCGGCAAAGCGCAGCAGCAAGGGCGTGCATATCCATTCGTTCGCGTGGTGCCCGGCGTTATACAGCACGCGGTTCGTGCCGTGCCCGAGGCTGAGGCTCCAGAGCGGCCTGCCCATGACGCTCTTGCCGAGCTCCCCGGTCGTGATAAAGGGATAGCGCGCGGCGAGACCCCTCACGCAGTAGCCCACGAGCGCCGAGCAGTAGTCGATGGTCGTCGGGACGACGTCGAAGGGCAGCGGCACTATGAGCTGCGCGCCGACCGGGATGTTCTCCGGCGCGATGCCGGGGTTTGCGAGGACTACAGCCTCGGCTCTGCTGTCGTATTTTGCGGCCACGGAGGCCGGGCCGTCCCCGCGGCGCGCCCTGTGCACGGCGTAGCCGGTGTACCAGGGCAGGAGCGCCCTGTGCGTCTCGCCCCCGGCGACGCCGTCCGCTGTCAGCGCGCGTGCCGCCTGAAAGCGGATGAGCGCGCCGCGCGTGGCCGTGCCGAAGACCCCGTCGGTGGACAGCCCGCCGTAGCCCGCCCGGCTCAGCGTGAGCTGCAAAAGCTGGACGGACGGCCCGGTGCTGCCGGGTTTCAGTATTTTCATTGTTCACGCCCTCCGATTATGTTTTCCGTAGAGTATATGCGCCCGGCGCGCCCGCTCAGCACAGGAGACGGGCTTTTTATGGATAAAAGCGACAAAAACCGGGGGCAATTTTTGTGTTGCCTAATGAGACGGGAATATGTATAATAAAAAAGGGTCATTATAGCCCCCATATTTGACTGCGTGTCCGGCTCTCCATACTATCAGCCGGGTACAGCTTTAATAAGGAGGAATACATTTTCCCTGAGACTCAGGGTGCGGCAGAGTGGAGACCTGTCGTAAGGCGGGAGGCTTTTACGGCCCCTGCGAGGGCGCTCAGGCGGAGGCCGGGCGGTCAGAGTCGGAAAAATGGCGACTGTATCACTGAAAAACGTCAAGAAAGTATACCCGTTCGTCAGCGGAGAGAACAAGAAGAAAAAGAAAAAAGACAAGGGCGAGGCCGAGGAAGAGAAGAAGGTCAATTTGCAGATCACCGAGCAGGGCGTCGTCGCCGTGCAGGAGTTCAATCTGGACATTGCGGACAAGGAGTTCATCGTCCTTGTCGGCCCGTCCGGCTGCGGCAAATCCACCACGCTGAGAATGGTGGCCGGCCTTGAGGAGATCACCGAGGGCGAGCTGTACATCAACGGCAAGCTCATGAACGACGTGGCGCCCAAGGACAGGGATATTGCGATGGTCTTCCAGAACTACGCGCTCTATCCGCACATGACCGTGTTTGAGAACATGGCCTTCTCGCTCAAGCTGCGCAAGGAAAAGAAGGACCTTATCGAAAAGAAGGTGCGCGAGGCCGCGGAGATCCTGGACATCACCCAGTATCTCGACCGCAAGCCCAAGGCGCTCTCCGGCGGCCAGAGACAGCGCGTCGCCATTGGCCGCGCCATCGTCCGCGACCCGTCCGTCTTCCTTATGGACGAGCCTCTGTCAAACCTCGACGCGAAGCTCCGCAACCAGATGCGCGCCGAAATAATCAAGCTGCGCGAACGCATAGATACCACCTTTATCTACGTCACCCATGACCAGACCGAGGCCATGACCCTCGGCGACCGCATAGTCATCATGCGCGACGGATATATCCAGCAGATAGGGACCCCGCAGGAGGTCTTCGACAATCCCCGCAACCTCTTTGTGGCCGGCTTCATCGGCACGCCCCAGATGAACTTCTTCGACGCGAAGCTCACGAAGGAGGACGGGAAATACTTCGTCTCTCTCGGCGGCGTGAAGGTCGAGCTGGACGCCGAAAAGCAGGCGCGGCTCAGCGCGAACGAGGTCGTCGGGCAGGACGTCACGCTCGGCGTCCGCCCCGAGCACACGGAGCTTGTGGAGCAGGGCATCACCGCCAAGGTTGATGTGTCCGAGATGATGGGCTCCTCCGTGCATCTGCACGTCACGGCCGAGGGCAGGGACGTCATCATCATCGTCCCCACCACCGACAAGAAGTGGCACTTCGCCATGGGCGACATCGTCAATTTCACCTTCAACGGCAGCGTGGCGCACATATTCAGCAAGGAAGACGAGAAGAACCTCGAGTGGTAAAATGACCGGCGGGTGAGCCGCTGAAAAAACGGCCTGTCAGAGCAGTCCGAAACGACAGCTCTGACAGGCTTTTCTTTCCTGCTTTGGCCGCGCCCGGCTGTTTCTTTGTGGCATGTCCACAAAAACGCCGCGCCGGGTTTGGCGGATTTGTCAAAAGCGTAGGAATTCAAAAAAGGGCTTGCTTTTTCCGGCGGAGTAACATATAATCATCGCAATAAAAGATTTTTAAGCTTCGGTACAGAGATGCCGGCAAAATCGCTCATATTTTACGGGTACACCGCGTGTATCTGTATAACTGTGTGTCTTGCCGGTCGTTCGGCAGGGCATTTTTTGATGCCGATTTTTACCGGATCGGAGGAAGCGTATGAAACTCAAGGCACAGATACTCGACGAGGCGGCGTTGAACCGCGCGCTTATGCGCATCTCCCATGAGATAGCGGAGAAAAACCGCGGCGTGGAAAATGTACAGCTCGTCGGTATCCGCCGCCGCGGCGAGCCGATAGCCCGGCGCATCCGCGCGAATATCGCCGCCATCGAGGGCATAGAGCCGCCCTGCGGCAGCATCGACATCGGCTTTTACCGCGACGACCTGACCGCGCTGGCGGACAGCCCGCAGGTCAGGAAGACCGAGCTCCCCTTCGACGTCACCGGCAGGGACGTCATCCTCATAGACGACGTGCTCTATACCGGGCGGACGGCTCGCGCCGCCATAGAGGCGGTGTTCAGCTGCGGCCGGCCGCGGACGATACAGTTCGCGGTGCTTGTGGACAGGGGACACAGGGAGCTGCCCATAAGAGCAGACTTCGTCGGCAAAAACCTCCCCACCTCCCACAGCGAGCTCGTCGAGGTCCGCCTCCCGGAATACGACGGCGAGACCGGCGTGTTCCTGATGGATCTGGAGCGGGACTGAAAAAGCGCACAACAAATTTCATATAAAGAGAGGATCATCTGAAATGGGAAAAGAAAAAAAGGCCGTTATTGAGGGGCCGATCTACGACGCACGCACTCTCGGCACGCCGAAAATGCTCCTTCTCGGTCTGCAGCACATGTTCGCCATGTTCGGCGCGACCGTCCTTGTCCCGGCGCTCACCGGCCTCGATATCGCCACCGCGCTGCTCTTCGCCGGCCTCGGCACGCTGCTCTTCCACCTGCTCTCCAAGGGCAAGGTCCCCGCGTTCCTCGGCAGCTCCTTCGCCTTCATCGGCGGCTACAACGCCATCCGCACCATCGGCACGGCGGCCGACGGAACTCCGATATACAATAACGACCTTTTGGCCTACGCCTGCTTCGGCGTCGCGATAGCGGGCCTGATGTACGTCATCCTCTCCGCCCTGTTCAAGGTCTTCGGCGTCAAGAAGGTCATGCGCTACTTCCCGCCGATAGTCACCGGCCCCATCATCATCGCCATCGGCCTCACGCTCTCCTCCTCCGCCATCAATAACTGCAAGGGCAACTGGTTCGTGGCGGTCGTCGCGATAGCCATCGTCATCGGCTTCAACATCTGGGGCAAGGGCATGGCGAAGATCATCCCCATCCTGCTCGGCGTCCTCGGCTCCTACCTGCTCGCCGTGATAATCAGCCCTGCCGAGCGCGCCGCCGTCGTGACGGCCGTGTCCGAGGCGAAATGGTTCGGCCTGCCCATCAACTGGAACCGCACGATCTTCGGCCTCTTCTCCGGCGAGGTGGACGTCTCCCTGCTCTGGTCCGCCGTGTTCACCATCGTCCCCCTGTCGCTTGCGACCATGGTTGAGCACATCGGCGATATCTGCGCGATATCCTCCACCTGCGGCAGGAACTTCATGCAGGACCCCGGCTTCCACCGTACCCTGCTCGGCGACGGTCTCGCGACCACGCTCGCCTCCATCTTCGGCGGCCCGGCCAACACCACCTACGGCGAGAACACCGGCGTCCTCGCGCTCTCAAGAGTGTATGACCCGCGCGTAATCCGCATCGCGGCCTGCATCGCGATAGTCGTCGCCTTCTGCCCGAAGTTTGCGGCGCTGGTCTCCGCAATGCCCACCGCCACCATCGGCGGCGTGTCCCTCATCCTCTACGGCATGATCTCCGCGGTCGGCGTGCGCAACGTGGTCGAGAACAAGGTCGATTTCACCAACACCCGCAACGTCATCATCGCGGCTCTCATCCTGGTGCTGTCCATCGGCATAAGCTACAGCGGCAGCATCCAGATAGGCATGGTGAGCTTCTCCGGCCTCGCCGTCGGCTCCATCGTCGGCATCGCGCTCAACGCCATACTCCCCGGCAAGGACTACGAGTTCCAGCAGGAGGAGGAGGGCGCGACCTCCGTCAACTTCAAGGTCTGATAACACGGCGATATATAAACGGATGTAAACGAAGCCCCCGGTCGGCGCGGCTGCCGACCGGGGGCCTCGTTATCTTTTTTGCCGCTCAGCCGGCCTCGCCCTGCATGGGCGGGCAGCTCTCGGCCGCTATGGCGAGCAGCGCGTCCCTGCCGGCGCCGCTGTCCATGCTCAGACTGTACAGGATGCCGGGCGCGTAGTCGTACCAGGCGGCATAGCCCGCCTCACCCTCGTTCCAGTGGAGCTGGGCGCTGTTGTAGCCGACCTCGCCCGTGCCGCTGTGCTGCCACTCGTAATACAGCCCCGAGATATCCGGCAGGACGTCCCCGGGAATGCCGGTCGAGACGGCGCGCGCGGCGCAGTCTGCGCCGTCGAGCGTGAAGCGCAGCTGGGCTATGACCTGTTCCCCGTCGTCGATGTAGCTGTAGGCGGCGTTTTCCGCGCCCTCCGGCAGACAAAACGAGATCCCGGTCTTCGTGAGCAGCTCCTGCCCGGAGACCTCCGTCACGGGGTTTTCAAGCTCCGCTCCCTGAGCCTCCTCCGCGGTCTTCTGTCCGCAGCCCGCGAGGGCGAGCATCAGACAGACGGCGCAGAGCAAAAGAAATAGCTTTTTCATTTTTTTAAACGCCCCCTTTGCTGTTATACCCTCTATGACGCGGGAAGAGGGAAAAAGTTCGCGCGCCGCGCGTAAAATAGGCCCGCCGCAGGACGCGCCCTTCATCCGCGGGATGACGGGGGGCGTTTCGCGGCGGGTCTCATGCCTTCGGCGGAGCTACCGTTCTTCTCGGAAATAGGCCAGACCCAGCGAGGCGGGGGGCTGGTTCTCGCGCTTGTTGCGCATGCTGCTGATGACGAGCACCACGATGGTGACGATGTAGGGCAGCATCTTGTACAGCTCCTTGATGGAGAGGTTCATGCCGGTCGGGATGTACAGGTAGAGGATATACAGGCCGCCGAAGAGCAGGGAGGACAGCACGCCCACGTTCGGCCGCCATATCGTGAAGATGACGAGCGCTATGGCGAGCCAGCCCCTGTCGCCGAAGGCGTCGTTCGACCAGACGCCGCAGGCGTAGTCCATGACGTAGTACAGGCCGCCGAGCCCGGCTATCATGCTGCCGGTGCAGGTGGCGACATATTTATAGCGGTTGACGTTGATGCCCGCCGCGTCCGCGGTGTTCGGGCTCTCGCCCACCGCGCGCAGCTGCAATCCGACGCGGGTGCGCCTGAGAATGTAGGCGGCGACGAGGGCGATAATGACGGCGAGGTAGGCGAGAAAGCCGTAGGACAGGAAGATCTTCCCAAACCAGCCGAGCTTGCCCGCGAAGGGCAGGGAGCGGCTGAAATAGCTGCTGGTGGCGGAGAGCGCGATGGACGGCACGCCGCTGCCGGTGAGCTTTATCAGCGAGCCGCCGAAGAAGTTGCCGAAGCCGACGCCGAAGGTAGTGAGCGCAAGGCCGGTCACGTTCTGGTTTGCGCGGAGGGTGACTGTCAGAAAGCAGTAGATGAGACCCATCAGGAGCGAGCCGAGCAGGGAGGCGAGCAGCGGGATGCCGATTGCGAGAAAGCCGCTCATGTCCGCGCTCGAGGCGAGCGACTGCTCATACATGAACGCGCCTATGACGCCGCTGATGCCGCCGACATACATGATGCCCGGAATACCGAGGTTGAGGTTGCCGGACTTCTCGGTCAGCGTCTCGCCGGTGCTGCCGAAGAGCAGCGGGATGCTCTGCACGACGGCTCTGGGGATAAAAGAGACGATATCAAACATTGGCCTTTACCTCCTCCTTCGCGGCTTTGCTGAGGCATATCTTATATGAGATGAAGAACTCGCAGCCGATAATGAAGAAGAGGATGATGCCGGTCAGGATATCGGCGAAGGACTGGTTGAGGCCGAAGGCGGTGGATATCTCGCTCGCGCCGCGGTCGAGGAAGACCAGCAGGAGGCTCGTAAAGATCATCGCGATGGGGTTGAATTTCGCGAGCCACGAGACCATGACGGCGGTAAAGCCCCGCCCCCCGGCGATCGTGGTCGTGATGGTGTGGTCCGTGCCGCCCACGAGCAGCAGACCCGCGATGCCGCAGACCGCGCCGGAGAGGAGCATGGTGCGGATGATGACCCTTTCCACGCTGATGCCGACATAGCGGGCGGTGCGCTCGCTCTCGCCGACGACGGATATCTCATAGCCGTGCTTGCTGCGCCGGAGGTAGATGTACATCCCTATCGTCAGCACGGCGACAATGAGGATGTTCAGCAGATATTTGTAGCCGCCTATCTGAGGCAGCCAGCCGGCCTCGGTGCTCTGGTTGATGATGCCTATCTTGCCCGCGCCCTTCGGCACCTCCCAGATGATGACGAAAAACGCCACGAGCTGTGTCGCCACATAGTTCATCATCAGGGTGAAGAGCGTCTCGTTCGTGTTCCACTTCGCCTTGAAAAAGGCGGGGATACCGGCCCATATCGCGCCGGCGAGCATACTCGCGCCGGCCATCACCGCGATGAGCAGCGCGTTCGGCAGCTTCCCGGCGAGGCATATCATGCAGGCCGCCGTGGCGAGGCCGCCGATGAGCACCTGACCCTCGCCGCCGATGTTCCAGAAGCGCATTTTAAACGCCGGGGTCACGGCGAGCGACACGCAGAGAAGTATCGCGACGTTCTGGAAGAGTATCCATATCTTTCTCGGCGTGCCGAGCGCGCCCTTGACGATCGTCAGAAATATCTGGATGGGGTCTTCTCCGGTGAGCAGCATCGTGACGAGCGCGCAGACCAGCAGCGCCGCGAGTATCGCCGCGCCGCGTATCGCCCAGGCGACATACCAGGGGAGGACGCCGCGCTTGGCGATATGGAAAAGAGGGGCTTTTTTCTGATTATTCATTGGCGTCTTTACCTCCCAGACGGGTCATCATGAGCCCCACGTCGCGTTTCGTCGCGCCGCGGCCGGGGATAAGGCCGCTGACCTTGCCTCCGCAGAGGACGAGTATCTTGTCGGCCAGCTCCAGCAGCACGTCCAGATCCTCGCCGACGTATATGACGGCGACTCCGGCGGCCTTCTGCCGGTTGATGAGCTCGTATATGGTGTAGGACGAGTTGATATCCAGTCCGCGGACGGCATAGGCGGTGAGCAGCACGGTGGGCGCGGAGGATATCTCGCGGCCGACCAGCACCTTCTGCACGTTGCCGCCGGAGAGACGGCGGACGGGCGTGCCGATGCCGGGCGTGCTGACGTCCAGCTCCTCCACGACGCTCTGCGCGAGCTTTCTGGGCGCCTTTCTGTCGGTAAAGAGGGAGCGGCCGCGGCGGAAGGAGCGAAGCATCATGTTGTCCGCGAGATCCATGTTGCCGACGAGACCCATGCCGAGCCTGTCCTCCGGCACAAAGGAGAGCGCGACGCCCAGCTCCGCGATGTGCAGCGGGTCTCTGCCTATCAGCTCCTCGCGCGTCCCGTCGTCCCTGACAAAGCAGATGCTGCCCGCCTCGGTCGGCTGCAAGCCCGCGATGGCCTCCAGCAGCTCCTTCTGCCCGCAGCCGGAGATGCCGGCGATGCCGAGGATCTCGCCGCTGTCGGCGGTAAAGGAGACGTCGTCGAGCTTGAGAATGCCGTCGATGCTGCGCACGGAGAGGTTCTTGACCTCAATGCGGGGCTTCGGGTCCTTCGGCTCGGGCCGCTCGATGTTGAGCGAGACCGCGTGGCCGACCATCATGTTGGTCATCTCCTGCGCGTTGGTCTTCGCGGTCGGCATGTCGCCGATGAACTGGCCGTGCCGGAGAATGGCGACCCTGTCCGACAGCGCCTCGACCTCGTGCATCTTGTGGGTTATGATGACGACGGCCTTCCCGGCGTCGCGCATGTTGCGCAGCACGGCGAAGAGCTTGTCCGTCTCCTGCGGGGTCAGGACGGCCGTGGGCTCGTCGAGGATCAGGATGTCCGCGCCGCGGTAGAGCACCTTGATGATCTCCACGGTCTGCTTCTGCGACACGGACATGTCGTAGACCTTCTGGAAGGGATCGACCTCAAAGCCGTAGGCGTCGCAGATGCTTTTTACCCGCTTTGCCACCGCGTCCAGGTCGAGCCGCCCCGGCTCCTTCAGGCCGAGGATGATGTTCTCCGCGGCGGTGAGCACGTCCACCAGCTTGAAATGCTGGTGTATCATGCCTATGCCGAGGTCGAACGCGTCCTTCGGGGAGCGGATGACCACATCCTTCCCGTCGATGGAGATCTGTCCCTCGTCCGGGAAATAGATGCCGGAGAGCATATTCATAAGCGTGGTCTTGCCGC
Organism: Oscillospiraceae bacterium; assembly: GCA_034933465.1. GTDB lineage: Bacteria > Bacillota > Clostridia > Oscillospirales > Oscillospiraceae > Limivicinus. The sequence continues at coordinate 18,089 of JAYFNM010000010.1, read as the reverse complement.
TGCCGTTCTCGCCGAGCAGCGCAAGTATCTCGCCCCTGTAGATATCGAGCCATACCTTGTCGTTGGCGACGACTGAGCCGAAGGTCTTGGTGATGTTGCGCATCTTGACCGCGGCGATCTTGCTGTCCAAAGGCTTCACTCCCTAAAACAGAATAATAAAAAGAGCACGGAGCGCATAATACTGCAAAGGGCAGCGCGGCGGCGATAAGTCACTGCGCTGCCCTTTACAGCAGTATTTGGGAAGTCCCGGCGCGCGGTCGGGACTTCCCAATATGAGGCTGATCAGAACTTGGAATCGAGAAGGGTGATGCCGTCTATCTTGAGGTCGAAGTACGGCGCGGAGCGGTACTCGGACTCATGGAAGTAACCGTCGGAGACGGCCTCGGTGTCGGGGGTGTAGGCGGCGTCGGTATCGACGTCGGCCATGTAGCTGTCGAGGGTCTTGCCATCGACGGTGAAGGTGGCGGTGTCGAAGACGTGGAGCGTGCCGGCCTCGAGAGCGGCCTTCGCGGCCTCGATGGCCTCGACAGTGCCGGCGGCGGCGGCCTTGGTGTTGACGTCGGTCAGGACGACGGAGCCGGTGCCGATATCGCCGGTCCAGTCGGCGACAATGGGCTCGCCGCCGAGCACGCAGTTGACGATGTGCTCAAAGTAGGGCTCCCAGTCGATGCGGGAGGAGACGATGAAGGTGTTGGGGCAGGCGTCGAGGGTGCTTCCGTTGTAGGACACGTCGGGAACGCCGGCGGTCTCGCAGGCGGTGGGGGCGCCCATGGAGTCGGCGTGCTGGCTGATGAGCTTGCAGCCGTTGCCGATGAGCTTGTTGGCGGCTTCCTTCTCGGCGGTCTCATCGTACCAGGACCCGGTGAAGGTGACTTCCATGGTGGCGGTGGGGCAGACGGAGCGGGCGCCGAGGAAGAAGGAGGTGTAGCCGGAGATGACTTCCGCGTAGGTGAAGGCGCCGACATAGCCGATCTTGGCCTCGTCCGCGGTGAATTCGCCGGCTTCGATCATCTCGTTGAGCTTCATTCCGGCGGCGATGCCGGCGAGGTAACGACCCTCATAGATGGAGGCGAAGGCGTTGTGGTAGTTGTCGAGACCCTCGGTGTGAGCCTTGGTGCCGGTGGCGTGGCAGAACTGCACGTCGGGGAAGTCCTTGGCGGCCTGGATCATGTAGTCCTCATGGCCGAAGCTGTCCGCGAAGACGATGGAGCAGCCGGCGTCGGCAAGCTCGGCGGCGGCGTCATAGCACTCCTGTCCCTCGGGGATGTTGGTGCGGTAGATGAACTGGTCCTCCTTCAGGCCGAGAGCCGTGCAGGCTCCTTTCGCGGCGTTGAGGAAGTTGAGGTCGTAGGTGGAGTTCTCATCGTGCAGGAAGATAAAACCGACCTTCAGATCGGCGGCCGCATCGTCGGTGGTTTCCTCGGCGGCGGCTTCGGTTGCCGCCGCGGGAGCTTCGGTGGCAGCGGGTGCGGCGGTCTGGCCGCAGGCGCACAGGGCGAATGCCATAACCAGAGCGAGCAGCATGGCGATGATCTTTTTCATTCTTTGATCTCCTCACAAGTAGTTTTTTTTATTTATCAAAGCCGCGGTGGGCGGCAGAGATACGAAGCGGAGCGCGGACAAAAAATGCACCGGGAAAGACGGAAAGCACGTCTCTACCAATGCATTATCAGGGAAACAGAGCCCCGTTTCCCAAATACATCTTCGATAGTCCGGACATTTACGGCGTCCGGGTAGAGACTTCAAATCCATATCATTTGCTATATATCGAAAGTGTTAAGTTGTCCGCTGATACACCGATAGACTAACAGCCGCGGCCTGAAATGTCAAGTGTGTTTTTAGAAGTTTTTACTATTTTCGACAGGATTTTTTTGTAAGAATCGATGAATAATCAATCAAAGCGTATGTTTCCGTCGTCGTCCATGGCGGCGATGCGCGCCAGCGACTCTATCCGCAGACCCTGCGCGCGCAGCCTGTCCCCGCCGCCCTGAAAGACCTTCTCTATCGCGACGCCCGCGCCGACGACCTCGCCCCCGGCCTGCTCCACCAGCGCGCGCAGCCCCTCGAGCGCGGCGCCGGTCGCAAGAAAGTCGTCTATCAGCAGCACGCGGTCGCCTCTGCCGAGGTATTCCTTCGACACGACGACGGGGTTGGTGTTGCCGTGCGTAAAGGAGGCCACCTCGGCGGAATATACGTCGTCCGAGATGTTGCTGGAGCGGCTCTTCTTGGCGAAGAGCATCGGGCAGGAGAAGACGTAGCCCGTCATGCAGGCGAGCGCGATGCCGGAGGCCTCGATGGTTAATATCTTGTTCACGCCGCAGTCCCCGTAGAGCCTTTTCAGCTCGAGCGCCATCTCGTATATCAGAGCGGGGTCGATCTGGTGGTTCAAAAAGCCGTCCACCTTCAGTATCCCGCCCGGTCTTATCTTTCCGTCGCGCATTATGCGCTGTTCAAGCTGCTTCATAGCCTATACCCCCAAAGAAGAAATACCCCGCCATTGTATACGACGCGCCGCGGCGAAGCAATAGACAATTTGCCGAAAAACGGCACAACCGAAAAAAGCCCGTCGTTTATTGCGCACGACAGGCTTTGTTTCGGGTAATTTTATGAAATTAAATTACACAGCGCGGGTGACCTTACCGCTGCGCAGGCAGCGGGTGCAGACGTAGACGTGCTGGGGAACGCCGTCCACAATGGCCTTGACGCGCTTCACATTCGGCTTCCAGGTACGGTTGGAGCGTCTGTGGGAATGGCTGACCTTTATACCAAAGGCCACGTCCTTTTCGCAGAACTGACACTTTGCCATGAGTTGAAGCACCTCCTTGCTTGTGTTTGCTGAATAGACAGCTTATATATAATAGCAGACCTGTAACACATTTGCAAGTTATTTTTTTGCGAATACGGCGAAAAAAAGCCCGGCGGCGCAGAAAGTTTTTACGCCCGGATGCGTGTAAAAGAGGTTGCCAAATCGCGCCGGAATGGTTAATATATATATTACTACAAGTGCGGGCGGACGCAGGGAGGGCTAACAGATGAGAAGCAGGTATTCGGTAAGGCTCAAGACGATAGCGGAGGAGCACGGCCTCAAGCCGCTGCATCTGTCGAAGGATTATGAGACCGCGGTCATCACCACGGCGGACGTCAACCGCCCCGCCATGCAGATGACGGGCTTTTACAACTATTTCGACCCCAAGCGCCTGCAAATAATGGGGCGCGTCGAGAGCACCTATCTCGACACGCTGAGCGACAGCGAGCGCCTTGCGGCCTTCGAGCGCTTCATGCGCTACGATATCGCGGCGCTGGTGATATGCCACGGCGTCGTGCCCTTTCCGGAGTGCCTCGAGATGGCGGAGCGCTTCGACAGGAACGTCTTCATCACCGCCGAGGACACCTCCGATTTTCAGGCCGACATTATCAGCTCTCTGCACAGCTATCTCGCCCCGCGCGTCACGATACACGGCGTGCTGGTGGAGGTATACGGCGAGGGCGTCCTGATCGAGGGGGACAGCGGCATCGGCAAGAGCGAGACGGCGCTCGAGCTCATAAAGCGCGGCCACCGCCTTGTCGCGGACGACGCGGTGGAGATTAAGCTCATCGGGAAGGACACGCTGCTGGGCTCCGCGCCGGAGATAATCCGGTATTATATGGAGCTGCGCGGCATAGGCGTCGTCAATGTGCGGCACATATACGGCGTGGGCGCGGTGAAGCCCGAGGCGAATATCGACCTTGTGGTGAAGCTGGAGAACTGGCAGGAGGGCAAGGCCTACGACCGGCTCGGCCTGTCGGATTACACGGAGGAAATCCTCGGCGTCAAGATGCCGCTCGTGACCATTCCGGTCACGCCGGGCAGAAATCTCGCCGTCATACTCGAGCTTGCGGCGATGAACAACCGCCAGAAGAAGATGGGCTATAACGCTGCCGAGGCGCTTGCCGCCGAGCACGACCTCGCCATCGACACCGGAAATATATGAAGCATTGGAGAGCTGTATGGAAAACCTTGAAAAAGCCGTTGAAGAGATAAAAAAAGAACTGCCCGGCCTCAGAATGCTTGAGAACGAGCCCCTGAGCGAGCATTGCTCCTTCCGTATCGGCGGCCCCGCGCGCGCGCTCGCCGTCCCGTCGGACGTGAGCTCGCTCACGAAGATCTGCTGCATCCTCAAAGAAAACCGGCTCGCCCCGCTGCTGCTCGGCAACGGCACGAACATCCTCTTCCCGGACGAGGGGCTGAGCGAGCTGTTCATCATCAGCACCGAGCGGCTGACGAAGACCTTTCTGCTGCCGGACGGCGCGGTCTATGCCGAAGCCGGCGTCTCCCTCGCGAAGCTCGCGAGCTTTGCCCAGCAAAACGGCCTGAAGGGGCTGGAGTTTGCCTCCGGCATCCCGGGCACGCTCGGCGGCGGCTGCCAGATGAACGCCGGAGCCTACGGCGGGGAGCTGAAGGACGCCGTCGAGAGCGTCGTGTGTTACTATCTGCCGGAGCAGCGGCTGTATGAGCTCACGAACGAGCAGTGCAAGTTCGCCTATCGCACGAGCCTGTTTCAGAAGCTCGGCGGCTGCGTCATACTCAGCGCGGTGCTCCGCCTTGAAAAGGACGACAGCGAGGCGATAGCCGCGAGGATGCGGGAGCTCAACGAGCGCCGCCGTGAAAAGCAGCCGCTCGACCTGCCCTCCGCCGGCAGCGCGTTCAAGCGTCCCGAGGGTCGCTACGCCGCCGCGCTCATCGACGAGGCCGGGCTGAAGGGCTTTCGCGTCGGCGGGGCGCAGGTGTCGGAGAAGCACGCGGGCTTCGTCGTGAACGCCGGCGGAGCCACGGCGCGCGACGTGTATGAGCTGATGATGCAGGTGAGAAAGACCGTGTACGAAAAGAGCGGCGTCTTCATGGAGCCGGAGATGATAATCCTTCCGCCGGACTATAAGCTTGAGGACACCGGCCCCGCCGTGCCGCGGCATACGGTCGCGCCGACGGGGACGGACGAAGAGACGGGGAGATAGATGGAATTTCTTATAATAACCGGCCTGTCGGGCGCGGGGAAGAGCCGCGCGGCCGACGTGCTGGAGGATCTGGACTACTATTGCGTGGATAATATGCCCGTGGCGCTGATGCCGCGCTTCGCGGAGCTGTGCCTTGCCACGCGCGGGCGCTATGAGAAGGTCGCCCTTGTGACGGACGTGCGCGAGCGCGACGGCTTCGGAGAGCTGCTGGACACCGTGGAGGAGCTCAAGGGCATGGACTGCGGCGTCCGCATCCTGTACATGGACGCCGACGTCCGCACGCTGGTAAAGCGCTATAAGGAGTCGCGCCGTCCCCACCCGCTGGCGGGGCCGGGCGTCTCGGTGGAGCAGGCGGTCAAGAAGGAGGATGAGCTGCTCGCGCCGGTGAAGGAGCGGGCGGACTACGTCGTCAACAGCTCCAACCTGACCCTCGGCATGCTCCAGAACAGGCTGTTCTCCCTCTTCGCGGGCGAGGGGAAAAAGCGCGAGATCAGCGTGACGGTGGTGTCCTTCGGCTATAAGCACGGGCTGCCCATGGACGCGGACCTGGTGTTCGATGCGCGCTTTCTGCCGAACCCCTATTATGTGGAGAATCTGCGCCCTCTCTGCGGCCTCGACCGGCCGGTGGGGGAATTCGTGTTCAGCTATCAGCAGACGAGAACCTTTATGGACAAGATAGAGGAGCTTATCGATTTCCTGCTGCCGCTGTACATAGAGGAGGGCAAGCTCGGGCTGACCATCGCCATCGGCTGCACCGGCGGACGCCACCGCAGCGTGGCCATCGCCGCGGCGCTCAACGACTATCTGTCTGCCAAGGGCGTGCGCTCGGTCAATGTGAACAGGGATCTCGACAAATGAGCTGCCGGAAGGAGCTGGGATAATGTCCTTTTCATCGGGCGCGAAGGCGGAGCTTTGCCAGACGCGCGCGGACAGAAAATGCTGCGCCGCGGCGGAGTGCTACGGCGTGCTGCTCTACTGCAACACCTTCTCCGCGCAGGAGCTGCGCATAATCACCGCGAGCCCGGCCTTTGCCGCGCGGCTGCCGAAGCTGTTCAAAAAGGCCTTTTCGCTGGGCTTCGACGCGCTCCCGCCGGAAAACGCCGCCGGAAAGCGGAGCTTTTCCATCACCGACCGCGAGAAGCTCCGGAAAATATTCGACGCCTTCGGCGCGGAGATAGACGGGACGCTCTCGCACCATGTGAACTTCGGCGTCATCGAGGAGGACTGCTGCCGCACGGCCTTTGTCCGCGGCGCCTTTCTCGCCGGGGGCAGCGTCACCGACCCGGAAAAGCGCTATCATCTCGAGCTCGCGACGCCGCACCGCAGCGTGAGCCGGGAGATGTATTCCGTGCTGCTGGACATGGGCTTTTCACCCAAGGAGACCCAGCGCAGCGGCAATTCCCTGCTGTACTTCAAAAAGGCCGACGCCATAGCCGATTTCTTCACGACGCTCGGCGCGCCGGTCACGGCGATGAACATCATGTCCGCCAAGGTGGACAAGGAGATGCGCAACACCATCACCCGCCAGATAAACTGCGACTCGGCCAATGTTGATAAGACGATAGCCGCCGCGCAGGAGCAGATAGACGCGATACGCGTTTTCGCGCAGACCTACGGGCTGGACGCCCTGCCCGAGCCGTTGCAGGCAGCGGCGCTGCTGCGCATAGCAAACCCCGAGGCGAGCCTTGCCGACCTCGCGCTGCTCTCGAACCCCAAGGTCACGAAGAGCTGCCTCAGCCACAGGCTGAAAAAGATAATGAGCCTCGCCGCCGGGAGCTGACGCGAAAAAGCTCCCTCCGCCTCTGAAAGGATAACGCAAATGGCATTTGTTCACCTGCATGTACATACGGAGTTCTCCCTGCTCGACGGGGAGTGCCGCATAGAGAAGCTCGCCGAAAAGGCGAAGTCCCTGGGGCAGACGGCGCTCGCCGTCACGGACCACGGCGTAATGTACGGCGCGGTGGCCTTCTACAAGGCCTGCCGCGCCGCCGGGATAAAGCCGATAATCGGCTGCGAGGTCTATGTCGCCCCGCGGAGCATGAGCGACAAGGAGCACGGCCTCGACAGCGACTATTCCCACCTCATTCTGCTGTGCAAAAACGAGACGGGCTATAAAAACCTCTGCTATCTCGTGAGCGCCGCGTTCACGGAGGGCTTCTATATCAAGCCCCGCATAGACTGGGCGCTGCTGCACAGGTATTCCGAGGGGCTTGTGTGCCTGTCCGGCTGCCTTGCCGGCGCGATACCGCAGCTGCTCATACACGGGGACTACGCCGGGGCGAAGGCCAGGGCGCTGGAGCTGCGCGAGCTCTTCGGGGAGGACGACTTCTACCTTGAGATACAGGATCACGGCCTGCGCGAGGAGAAGGAGGCCGCCCGCGGCCTCATCCGCCTGCACAAGGATACCGGCATCCCCCTCGCCGTCACGAACGACGCCCACTATATCGACAGGAGCGACGCGTACTATCAGGACGTGCTGATGTGCATCCAGATGGGCAAGACCGTGGACGACCCGAACCGTATGCGCTTCGAGTCGGGCGAGCTGTACCTCAAGAGCGAGGAGGAGATGCGCGCGCTGTTTCCCGATTATCAGGAGGCTGCCGACAACACCGTGGCCATCGCCGGGCGCTGCAACTACGATTTTGAGTTCGGCCGCTACCACCTGCCGCGCTTCAAGCTCCCGCCGGGCGAGACGGACAGCTTCGCCTATCTCCGCCGCCTGTGCGAGCGGGGCTTCGACGAGCGCTTCCCCGACCGGCCGGAGGTTCGCGCCCAGCTCGAATATGAGCTCGGCGTGATAAACAACATGGGCTTTGTGGACTATTTTCTCATCGTGTCCGATTTTATCGGCTACGCCAAGCGAAACGCCATCCCCGTCGGCCCCGGCCGCGGCAGCGCCGCCGGCAGCGTCGTGTCCTACTGCCTGCATATCACCGACGTAGACCCGATAAAATACAGCCTCTTTTTCGAGCGCTTTCTCAATCCCGAGCGCGTCTCCATGCCCGATATCGACGTGGACTTCTGCGTCAACCGCCGGGGCGAGGTCATCGACTACGTCAACCGCCTCTACGGCAGCGACCATGTGGCGCAGATAGTCACCTTCGGCACCATGGCCGCGCGCGGCGCGATAAGGGACGTGGGTCGCGCTCTCGCGATGAGCTACGCCGAGACGGACGCCGTCGCAAAGCAGGTGCCCATGGCGCTGAACATGACGCTCGACGAGGCGCTGCGCCTTTCAAAGCCGCTCAAGGAGATGTACGCGGGCGACGAGAAGGTGAAGCGGCTGATAGACGTCGCAAAGGCCGTGGAGGGCATGCCCCGCCACGCATCCACCCACGCCGCCGGCGTCGTCATCACGGAAAAGCCAGTGTACGAGTACGTGCCGCTGGCAAAGAACGACGAGTCCGTCGTCTGCCAGTACCCCATGACCACGCTCGAGGAGCTGGGTCTGCTGAAGATGGACTTTCTCGGCCTGCGAAACCTGACTGTGCTCGAGGACGCGGCGAAGCTCGTGCGGAAATACCGGTTCGAATTCAGGGTCGAGACCATACCCGAGGAGGACGCGGCGACCTTCGAGATGCTCTCCGCGGGGCGCACCTCCGGCGTGTTCCAGCTTGAGAGCGCCGGGATAACCTCCGTCTGCGTGAACATAAAGCCGAAGAACATAGAGGATATCACCGCCGTCATAGCGCTCTACCGCCCCGGCCCGATGGACAGCATCCCCCGCTTCGTGGAGTGCTCCAACCACCCCGAGCGCATAAAATACAAGCATGAGCTGCTCCGCCCGATCCTCGAGGTGACCTACGGCTGCATCGTCTATCAGGAGCAGGTCATCGAGATATTCCGCCGTCTCGCGGGCTTCTCGCTCGGCCAGGCGGACAATATCCGCCGCGCCATGAGCAAGAAAAAGCACAAGGTCATCGACGCCGAGCGCGTCGCCTTTGTCCACGGCGACGCGAGCCGCGGCATCCCCGGCGCGCTGTCGAAGGGGCTGAGCGAGGACGTGGCCGACAGCATATACGACGAGATACTGGACTTCGCGAGCTACGCCTTCAACAAGGCGCACGCCGTGAGCTACGCCATAGTCACCTATCGCACGGCCTATATGAAGCGCCACTATCCGCGGGAGTATATGGCGGCGCTGCTCACCTCCATTCTCGACAGCAGCACCAAGGTCGCCGAGTATATCGCCGAGTGCCGCGAGCTCGGCATACAGCTCCTCCCGCCGGACGTGAACGAGTCCGACGCGAACTTCACGGTCTCCGGCGAGAATCTGCGCTTCGGCCTTGTGGCCATAAAGGGCATAGGCTGGGGAGCTATCAACAATCTCGTGGCCGAGCGGGAGAAGGACGGGCTTTTTACGAGCTTCGAGGATTTCTGCCGCCGCATGTCCGGCAAGGAGCTCAACCGCCGCGCGGTCGAGAACCTCATCCGCGCGGGCGCCTTCGACAGCATGGGCTGCAAGCGCAAGGCGCTCATGCAGATAGCGGGCGCGGTCATAGACGGGATAAATCAGGCCGAGCGGGACAATATCTCCGGCCAGCTCGACCTTTTCGGCGCTTTGAACGGGGGAGAGACTGCAAAGCCCGCCTCCATACCGCTCCCGCAGGTCGAGGAATACAGTCCGCGGGAAAAGATGGCCATGGAGAAGGAGACGACCGGGCTGTACCTCACGGGGCACCCGATGGACGAATACCGGGACGCCGTGCGGAAGATAGGCGCGGTGCCCGTCGCCGCGGTGCTCAACGATTTTGCCGCCGAGGACGGGCCGAGCCGCTTTGCGGACAACCAGTATGTGACCCTCGCGGGCGTCATCGCCTCCTGCCGGACGCGCACCACGAAAAACAACACCCTCATGTGCAATATCCAGCTCGAGGACGACACCGGCGTCATGGAGCTGGTGGCCTTCCAGCGCGCGCTCGACAGCGGCGGCTCGTATATAAAGGAGAACGCCGCCATCATCGCCAAGGGCCGCATCTCCGTCAGGGACGAGAAGGACCCGCAGCTCATGCTGGACACCGTCCGCCCCCTGTCCGACCTGAACACCGTCGCCGGCGACGCGCCGCCGCCTCCGGAGAAAAAGCTCTGGGTAAAGCTCCCCTCGCGCGACGACCCCGCGATGAAGCGCATCGAGCTCATCCTCACGATGTTCCCCGGCGAGCAGCAGATGATAATCTGGTGCGCAAAGGAGCAAAAGCGCGTCGGCGCCCGCTGCCTGATACACGAGGGTCTTATCCTCGAGCTGAGGGAAATGCTCGGCGACGAAAACGTGGTGCTGAAATAACAGGGAAGGCAATAAAACGCAGTCATTCTAAGGCGCTCAGGCCTCAAAATGACTGCGTTTTATATTATTGACGACCGCCCGGGCTTCAGCCGGAGAAAAACTGGCAGAGATGCCTCAGACAGCAGATTTCGCACAGCGGCTTTCTGGCGTCGCAGACGGCGCGGCCGTGCAGGACTATGCAGTGGCAGAGGTCGGAGGAGTGCTCCGGCGGGAGCAGCCTGCGAAGCTGCGCTTCGATCTTCGCCGGGTCCTTGAGGCCGTCTACGATGCCGAGGCGGTTCGTTATGCGGATGCAGTGTGTGTCCACGACGGTGGAGCCGGGTATCTTGAACACGTCCCCGAGTATCAGGTTCGCGGTCTTGCGGCCGACGCCGGGCAGAGCGGTCAGCTCCTCCATCGTGCGCGGCAGCTCCCCGCCGTATTTTTCGAGCAGGACGTTCGCGCAGGCGACGATGTCCCGCGCCTTGGCTCTGAAAAAGCCGCAGGAGTGGACGTATCGCTCGACCTCGGCCACGTCGGCCTCCGCGAAGGAGCGCAGCGTCGGAAAGCGCTCAAACAGGGCGGGCGTTATCCGGTTGACGCGCTCGTCCGTACACTGGGCGGCGAGGCGCACCGAGAACAGCAGCTCGTAGTCCTTGCCCCAGTCCAGCGTGCAGCCCGCCTGCGGATACTCCGCCAGCAGCAGCCGCACTATCTCGTCTATCTGTTCCTGAGTACGCATGTTTTTCCCCGCGCCGGCCTATCTGGAGAGCGCGATGCTGCCGCCGCACTCGATGACCGGGATGCTGACGTCGCCGTAGGTGCCGCCGAACTGCCACTCGACCGCGAGCGTGTAGCTCTTGGAGCTGCCCGCCGGGAGATCGACCGTGAAGGTCTTCGTGGCGAGCACGGTGTTCAGGAGGGCGTTGCCGTCATACTCTATGGCGGGGGCGTCAAGTGAGACATACTGCCCGCCGAGGCTGATATTGACGGAGTTCGGCACGGCCTTGAGATGTATGCTGTAGGAGTCGAGCGAGACCTTGACGGTTATCTCGGCCTGACCGCTGCCGGAGGTCTGGGCGCTCCAGTCGGCGCGGATGTTCAGCTTTGCCTGGGTGTCGGAGCTGAAGGAGCCGGAGCCGAGCGAGACGCCGGGCGCCGAGGTCGCGGCGGGCGTGGGCGTGGGCGCGGGCGTCTGCACCGGGGCGCTGGTGGCGGTCGGGGTGCTCGCGGGCGTGCTCGCCGGGGTGGACACCGGCGCGGACACGTCCGCCGACGGGACGATGACGACCACGCCGGACGATTCGGACGGCACCTCCGTCGTCTCGACCAGATCGGGCTGTATGTCGCGCGCGGTCAGAAAAGTGACGACGACCGCGGCGATAAGCGTAAAGACAACGATAAACAGAACGGCTGTGATTTTACCTTTCATAGAGGGAATTCCCCTTTCAAAATGTTACATTTCAGAGACAATACAGCCGCATTATACAGCATGATCTCCGAAAAGTCCAGAAATCCCGGCGAGGTTTAATAATATTTAAGGAAAAAGGCAAAAAAACCGAACAGCCTGCCGATTTTTGTCGGTCAGGCTGTTCGAATATCTTTGATCGGAAACAGTATCAGAGCTGCTTCTGGGCGTTGATCTTGATGCCGGGGCCCATGGTGGAGGCGGTGACGCAGGACCTAATGTACTGACCCTTCGCGGAAGCGGGCTTGGCCTTGATGATGGCGCCTATCAGGGCGGAATAGTTCTCGAAGAGCTTGTCCGCGCCGAAGCTGACCTTGCCGATGGGGCAGTGGATGATGTTGGTCTTGTCCAGACGGTACTCGACCTTACCGGCCTTGGCCTCGGTTATGGCCTGCTTGATGTTGGGGGTGACGGTGCCGGCCTTGGGGGAGGGCATCAGACCCTTGGGTCCGAGGATCTTACCGAGACGGCCGACGGTGCCCATCATGTCGGGGCTGGCGATAACGGTGTCGAATTCGAACCAGTTTTCCTTCTGTATCTTCTCGACGAGCTCCATACCGCCGGCGTAATCCGCGCCTGCGGCGAGAGCCTCCTCGACGCGCTCGGGCTTGCAGAAGGTCAGCACGCGGACGACCTTGCCGGTGCCGTTGGGCAGGACGATGGCGCCGCGGACCTGCTGGTCGGCGTGGCGGCCGTCAACGCCGAGCTTGACATGCAGCTCGACGGTCTCGTCGAACTTGGCCTTGCTGCCGGTGACGACAAGATTCAGGGCGTCCATGGGATCATAGAGCGTCTGCTTGTCAATGAGCTTTGCGCTCTCTTTATAATTTTTACCTCTAAACAATTTGTTTTCCTCCTAATAATGTGGTTGAGTCGGATGGATAAATCCTCCCACGTTAGCGCGGCGAAACGCCGCATGAGGAGCGAATTTAATCGCCCGTTCAGTCTCCGACGACGACGCCCATGGAGCGGCAGGTTCCGGCGATCATGGTGATCGCGGACTCAATGTCGGTGCAGTTGAGGTCGGGCATCTTCTGCTCGGCGATCTTGCGGACATCTTCCTTGCTGATTGTGGCGACTTTGTCTCTCTGGGGAACACCGGAGGCCGTGTCGATGCCGCAGGCCTTCTTGATGAGCAGGGCGGCAGGGGGGGTCTTGGTGATGAAGGTGAAGCTGCGGTCGGAGTACACGGTGATGACGACGGGGATCATCATGCCCATGTCGCCCTTGGTGCGCTCGTTGAAGTCCTTGGTGAACTGACCGATGTTTACGCCGTACTGACCCAGAGCCGGGCCGACGGGGGGCGCCGGAGTTGCCTTTCCGGCAGGAACCTGGAACCTAACGTATCCAACTACTTTTTGTGCCATTTACAGCACCTCTTTCTTCTTAGTCTTTAATAACTTCGACCTGATCAAGCTCCAGATCGACCGGAGTCTCTCTGCCGAACATGGAGACGACGACGCGAACCCTGTTCTTGTCGGGCTCAAGCTCGTCCACCACGCCGTTGAAGCCGGCGAGGGGGCCGTCGTTGACCTTGACGGTGTCGCCCAGGCTGTAGCCCACGACGATCTCCCTGCGTTCGACGCCCAGATCATAGATCTCCTGCTCCGTCAGGGGGACGGCCTTGCCGTCTGAACCGACGAAGCCGGTCGCGCCGCGGACGTTGTGGATAAGGTGCCAGCTGTCGTCTGTAAGGATCATCTTGACCAGCACATAGCCCGGGAACACCTTGCGCTCGACGGATTTCTCGCCGGCGTCGGTGAACTCGGTGACGGTCTCCATCGGAATGTTGACCTCTTTTATCAGATCCGTCATCCTGCGGTTTTCGGCCGCCTTCATCACAGCGGCGGCGACTGCGTTTTCATACCCGGAATACGTATGAACAACATACCATTTTGCCTCTTCAGCCATGTCTATCAACCAAACACGGTGAAGAGAGCCTTGACCATCATCTGGGCCAGCTCATCGAAGCCCCAGAGTGCGATCGCGGAAGCCAGCATTACGCCGACGGAGACGAGAGTGTTGTTGAGGAGCGCTTTGGGGGTGGGCCATATGACCTTCTTCAGCTCGCTCTTCATGTCGCGGAACCACTTCCCGATCCTCTTGAAGAAGCCGGGCTTGGTCTCGTCCTTCTTTACGGCGGTGACGGCTTTGGTCGGAGCGGAATTCACGAGTTTCTTTTCTTCAGCCATTTTCACGCATCCTTTCAGAAGTTACTTCGTCTCAACGTGCTTCGTGTGCTTCCTGCAGAAGGGGCAGTACTTGCTGCGCTCCAAACGGTCGGAAGTATTCTTCTTGTTCTTGACCGTGTTGTAGTTCCTCTGCTTGCATTCCTCGCATCTGAGCGTTACTTTTACTCTTGCGCCTGCAGCCATTCTTTCGGCACCTCCTATTTTATTTACCCGCGTCATGCGGGCATTGCCTCCCTGTGCTGGACACAGCGGTCTGATCCCTCGCGCAAAAATGCGCGCAAAAAGAAACCTCTCATCCGACAGGTAAAACATACTATATCACAGGGGCGGCGGCCGGTCAACAGTTTTTTGCGTCGATTTGCCGGAAATATGCGCCGTTTTGCTTGCGGCGCGGAGAGAATAGTGTTATATTCTCCTAAGAATGCGAACAGAGACGAGAGGTCGGCTTATGGATTACAGACAGGCGCTGGAATATATAAACGGAATGCAGTGGTACGGGTCGAAGCCCGGGCTCGCGCGCGTGGGCGCGCTGCTGGAAAAGCTCGGCGACCCGCAGAAGGGTCTGAAATTCGTGCACATAGCGGGCACGAACGGCAAGGGGAGCTGCGCCGCGATGACGGCGTCCGTGCTGAAGACCGCCGGGTATCGCACCGGGCTTTTCACCTCGCCCTATATCCACCGCTTCAACGAGCGTATGCAGATAAACGGCGAGCAGATAGACGACGGGGTTCTGGCGGAGCTGGTGTCGCGGATAAAGCCCGCGGCCGAGGCCATGGAGGATCACCCGACGGAGTTTGAGCTGATGACCGCGGCGGCGCTGCTCTGGTACAGGGAGGAGCGCTGCGACATTGTCGTGCTCGAGGTCGGCCTCGGCGGCCGCTTCGACGCGACGAACATCATCGGCGCGCCCGAGGTCGCCGTGATAATGAACATCGGCCTCGACCACACGCAGATCCTCGGCGACACGGTGGAAAAGATAGCCTTCGAAAAGGCCGGGATAATCAAGCCCGGCTGCGACTGTGTGCTGTACCGGCAGAGCGCCGGCGTAGAGGCGGTCGTCCGCGAAAAATGCGCAGAATGCGGCGTGAAGCTGCATATAGCGGACTTTTCCGCGATAAAAAGCGAATTTGACAGCCTTGAGGGGCAGGCGTTCTCATATAAGGGCGACGCTTACGCGCTCCCGCTGCTCGGCGCGCATCAGCTCCGCAACGCCGCCGTGGTCATAGAGACGGCGCGCGCGCTCGTCTCGCGCGGCTGGAGGATAGCGCAGGAGCAGCTTGAGCACGGGCTGTACGCCGTGAGCTGGCCCGCCCGCTTTGAGATAGTGCACGACGAGCCGTATTTCGTCGTGGACGGCGGGCACAATCCGCAGTGCGCGCAGACGGTGGCGGAGAATCTGAGGAATTATTTCCCGGACGTCCGCCATGTGCTGCTGGTCGGCGTGCTCGCGGACAAGGACTATGAGAGCCTGTTCTCCATCCTCGCGCCGGAGGCGGACGAGTTTGTCTGCGTAACCCCGGAAAACGCCCGCGCGCTTGCGGCGGAGCAGCTTGCGGAATACCTCCGCCGCTTCGGAAAGCCCGTGACGGCCTGCGCCGGCATACCGGAAGGGGTCTCGGCCGCGCTGGACGCCGCCGCGGACGGCGGCATGGCCTGCGCGGTGGGCTCGCTGTACATGGCGGGCGCGGTGCGCGCCTGCTTCAATCTGTTTTGACCGACATGGCGGAAGGGAGACTGACATGCGCATAATGGCGATAGACCTGGGCGACGCGCGCACCGGCCTCGCGGTGTCCGATATGCTGGGGCTGCTCTGCGGCGAGGCCTGGACGGTGGAGGAATGGGACATGGAGCGCCTGTCGCGCCGGATAAGCGAGGAGGCCGCAAAGCGCGGCGTAGAGACGCTGGTGCTCGGCCTGCCGAAGAACATGGACGGCAGCGAGGGGCCGCGCGCGGAGAAGAGCCGCGCCTTTCGCGAGCTGCTTGTCCGCGACAGCGCGCTGCCGGTCGTCCTGTGGGACGAGCGGCGCAGCAGCGTCGAGGCGCACGCGATATTGCACGCTGTCGGGAAAAAAGAAAAAAAACACCGCAAGACCGTGGACGCGGTGGCCGCCGGCCTGATTTTGGAAGGCTATCTCGGCAGTATAAGGACATGATAAGGGGAAAACCTGTATGAGTACGAATGATATTCTCAACGCCGTAAGCGGCATAAGCATCGGGACGATAACTCTCGCCAAGCTTATTCCGGCGGTTTTCAGCTTTGTGATCTGCTTTGTGGCGATAAAGCTCGTCTCCAAGCTGCTGGACAAGTTTCTCGTCAAGTCGAAAAAGCTTGACGGCACGCTGCAGGGCTTTGTCCGCTCGACCGTGAAGACGGTGCTGTGGATAATAACCGCGATCATCGTGGCCGACGCGCTTGGCATCCCCACGACCTCGCTTGTCGCGCTGGTCAGCGTGGTCGGCCTCGCGATGTCCCTGTCCATACAGAACACCATGTCGAACCTCTTCTCCGGCGTGACGCTTCTGGTGACCAAGCCCTTCGTCGCCGGGGATTTTGTGGACGTCGCCGGGAAGACGGGCGCGATAAAAACGGTCGGCCTGTTTTATACCGTGCTCGACACGCTCGACAACAGGACCGTCAGCATCCCCAACAGCGACGTCACCTCCTCCGCCGTGACCAACTACAGCACCGAGCCGCTGCGCCGCGTGGACATGAGCTTCAGCGCCTCCTATGAAAACGGTACCGACGCGGTGAAGGCCTCCATATTCAAGGCGATAGGCATGGACGGGCGCATTTTGGCCGAGCCCGCGCCCTTCGTGGCGCTGAGCGCGTACAAGTCGAGCTCGGTGGATTACGTCGTGCGCGTCTGGTGCGAAAATCAGGATTACTGGGGCGTGTATTTCGGCCTGAACGAGAACGTGCGAAAATGCTTCGGGAGCGACGGCATAGAGATGACCTACGAGCATATGAACGCGCATATTGTTGAAAAATAAGCCAAAAATACGACATGTTTCCAAAAGGGCGGATTTTGCGCCCTGAGATAAATATCCTCCTTTATTTTCTCCCCAACCGCGCATAATTATCATGCGGCATTTTGAGTGATGATAATGCGCGGGAGGGAGTTTTTTTATGAAAAAAGCAGTGATTACAACGCTTTTCTGTCTCTTTCTGGCGTCTGCGTTTCCTGCGGCGGCCCATGCTCAGGAGCTTGTGGCGGGCGGCCAGGTGGTGGGCATCCAGATCAGCACGGAGGGCGTCATGGTGGCGGACGTGGCGCCGGTGGAGACGGCGGGCGGCAGCGTCTCCCCGGCGGCGGACGCGGGCGTTTGCAAGGGTGATTTTATCGTCGCACTCGACGGGGAGGAGATAGGCGGCGCGGGTGAGCTTATATCGGCGGTCGGCGCGCGCAGCGGCGCGAGCGTGGAGCTGACCGTGCAGCGCGAGGATAAGACGCTGCGGCTGTCCGTACAGCCGGCGCTGTCGAGCGAGAACCAGTGGATGCTGGGCATGTGGCTGCGCGACGGCATCTCCGGGATAGGCACAGTGACCTTTTACGACCCGAGCTCCGGCGAGTTCGGCGCGCTGGGTCACAGCATCAGCGACGCCGACACGGGCGTGGTAGTGCCGCTGCGCGACGGCAGCATCAGCGACGCGCAGATAGTCAGCATTTCCAAGGGCGCGGCGGGCGCGCCGGGCGAGCTCAACGGCTGCGCCGATATCAGCAAAGCGCTGGGCAGCGTGGACCGGAACACCGGCCACGGCATATTCGGCCGCAGCTTCACGACCATGGGCGGCCGCGTGGTCGAGACAGGCGAGATAAGGACGGGCAAGGCCAGCATACTGTCCACCATAGACGGCAGGGAGACGGAGGAGTACAGCGTCGATATAACCCGCGTCTATAGCGACGCGGACGGCTGCCACGTGATGCTGACCGTGACCGACAGCGCCCTGTGCGCCAAGACCGGCGGCATAGTGCAGGGCATGTCCGGCAGCCCCATCCTCCAAAACGGCAAGCTCGTAGGCGCGGTGACGCATGTTTTCGTCAACGACCCCACGCGGGGCTACGGCGTGAGCATACAGGACATGCTCTCCGCCGCCGGGATAGAGGAAAAGGCCGCATAAAGCAGGAAAGCGCCGCGGAATTGACCGCGGCGCTTTCTTGAGGCTGTAAAAAAA
>JAYFNM010000009.1:0-5924 GCA_034933465.1 Oscillospiraceae bacterium | reverse complement strand
TATCGAGAGCTTCCCCGTCCAGTCGGAGAGCTGCCCGGCCACGCTCAGGGCAAAGCCGCACACCGCGTTGACAGGACCCGGCGTGGTGGACATCTCCTTGGAATACACCAGCTCCACCTTCGGCTTGCCGTCGTCGTCCGTCTCTATGACGGGGTGCATCACGTCCGCGAGCACCACCTCGTCGAAGCCGAGCGCATACAGCTCCCGCGTCATCTGCACGACGTAGGTTCGCACGTCGGTGTTATAGGGATCGAGCCAGGTGCCGTTGTCGTCGGTATAGTTCGCGCCGTAAGAGGTGCGCAGGGCGACGGTCGTGCTCCTTGAGGCATAGCTGTCGTCGATGCAGCAGCTTATCTGCGCGACAAGATAGACGCCCTTGTCCTTCAGCTCCGTGATTATCCGCGGCAGGGCGTTGGTGTACTCGTTCGCGGCGAACAGACCGTAGTTCACGGCCGCGTCGGCCTTGGAATCCCACATGAGCTGACCTGTGCGCGGCTTCATCTCAAAGACCAGCGCGTTGCCGTCCTTGAGGCGCGAGGCGTATTCGGTGATCTTCTCCTCCGTCAGATCCGCCGTCGGCACGAATATCGCCCGCAGCCCGCCGAGATTCTCTCCCGCCGTGGCCTTTACGCGCGAATAGTCCGCCGCGTCGAAGGTGATCGCCGCTTCGACAGGCTCAAAGGTCTTCACCGTGTTGCCCTCTTCATCGACGGTAGTGCTGCCGTCGGAGAGGATAGGCAGCTCGACAGAGACGCCGTCCTTCGTGATGACGGCATATTTCTGCATTCCGTAGAACGCGACCAGCGCCAGCGATAAGAGCGCCAGCACCACGACCATCGGGATTATCGCGTAATTACGCTTTTTCCGCTTGCCTTTATAAAACTCCGTGTACTTTGCCAAGTTCAGCTCCATTCTGCCGCCGGACGCGCGAAGGGGCGCGGCCGGTCAGTCCCGGTTTCAGTCTTCTATCTTTGAGATGCGGCGGATATGGCGCTCGTCGTTGGAAAAGGGCGTGTCGAGAAAAATGTCAACGATCTTGAGGGCGAGCCCCTCGCCCGTGACGCGCGCGCCGAGCGCGAGCACGTTCGCGTCGTTATGCGCTCTCGTGGCCTCGGCGGAAAAACAGTCTCCGCAGAGCGCGGCTCTGATGCCGCGGGTCTTGTTGGCCGTTATCGAGACGCCGATGCCTGTGCCGCAGATGAGGATGCCCCTGTCGCACTCGCCGGAGGCGACTGCCTTCGCGACAGCCTTCGCGTAGTCCGGGTAGTCGCAGCTCGCCTCGCTGTAGGTTCCGTAGTCCTTATATTCAAGTCCTCTTTTATCAAGATGCGCCATTACGGCCTTTTTCAACTCAAAACCGCCGTGGTCGCTGCCTATCGCTATCATATCTCAGCCCTCCTGCAATTAGTTTATACATTTTACCACTTTGTTCGCGCCCGTTCAAGTAGCTGCGTTTTAAATTGTGTCCGTTTCGGCAACATTGCGCGCTCCCCGTTGCTTTCCTTTTTTCAGCATGTTATACTGTTCCCATACGAAAGTATATACTTTTTCCGCGCCAATACTACATAAAGGACAGTCTGCGATGAATAATTTTGTTGTCGGCCTGGCGCTTGCCGCCATCGGTATCGCCGTCGATTTCTTCGTGGCGAGGGAGTTTTACAGGGTCGCCGTCATGAAGGGCTGGTCGGACAGGAAGTATTTCTGGTTTCCGCTGCTGCTCTGCGTTATCGGCTATCTGCTCGTGATAGCCCTGCCCGACAGGGGCGGCGCGCATATGTCGGTCCTCGAAAGCGAAGATCTCCCGGAGATATAAGGAGAACTGCAATGGGTGAAAGATATCAGAAGCTCTATTCCCTGGAAAATAATCTCTATACGGCCGGCTCCCCCGTGCTCATCGCCGCCGCCGTCCTTCTGAGAGACAGCTACAGCAAGAATCTTCTGGCGCAGGTGAAGCTTAAAAACATCGGCCCGCGCGTCATCAAGGCCGTCAAGGTCGGAATCTCCATGCGGGATACCACCGGCGCGCCGCTCGGGCAGAAGCTTGAGCACCAGTATCTGGATCTGAACGCCGCGAGGGACGATGAATTCGCCCAAAAATCCGCCGTCGTCCTGCCGAATGCGAACGCGCGCTCCTATACGATAGAGGTGACGGAGGCCGTCTTTGAGGACGGGGGCACATGGCTGTCAGCGGGCGGAGAGTGGACGCCGCTGAAAAAAGCGGAGACGCTCGAGGCGGCGCTGGGGGACGGTGAGCTCGCCGAACAGTACCGCATACGCTACGGTGCGGACTGCAAATATCAGCCCGCCGCGGACGGGGGGCTGTGGCTGTGCGCCTGCGGCGCGGTCAACAGCGCTTCGGAGGCGAACTGCCACAGGTGCAGGCGCGCCTTTACCGCCCTGCGGGACGTGAGCCGGGACTCGCTGAAGCTCGAATGCGCGAAGCGTCTCAAGACAGAGGGCGCGCGGCAGAGCGAGGACGAGGACGCGGCGCTGCGTCTGCGCCGCAAGCGCAGGAGGCTCGCCCTGATACTCATCCCGGTGCTTATCGCCGTCGTCGTTCTGACGCTGGGGATATCGACTGTCGTGTCGAAAAGCGCGGCCTACGGCGAGGCAGAGGCGCTGATGAACGCCCACCGGTACGAGGAGGCCGCCGCGGCCTTCACCGCCCTCGGCAGCTATAAGGACAGCGCCGAGCAGGCCAAAAAAAACGTCCCCTATCAGAAGGCTCTTTATATAATGCAGTTCGCCGCGGCGGACGACAGCGCGGGTCTTGAGACGGCCGGGCTGGACAAGAGCGCGATGAGCGGCGGCAAGAGCGCCGCGGTGCTGCTGTACGAGAACGCCATGGAGCGCTTTGCCGCTCTCGGCGGCTATAAGGACAGCGCGAAAAACGCGGAGCTTTGCAGGAGCGCCATAGAGCAGTGCGACACGGCGCGCCTCCAGGCCGCCTATGACGAGGCAAAGGCGCTGCTCGAGAGCGGGAGCTACTGCCGGGCGCGGGACGCCTTCAAGAAGCTCGGCAGCTACAGCGACAGCGCGGACATGGCGAAGGAGGCCATATATCGCAAGGCCATGGCGCTGTACGGCTTTATCGAGAAATACGACGCCCGCGAGATCTACGCCAGCATCAGCACGGAGACCGACAGGGAGAGCATTTTTTCCCTGCCCAAGGCCACGGCGCTCGCCCTCGGCACAGAGTCCATCAGCGCTCTGCGCTCCGCCTGCGGCGGCGACAAGGCGGATATCCGCCTCACAGACACGCCCGACAGCGCGCTATCCCCGCTGACAGACTGCCTGTCGCAGCTGTTCGCCTCGCTCGGCAAGTACAGCGACAGCGCCAAGTATGTCGCCAACGTGGCGGACGCCGCGGACTACACCCGCGAATTTTACGACCTCTGCGAGAGCGGGGACATTTACGGCGCGTACGACTGGCTCACCGCCTACGACGGGGAGTTCGAGGACAGGGAGCGCTGGCTCGGAATGCTGGAAGTGTACAAGCCGTTTTGCAGCTCGTGGCAGCTCTACATGGGCGACGCCAGCCTCATACCGCTCACCGCCGGCTTTTCCGAGCCCTGCGCCTATTTCAGCTCCTGCGTCGTCATCTCCGGCGATACGGCGACCCTGCGGCTGACCGTGACCGGCGGGGAGGAGTACACGCTGGATTTCCCCTCCGCGCTCGGCGAAAAGGACTTTATCAACAATGCCGACGGAGTATTTAACTACTATGTCGCCATCTCCTCCGTGGATCATCTGGCGTACATGAAGTACGACGCCGCCGGCAAGCTCAGGAGCAGCTGCGAATATGAGCGCGCCGGCTGAGAGCTTTGAAAACGAAATGTAAATAATTCTCCCCGAATGTTGACATTTTGCCGCCTGTTCCATAGAATACAGCTGTATCCGGCGGCTTATAAAATCATCGGAGATCTGGAGCACGGCGTATGAGAGAAAAAATTGAGAGATTCTTTATGGGGCGGCAGGGGATGGACGAGCTGTCCAAGACCCTGTTCTGGAGCGCGCTGTCCTGCATTGCGCTCGCGGTGCTGCTCAGTCAGGTGCTCAACGGCGCCTTCGGCACGCTCTTCCTCTGGCTCGGCCTGTTCCAGATAATCTTTTCCTTCTTCCGCGCCTTCTCGCACAGACTCGAGCAGCGCGAGGCCGAAAACACGCTGTATCTCTCCTGGCTTCAGACCCGGCGCAGACGCTTTGCGGAATTCCGTGATCGCCGCAGTCAGCGCGGGGAGTATAAGTTTTTCAAGTGCCCGGGCTGCGGCGGGATGGTCCGCGTCCCGCGCGGGAAAGGCAAGCTCCATATTAAATGCAAATGCGGCTACACGCTCTACAGAAAGACCTGAATCTCTTCACCCGCGCCTTTACGGCGCGGGTTTTTTGCGCCGTTTTTTCCCCTGATACTGTATATTGCCGCAAACTTGTGTTGCAATTTATCCAACAATGGTATAGATTAATATTATTAATTGCTCGATGACACTGTTAGGATGAAAGAGTTGATTTTTTTATGGTGAGCGCCTGTTCCTGCCTCAGCGCGATACTTGTCTTCAACGCCTTTATTGTTTTGATCTGTTTTTTGAGACACAGCACGGCCTTCCTTGCCGGCTACAGCGTGTTTGCGCTGGTGCTGCTCACAGGCCTCTGCCTTCTGCGTGTCGCCCTGCCGTTCGAGCTGTCGGGCGCGTACGTCGTCCGCTCTGCCGCCGTTCTCCCGTTTATCGGCCGGCTTATCCGCTTTCCGTTTCCTTCGGGGCGCGTCCGTCTCACATTTGGGGAGGCGCTGCTCGTCCTGTGGGCGGCGGGCGTCGTCTTATTTGCCGTCAGGGACATCGCGCAGCAGCGTCGTTTTCACTCCGAATGCGCGCGCTTTCGCCACTGGGACAGCGGCCGGGTGCGGCTGCTCGCCTCGGCGCTGAACATAAAACACACGATATTCGTCACGCCGGATATAAGCATACCATTTGTGACCGGTGTACGCAGACCCGTCATATTCATACCCGCCTTCGATTATTCGGACGATGATCTCTCGTATATCCTCGAGCATGAGGCGCAGCATCTTCGCAATCTCGACCCGTATATCAAGCTCCTTTTCTGCGTGGTCAAGGACGTCTTCTGGTGGAACCCGGCCTCACACATCCTTTTTCGGGAGCTCGGCGCGATACTTGAGCTCAGGTGCGACGCAAGGCTCACGGATAAGGCGAGCCAGGCTGAGCGCTGCGGCTATCTGGCGGCGCTTTTCACCGCTGTCAGATACTCGATGGACGCGCCGCCCAAATGCGCCTGCGCGAGCGCCTTCGTAAAGGGCACGAATAACATGAAGCAGCGCTTTGAGGTGATAGTCGCGCATGGCAGCAGAAAGAGCGTGTTTTCAAGATGCATTGTTTATTTAATGATCTTCCTCGCCTTCCTGAGCTCATATTTCGTGCTGCTTCAGCCGGCGCCCTGCCACGAGAGCGACAGTGCCGAGATAAGCTGCCTGGAGCTCCTGGCCGACGAGGGGCTGCCCGTGGAGGCGGGCGGGGAAGGCCTCCCGCACTCCGACCCGCCGGCTCCCGCCGCGGCGCTGCCCGCGGTCAGGTGCGACTGCCCGTACTGCGC
Organism: Oscillospiraceae bacterium; assembly: GCA_034933465.1. Classification (GTDB taxonomy): domain Bacteria; phylum Bacillota; class Clostridia; order Oscillospirales; family Oscillospiraceae; genus Limivicinus. Next base: position 320 of record JAYFNM010000009.1, on the reverse strand, counting down.
AGTGCTGACGATGCAAAGCTGTACGGTTTGAAGCCGCGCCCAAGGGCGCGGTTTCAGCCTGTCAAAGAAGTCGTTGCCGACTTCCCTGACAGGCTTCATCCGCCACTTTTTTCGTGAAAGCGTAATATCACGAAAAAACTCGCTTCGCTCGGCAAAGGCTTGATAAATCAAGCCTTTGCTCAGTCTGTCGAAAAAGTCCAGTAATGACTGGGCTTTTTCGCGTATATATGGTAAAATATAATAGGGTGATAAAAAATGCTGGAACGTGGGAAAATGGATCGTGGGATTGTCGAGATAGTGGATATAGACAGCCTTGTGCC
>JAYFNM010000008.1:0-8664 GCA_034933465.1 Oscillospiraceae bacterium | reverse complement strand
GCACCAGCTCATCTATGTCCACCATCACGACCTCGTTCCGGTTGTCCTTCTTCCACGCTTCCATGTATGTTCCCCCTCTTCGGTTGTGCCTCTATTATACCGTAAAAACCTCCCCTTGTGGGAGGTTTTTTGACAAGCTGATGAACATCCGCCCGCTTTTCAGCGGGCGGATGTTCATTTTTAGAGATTCCCCGGGGGAGCGCGGCCTGCCGGGCCGAAGCTGCCCTTGCGCTCAGGCCTTTATCCTGTCGAGCAGCTTTTCCACATCCGCCGACAGCGCGGAGAGCGCGCCGGGGGTGAAGGGGGAGGTAAAGCCCGCCTCGGCGAGCAGGTCTGTCCACACCTTTTCGCCGCCCTGCTTCGACAGGCGGATATAGCGCGCGAACGCGCCGTCGTAGTCCCCAAGCGAGGCGAGCAGGAAATTGAAGGCCGCGGTCTGGGCGAGGCAGTAGTCGATATAGTAGAAGGGGCTCTCATAGATGTGCATCTGGTACTGCCAGCGTGTGCCCTTTTCGAGATATGGGATGCCCTCGAGGCTGATGTGCGGGCGGAACCTGCGCTCCAGCTCCAGCCAGGCCTCGTCGCGCTGGGCGGGGCTCATGTCGGGGTTTTCGTACACGATGTGCTGGAAGGCGTCCACCATGGTGCCGTAGGGGATGAAGGAGAGCGCCTCGAGCGCGTGCATATAGCGGTACTTGCCGGCGTCCTCGCCGAAGAATTTTTCCATATACGGCCAGGCGAAGAACTCCATGCTCATGGAGTGCGTCTCGGCGGTCTCCATGCCGCCGCAGCTGAGCTCGAGCGCGAAGCGGTTGTCGGCGATGAGATAGGCATTGAGCGCGTGGCCGGCCTCGTGGGTCACAACGTCCACGTCGCCGGAGGTGCCGTTGAAGTTCGCGAGGATGAAGGGCTGCTTGTACTTCGGGAACTCCGTGCAGTAGCCGCCGCCCCATTTGTTCTTGCGGGAATCGACGTCGAAGGCCTCGTTTTCCAGCATCATGTCGATAAAGCTGCCGGTCTCCTCGCCCATGGCGTGGTACATCTCCCGCGCGGCGGCGAAGATCTCCGCCTTGCCGAAGGGGACGGGGTCGCCGCCGGGGATGATGACGTCGTTGTCGTAGAGCTTATAGTCGGTCACGCCGAGGCGCTTCGCGTTCTCGGTGCGCAGCTTCGCCACCACGGGCACAATGTCCCTCAGGACGTTTTCCCGGAAGGTCTCGACGCTGCTCTGGTCGTAGCAGAGCCTGCCCATGCGGTAGTAGCCGAGCTCCACAAAGTTTTTGTAGCCCATCTTTTTGGCCATGCGGTCGCGCACGTGCACCATGCGGTCGTAGATGTCGTCGAGCTGCTCGCTGTGCTCCGCGAGCTTCCGCCCCAGCACCTCGTAGGCCTCGCGGCGGGTGGCGCGGTCGTCGCTCTTGGCGTATTTCATCAGCAGCGCGCGGGGCAGGGTCTCGCCGCGGAAGCTGAATTCCAGCCCGGCCATGAGCTTTGAGTACTCGCTGACGAGCTTGTTCTCCTCGACCATGTCGTCGATTATCGCGCCCGACATGGATTTGCGCTGAACCTCCATCGACTGGAAGAGCAGCGGGGACAGCTCCTTTTCAAGCTCGGCGCGGAAGGGGGAGTCGAGCAGCGCGGAGGCGTATTCCACCGCGTAATTGTTGACGACCGGGCCTATCTCGTCGTAATAGTCCTTTTCGCCCAGATAGAACTCGTCCACGGTGTTTATGGAGTAGCGCATATAGGACAGGGCGTTGGCGGTGTAGAATTCCAGCGCCATTTTCAGATAATCCCCGCGGGCGGAGAGCACCTCGGCAACGCTCCCGGCGTTTTTCACGCGGGGGATGACGTCCTCCATCACGCTCTGTACCTGCTCAAGGGTCACGCGGCTGTAGGGGAGCTCGGAAACCTTCATATCGGTATTGTCCTTTCATTTTTGAGATTTGCCTCTTGTTGACCTGATTATACCGCCGCGACGGATTTTTTGCAATCCGTATGTTATTTTACCACGGGCTGTGCTATAATTAAAAAACATTACGCAGCGGCTATTTGGAGGATAGGACATGGCAGAGAGCAACATAAACAGAGAGCTGTTCGGCTTTATCGCCGCCTGCCCCACGGCGTGGCACACGGCGGAGAGTACGGCGTCCCGCCTGAGGGAAGCGGGCTATAGCGAGCTTTTCGAGCAGGAGGACTGGCAGTGCGCCCCCGGCGGGAAATACTTTGTGCGCCGCGGCGGCTCGTCGCTGATAGCCTTCGACGCGCCGGAGAGGGACAGCCGGGGCTTTATGATGATGGCCGCGCACGGCGACTCGCCCTGCTTCAAGCTCAAGGAGACGCCGGAGACCCCGGCGGCGGGCGTCTACCGGCGGCTTGGCGTGGAGAAATACGGCGGGATGCTCTGCTCAAGCTGGCTTGACAGGCCGCTGTCCGTCGCGGGGCGCGTTATGGCGCGCGAGGCGGGGCGGATAGCGCAGAGGCTCGTCAATATTGACAGGGATCTGCTGCTCATCCCGAATGTGGCCATACATATGGACAGGGGCGCGAACGAGAACAAGAGCTATAACGCCAATGCGGACATGCTGCCGCTCTTCGGCGCGGCGGAGGGCGGGGACGGCTTCTCCGCGCTCATCGCGCGCGAGCTGCAGCTCGCCGCAGAGGATATCCTCGCGGCGGAGCTTTTCGTATATTCCCGCTCGCCGGGGACCGTCTGGGGCGAGAGGGGGGAGTTCATCTCCGCCCCGAGGCTTGACGATCTGCAGTGCGTTTTCGGCTGCCTCAAGGGTCTGCTGGCGTCCCGCGCCTGCGGGAGCTCCCGCGTGCTCTGCGTGTTCGACAACGAGGAGGTCGGCAGCGGCACAAAGCAGGGGGCGGATTCGGACTTCCTGTCCGACACGCTCCGCCGCGCCTGGGCGGCGGCCGGCCGGCCGGAGAGCGAGCTCCCGCGCGCTCTCGCGGAGAGCTTCATGGTCTCGGCCGACAACGCGCACTCCGTGCACCCGAACCACCCTGAATTTGCCGACAGCAACGACCGCCCGCGCATGAACGGCGGCGTCGTGATAAAATATAACGCCAACCAGAAAGATACGACCGACGCCGCGTCCGCCGCGGTGTTCGGCGAGATCTGCCGCCGCGCGGGCGCGCCGGTGCAGCGCTTTTCCAACCGCGCCGATCTCCCCGGCGGCTCGACGCTCGGCAACATCAGCTCCGCCCATGTGGCGGTGGACACCGTGGATATCGGCCTTGCCCAGCTCGCCATGCACTCGGCCTGCGAGACGGCGGGCGCGGAGGACACCGCGTATCTCGTGTCCGCAGCGCGGGAGTTTTATTCCTCCGCGCTGCGCAAAACGCGCGGCGGCGTGGAGATACTGGCGGAAAAACAGGCGGCGGGCTGAAATTGCCGAAAAGAGACTTGATTTAAGCGCGGCTTTTCTGTATCATTATCAGCAATTGCCGGAGCACAAAATATTCAGGAGACGGACATGATGAGCGTTTTTCGCACGGCCTTGAAAAAAACATTGACCGCCGCTCTCTGCCTTGCCCTGCTGCTGCCGCTGTCCGCGACGGCCTTTGCCGCCGAGACGGACGGGGGCGCTGACACGGGCATAATCGACGCAGACGCTTTGCAGGCGAAGGTGGAGGCCTACATAGAGGAGCACAAGCTCGACAAGGACAATATCAGCATCGGCTACTGCTATACCGCGACCGGGGACACCTGGTACTATAACGGCGACAAGTGGTACTACAGCGCGAGCATGTACAAGGTACCGCTGATGATGATACTCGCCGAGCGGGAGTACAACGGGGAGCTGACGCAGGAGTCGGACATAAACGGCCTGAGCCTCGCGAAGGCGGAGGAGAGCGTGCTGGTCTATTCCAACAACGATTTCGCGCACCTCGTGATGGCCTATATCGGGACGGATCTGCAATGCAGAAAGCTCTACCAGCAGTATTCCGGGCTTTCTCTCCGCGAATACGACCAGGATTTCTACGACTACAGCTATTTTTCCGCCCGCTTCATGACGGACGTGATGATCACGCTGTACTCCGAGCCGGAGCGCTTTCCGCATATAACGGACTGCCTCAAGCAGGCGCAGACCGACAGCTATTTTCAGGCCGGGCTCGCCGGAAAGTACGAGATCGCGCAGAAATACGGCAGCTATAAGGAATTTAACAACACAACGGGAATAATATACACGCCGAACCCCTTTATACTGACCGTCATGACGGAGAACATGGGCGTGAACACGCCCGCGATAGCGGACTGGGCGGTCATAATGGAGGAGTATACCCTCTCGCTCGATGAAAAGCTCAAGAAGCACGAGCAGGACAAGACCGCCGGCGAGCAGCAGGCCGAGGCAGACAGGCAGGCCGCGGAGAAGGCGGCGCAGGAGCAGGCCGAGGCGCAGAGGCAGGCGGACGAGGCCGCAAAGGCGGCTCAGGAGAAGGCGGCCGCGGAGCAGGCCGCGAAAGAGGCGCGGCGGCACAAGCTGCTCGTCGTCGCCGTCTGCGCGGCGGTCGCCGTCGCGGCGCTGGGCGCGCTCGCGGCCGTCATCGTGAAAAAACGCCGCGTCGGGGAGACGGTCGGCGCGCCCGCGCGGGAGCGGAGCGGCAGACGGGAGGCCGCGCCCCCGGAGCGCGGGAGAAGCAGGGACAAAAACGGCGCGCATTACCGGCCGAGACACTGAAAAAAACATTACTGGTGGGATATGATGAAGAAAATAGTATCGATACTGCTGGCCATATGCCTCTGCCTCGGCTGCGCCGCCTGCGGCGGCAGCTCCTACGGCGTGAAGGTGATACAGACCCTCGTGGAGCAGGACTATTCCCTGGCCTTCCGCACCGGGGACGGGATGGCCGTGTATGTCGCCGCCGCGCTCGAGCAGCTTGCCGCCGAGGGCGCGGTGGACGAGCTGGCCGTGAAGTGGTTCGGCGAGAGGATAATCGAATTCGATAAGACGGCGGGCGCGCTCGACAAGCTCGGCCTGCCCGAGACGAGAACCTTTATAATCGGCGTGGACGAGAACTCCTTCCCCATGGCCTATCTCTCGAACGGCCAGTACTGGGGCTTTGACGTGGAGCTCGCCGCGGCGGTCTGCGCGAAGCTCGGCTGGACGCTGGAGATACAGTCCATTGAAAAGGAGAACGTGTATATCGAGCTGTCCTCCGGCAATATCGACTGCGCCTGGGGCGGCATAGCGCTCGACCCCGCCGAGGTGACGGCGGGATACTATGCCCAGTACGGCCCCTATGTGCACAACGATATCGTCGTCGCCGCGAGAAACGGCGGCATGGTCTGGAACAGGCTGATGCTCTCGGGCAAGAAGATGGATATGTGCTCGACGGTGGAGGCGCTCGACGCGCTGCAGACCGACCCCAAGCTCTCAAAGCGGCTCGGCCAGATAACGCGGGTCGCGGGCGGGACGACGGAGTGCTTTCAGGACCTCTATTCCGGCAAATGCGACGTCGTGCTGACCGACAGCACCGCGCTCTACTATTTCAACTGCCATTGACCGGCCGCGGCCGGCCGAGCCCGCCACCCTTTGCACGGGATGGCGGGCTTTTTTGGCCTTAGGCGTTGTTTTTGCGCGCCGCTTATTGACCCGCGGGAATAATGGTGATAAAATACCATGACTTAATATGGGATTACTGTATGGAGATTCATATGTGGATTGCAGATAAATGGCGGGATTTTGAATTGCTCGACTGCTCGCGCGGCGAAAAGCTTGAGCGCTGGGGCGAGTTTTACCTTGTGCGCCCCGACCCGCAGGCGATATGGGACACCCCGCGCCGCAACGCGCACTGGAACGGGCGGGACGCCCGCTATCGCCGCAGCGAGAGCGGCGGCGGCAGCTGGGACAGGGGCGGGCTGCCCGCAAACTGGCAGATACGCTACGGCGAGCTCACCTTCAATGTCAAGCCCATGAACTTCAAGCACACGGGGCTGTTCCCGGAGCAGGCGCCGAACTGGGACTGGGCGATGGGCAAGATACGCGCCGCCGGGCGGCCGGTGAGCGTGCTGAACCTCTTCGGCTATACGGGCGCGGCGACGGTCGCCTGCGCGAAGGCGGGGGCGGAGCTGTGCCATGTGGACGCGGCGAAGGGCATGGTCGCCTGGGGCAGGGAAAACGCCGCCGCCTCCGGCCTTGCCGGCGCGCCGATACGCTGGATAGTGGACGACTGCGCGAAGTTCGTGGAGCGCGAGATAAGGCGCGGCCGGCGCTACGACGCGATAATCATGGACCCGCCGTCCTACGGGCGCGGCCCCGGCGGCGAGGTGTGGAAGCTCGAGCAGAACCTCTGGCCCTTCGTGTCCCTCTGCGCCGGTGCGCTGTCGGACGAGCCGCTTTTCGTGCTGATAAATTCATATACGACCGGCCTCTCCCCCTCGGTGCTGAGCTATGTGGCGGAGAGCATATTCACAAAGAAGTTCGGCGGCCGCTCCGAAAGCCGGGAGCTGGGTCTGCCCGTCACCGACAGCGGCCTGTATCTCCCCTGCGGCGCATCCTGCCGCTGGGAGCGATGAGCCCGAAAGGAAAACATAAATTGAGCTCGATAATAAGCTTCAGACAGGTGCATTACACCTATCCCGGGGATGAGCTGGAGAGCCTCTGCGGGATAGACCTCGAGATAGAAGAGGGCAGCTTTGTGGCAATACTCGGCCACAACGGCTCGGGCAAGTCCACCCTCGCAAAGCACATGAACGCCATCCTTGTCCCGGACAAGGGCGAGGTGCTGATAAACGGCATCGACACGGCGGACGACGCGCGCCTGCTCGAGGTGCGCAGCAGCGTGGGCATGGTCTTCCAGAACCCGGACAACCAGATCGTCGCGAACGTGGTGGAGGACGACGTGGCCTTTGCGCCGGAGAACCTTGGAGTTGCGCCCGAGGAGATACGCCGCCGGGTGGACGCCGCGCTCAGACAGGTCGGCATGTACGAGCTGAGACTCCACGCGCCGCATCTGCTCTCTGGCGGGCAGAAGCAGCGGGTGGCCATAGCGGGCGTCATCGCCATGGAGCCGAAGATAATCGTGCTCGACGAGCCGACCGCCATGCTCGACCCGCAGGGCAGGCAGGAGGTCATATCCACCGTCACGCGCCTCTGCCGCGAAAACGGCATGACCGTGGTGCTGATAACCCACCATATGGACGAGTGCGTCGGCGCGGACAGGCTCGTCGTCATGTCCAACGGCCGCATCGCCGCCGACGGGAGCCCGGCGGAGGTCTTCTCCCGCGTGGAGCTGATGCAGAGCGAGGGACTGGACGTGCCGGAGACTACCCGGCTTATGTACGAGCTCAATTTGGAGGGCTTCGCCTTCCCGCTCGACACGCTGGAGGTCGGCTCCTGCGCGGACGAGCTTGCCCGCGCGCTCCGCTGAGAGGGCGCAATAAAGAATTACAGAGGATAAATCATGTCTGAGATCAGGGTGGAGAACCTGCGTCACGTCTACAGCGCCGGGACGCCGTTTGAAAAGACCGCCATCGAAAATATAGACCTGTGCATCCCGCAGGGGCAGCTCATCGGGCTTATCGGCCATACCGGCTCCGGCAAGTCCACCTTTATCCAGCACCTCAACGCCCTGCTCGCCCCGACGGCCGGGCGCGTGCTCGTCGGCGGCCAGGACATCAACCGCGACAAGCGCGCGCGGCACGACGTCAAGTTCGAGGTCGGCCTGGTGTTCCAGTACCCGGAATACCAGCTATTTGAGGAGACGGTGTTCGCGGATATCGCCTTCGGCCCGAAGAACATGGGTCTGAGCGAGCAGGAGACCGGCGAGCGCGTGCGTGAGGCGGCGCGCTTTGTGGGCGTGGAGGAGGAGTTGTTCCAGCGCTCCCCGCTGGAGCTGTCCGGCGGGCAGAAGCGCCGCATAGCCATAGCGGGCGTCATCGCGATGCGTCCGGGCGTGCTGATACTCGACGAGCCCACCGCGGGTCTCGACCCGGCGGGCTGCCGCCAGATAACCGACAATATCTGCGCCTATCGGGAGCAGACCGGCTCGACGGTGATAATCGTGAGCCACAATATGGACGATACGGCCCGGCTCGCCGAGCGGATACTCGTGTTCGACCACGGCGGCGTCGTCATGGACGGGACGCCGGAGCAGGTCTTCTCGCGGCCGGAGGAGCTGATACAGATCGGCCTGGCCGTGCCGCGCGCCACGGCGATAGCCATGGCGCTGCGCGAGAGGGGCGTGGCGCTCGGCGGGGCCATCTATACCCACGAGCAGCTCAAGGCCGCCATCCTCGCGGCAAGGGGGGTGAAGACATGCTGAAGGACGTCACCCTCGGCCAGTTCTTTCCCGGAGATACCGTCGTCCACAGGCTGGACGCGCGAACGAAGCTGATCCTTGTAATAGTCTATATCGTGGCGCTCTTCCAGGCGAGCGGCTGGATATCCTACGCCGCGGTCTGCGCCGGGACGGCAGGGTGCATGGCGCTCTCAAGGATAGGAATAAAGAACATCTTCAAGGGTCTCAAGCCCATGCTGTTCATCATCGTGCTGACGGGGCTGCTGAACATCTTCTATACCAGCGGCACGCCCGTTCTCCCCGGCTGGATAATCACCTGGGAGGGGATATACAGGGCGGTGAAGATGATACTGCGCATCACCCTGCTGATAACCGGCACCTTCCTGCTGACCTATACCACCAGCCCCATCG
>JAYFNM010000007.1:0-38021 GCA_034933465.1 Oscillospiraceae bacterium | reverse complement strand
CCTTTTTGGAGTAAGGGTCGAAGAAGACTACTTCGTTGATAGGTCGGCGGTGTAAGCGCAGTAATGTGTTCAGCCTACCGATACTAATAACCCGAGGGCTTGACCTACAATTATTATGCAGGTTTTCAGCCTTGCTCCTTTCCCTCTGTTTGGTTTTCAGGGTACAAATCCTGAATAGTTGGTGTTTTTAACGGTGAGGGTCCACCTGTTCCCATTCCGAACACAGAAGTTAAGCTCACCAGTGCCGAAAATACTTGTCTGGCGACGGACCGGGAAGATAGGTCAATGCCAACACAGAGCCGCCGATCAGGCGGCTCTGATTTTTTTGTTTATGCTTCCTTAATTTGACTTTGCCGCGAGCTTGTCGTATAATTCAAGTCAGACCGAGGAAAAAAATTAAAGGAGTGTTTTATATGAGTAATCCGTATGCGGGCACCAAGACAGAACAGAACCTGAGAGACGCATTTTCCGGCGAATCACAGGCCAGAAACAAGTACACCTATTTTGCATCCGTCGCGAAAAAGGCGGGCTTTGAGCAGATAGCCGAGATATTCCTGAAGACAGCCGACAATGAAAAGGAACACGCCAAGCTCTGGTTCAAGGAGCTGGGCGGCCTGGGTGACACGGCGGAGAACCTCCTCCACGCCGCCGAGGGCGAGTACTACGAGTGGAGCGATATGTACGACCATATGGCCAAGGACGCCGAGGAGGAGGGCTTCACGGCTCTCGCGGCGAGATTCCGCGGCGTGGCGGCCATCGAGAAGACCCATGAGGACAGATACCGCGCGCTGCTCAACAATGTCGAGGGTCAGCAGGTATTTGAAAAGTGCGGCGTTCAGGTATGGGAGTGCCGCAACTGCGGACATCTCGTGGTCGGAACCAAGGCTCCCGACGTCTGCCCCGTCTGCAACCATCCCCAGAGCTATTTCGAGCTCAGGAAAGAGAACTACTGATTTTTTAAAGAAAAAGCCGCCGGTCATCATGACCGGCGGCTTTCTTTACGGGCGTTGACGGGCGAAACGCGCTTATTTGCGGCACTTCGCGGCGTAGCGGAACATCCATATCACTATGGCGACAAGCGCGACTATCACGACAACGCCGAGCAGGGCGTTGACTGCGCTGCCGAGGATGCCTATCGCGCCGGACACGAGCTTTACGGCGAGGACGACCAGACCCACGACCACTGTGACGACGGCAACACCGCCGACGATCTTCCCTATCTTCATTATCAAGTCTCCTTTGTTCAGATTATCGGTCCGAGCTTCGACAGGACCTCAAGAAAATACTCCGGCAGCGCGGCTTCGACGACGAGCCGCTCCCCGCTGCGCGGATGGATGAATTTGAGCTCTCTCGCGTGCAGGCACTGACCCTCCAGCCCTTTTTCGGGCGAGGGCGCGCCGTAGGTATAATCGCCGAGCAGGGGGTGTCCAAGGCTCGCCATATGGACGCGAATCTGGTGGGTCCGGCCGGTCTCGAGCGAGCAGGAGACGCGAGTATAGCCGCTGTAGCGCGCAACGACGCGCCAGTGCGTCACAGCCGGGCGGGAGTTTTTTTCGGTGACGGCCATCCGCTTTCGGTCCGTTGGGTGGCGGCCTATCGGCCTGTCCACAAGGCCGCTGTCCTCGCGCATACGGCCTCTCACGACGGCCTCATATACGCGGGAAAGGCTCCTGTCCGCGAGCTGCGCGGCGAGCTTTCTGTGCGCAAAGTCGTTTTTCGCGGCGATGATAAGGCCGGAGGTGTCCTTGTCGATGCGGTGGACAATGCCGGGGCGGCGCTTTCCGCCGACGCCGGACAGAGAGTCGCCGCAGTGAAAGAGCAGGGCGTTCACGAGCGTGCCGTCCGGATGGCCGGGCGCGGGGTGGACGACCATGCCGCGCGGCTTGTTGACGACGATAACGTCCTCGTCCTCATAGGCTATCTCAAGGGGGATATCCTGCGGGATGAGCGCGGTCTCCTCCGCCTCGGGCAGGACGACCGTAAAGCGATCCCCGGCGGTACACTTGTAATTTTTCTTCAGCGGGGCTTCACCGAGCGTGACGAGGCCGTTTTCAATGAGCCGCTGCGCCGCGCTGCGCGAAAGACCGTCGATATTGCAGGCAAGGAGAGCGTCGATTCGCTCGCCGCTCTCCCTGGCCGTGACAAGAAAAACATTCTCATCCATGTGGATTATTTGAATTCGTTGAGTATATCGTCGAGCGAAAAATCCGTTTTTGCGTCGGCAGGCTTCGCGGCAGACTTCTGCGGCGCGGGCTGCTGCGTCTGCTGAACGGGAGCGCGCGCGGGCTGCTGCGGCTGTACGGGCTGCGCGGCGGGCTGCTGCGTCGGCGGGACGTATTGCGCGGCGGGCTGCTGCATCGGCTGCCGCGCTGCCTGCTGAACGGGAGCCTTCGGCGCGGAATACTGCGGCGCGGCCGTGCCGGCGGGCTTGGTATATCCGCCCTTTTGCTGTGCCTCCACTCTGGCGTTGGCGCGCTCCCACTCGGCGAAGGGGTCGGCCGGGTCGTAGCCGGACTTGCTTCTGGCGGCGGGAGCCGTCGAAGCGGCCTGCTGCTGGCGCGTGGCGCGGGCGGCCTTGTACTGGGCGTACTCGTCCTCATACTTCGGCTTTCGGGATTTGTGCGCGGTCTTCTCGGGCTTTCCGGCGGGCTCGGTCCGCTCAGCCCTTTTAGCGCGCTCGGGCTTCTCGGCTTTTTCGCGCTCGCGGCGGCGAACCGGGCGGTCCTCCTCCTCATCGTCCTCCAGCTCGTCCTCATACTGAGGCTTTTTGTCCCGCTCAAAGATTATCGCGAAGACAAAAATGAGGCAGAAGACCGTGATAAAGATATCCGCCACATTAAACACCGGGAAATTGAACAGCTCAAGCTTGAACATGTCCTGCACATAGCCGTAGATAACGCGGTCGATGCAGTTGGAAAGACCGCCCGCGGTGACGAGGACGATGCTCCAGCGGGCGACGCGCCCGGAAATGAAGCGCGTGGCGAGAGCCAGAATGACGGCGACGGTGAAAACGCCTGTGAGAATGATGAAGTAAATGCGCGCTCCGCCGCCGCTGAGGAAGCTGAAAGCGGCGCCATCGTTGTGGAGGTTGACAAGACTGATGATTCCGGGGATAAAGGTCTCCCCGGTGGATTCGAGCGAAATGGCTCCGGCCACCCAGTATTTGACCCACTGATCAACAATAATGACAAGCACGGCGACTATTGCGTAGAGCATATCTCTCTCCTATCTGCCAGGAAGGCCAGCTCCCCGGCGCGCGAATTGTCGTGCCCTGCGGCACGGTGACTTGAGGGAAGCTTAGATTCAGAGCTTTGCCGTGACAGCGGCGCAGCGGGGGCAGAGCCCCGTCTCGGGGTCGGCCTGCTCGGACTGCATCCAGCAGCGGGGGCACTTGACGCCGGGAGCTTCGATGACGGAGACGGCGAGGCCGGGGAAGTTCACGCCGCTGCCGGTGACGGCCTCCGGAGAATCGGGCGCGTCGTCGCCGACGAGGCATTTGGAGACGATGAACAGCTCCGCGAGATTCATGCTGCCGACAGTGTCGAGCAGCTCACGCGCGTCGTCGCCTGCGGCGCGGAGGGTGACGGCGGCCTCAAGGGGCTTGCCGATGCGCTTGGAGGCGCGGGCGGTCTCGAGGACGCTGTTGACGTCGTCGCGCAGGGCGACGAGCCTGTCCCATCTGGCGAGCTCACCGTCGCTGAGAGCGTAGCTGTCGAAGGGGGCGTTCATGCAGTTGAGCACGACGTTGCGCGCGTCGTCCGCGGCGGCGTGGGGCATGGCCTTCCAGATCTCGTCGCAGGTGAAGGCGAGGATGGGGGCGAACATCTTGGTCATGCTGTCGAGAATGAGGTAAAGTGCGGTCTGCGCGCTGCGGCGCTTGAGCCCGTCTCTCTCCTCACAGTACAGCCTGTCCTTGATAATGTCAAGATAAAAGCTGGAAAGCTCGACGACGCAGAAGTCGTTTATCGCATGTGAGACCACATGGAACTCGTAGTTGTCATAGGCTTCGGCCACCTTGCGGATGAGGGCGTTGAGCCGGGTGATCGCCCAGCGGTCAAGCTCGAGCATGTCGCCGGGGGCGACGAGCTCGTCCGCGTTGAAGCCGTCGAGATTGCCGAGGCAGTATCTCGCGGTGTTGCGGAACTTGAGATAGTTCTGGCTGAGCTGCTTGAAGATATCCTTGGAGCAGCGCACGTCCACATGATAGTCGGCTGAGCCGGCCCAGAGGCGGATCATGTCCGCGCCGAACTCCTTAATGATATCCTCGGGATCGACGCCGTTGCCGAGGGATTTGTGCATGGCCTTGCCCTCGCCGTCAACCGTCCAGCCGTGGGTGAGGCACTCCCGGTAGGGCGCGCCCTTGCCCAGCGCGCCGACCGCGACGAGCAGGGAGGACTGGAACCAGCCGCGATACTGGTCGCCGCCCTCTATATACATGTCGGAGGGCCAGAAGCCCTGATCGCGCTGCATGGCGGCGTAATGCGTGGAGCCGGAGTCGAACCAGCCGTCAAGCGTGTCGGTCTCCTTGATAAAGTGCGTACCGCCGCAGTGCGGGCATTTGAAGCCCCTCGGCAGGATGTCCGCGGCCTCGGTCTCGAACCAGGCGTTGCTGCCCTCTTTTTCAAACAGGCGGGCGACGGCCTCGACGGATTCCTCGGTGCAGACCGGCTTTTTGCAGTCCTCACAGTAGAACACGGGGATGGGCAGACCCCAGCGGCGCTGACGGGAGATGCACCAGTCGGCGCGCTCGCGGATCATGGCGCCCATGCGCTCCTTGCCCCAGGCGGGCAGCCACTTGACGTCGTCGCAGGCCTTGATGGCCTCCTCCTTGAAGGAATCGACCGAGCAGAACCACTGCGGCGTCGCGCGGAAGATGATGGGGCTCTTGCAGCGCCAGCAGTGCGGATAGCTGTGGATGATATTCTCGCTGGCGAAGAGCGCGCCGCTCTCCTTCATATCCTTAAGGATGATGGGGTTGGACTCCTCGGTGCCGAGGCCGGCGTATTTCCCGGCATAGTCGGTGTGGCGGCCCTGATCGTCCACGGGGACGACCATGTCCATGCCGTAGCGCAGGCAGGTCTGATAGTCGTCCGCGCCGAAGCCGGGCGCGGTGTGGACGCAGCCCGTGCCGGAATCCATGGTCACATAGTCCGCCAGCAGCAGGCGGGAGGTCTTGTCGATAAAGGGGTGCCGGGCGAGCATGTTTTCAAAGAAGCGGCCGGGGTGCGTCTCGACGATATCGTAGCTGTCGAAGCCGCCGACGCGCATGACCTTCTCCGTCAGCGCCTCGGCCATGATATACAGCTCGCCGTTCGGCGCCTTGACGACGGCGTAGCTCTCGTCCGGGTGCAGCGCGATGGCGAGGTTGCCGGGCAGGGTCCAGATGGTGGTCGTCCAGATGACGAAGCAGAGGCGGCTGAGGTCGAGATGGCCGAGCTTGCCCAGGTCGTCCTTCATGGGGAACTTGACATAGACGGTGGTGCAGGGGTCGTCCTGATACTCTATCTCGGCCTCGGCGAGGGCGGTCTCGTCCTTGGCGCACCAGTAGACGGGCTTGAGACCCTTGTAGATATGGCCGTTTTTATACATCATGCCGAAGATGCGGATCTCATCGGCCTCAAAGCCCTTGTCCATGGTCCGGTAGGGGTGCTCCCAGTCGCCTATGACGCCGAGACGCTTGAACTCGGTCATCTGGCGCTGGATATACTTCTCGGCGTAGTCATGGCAGGCGTCGCGAAAGGCGGCGACGGACATGGCCTTGTGGTTGAGCTTTTGCTCCTTGATGATGGCGCTCTCTATGGGCATTCCGTGGTTATCCCAGCCGGGCACATAGGGCGTATAGTAGCCGCGCATGGCGTAGGAGCGGATGATGAAGTCCTTTATGGATTTATTGAGGGCGTGGCCCATATGGATGTCGCCGTTGGAGAAGGGAGGGCCGTCGTGCAGGGAGAAGCGGGGCTTGCCCTCGTTTTTCTTCATAAGCTCGGCATAGACGTCCTCTTCCTCCCAGGCGCGGAGCATCTCGAGCTCGCGCTTGGGCAGGCCGGCGCGCATGGGAAAGTCGGTTTTCGGCAGATTGATCGTGGCGTTATAATCCTGTGACATACGAATTGTCTCCTATACTATCTAATTTTCAGCTGTTATATCAAACAGCGGGGCGCGCGCAGCTGCGCCCGCCCCGTAATAATCATGGAACCGATAAAAGCTCAGAGAGAGAAAGGCTGAGTGCTGTCAAAGCCTTTTTTCGGCGTGGAAGGGGCGTCCATCTCCGGAGAAAGGTCAAATGAGACAGAGGGCTCCGGCTGTATTCGCGCCACAGAATTTTCGATGCTGCGCACCGCGTCGTCCACGTTGGCTCTGCCGGCAGCCTTGGGAGAATCCGACTGGGGAATGACGCCGCTGCTGATAGCGTCGAGATTTTTGAGCTGGGCGTTGCAGAGCGCGCGCATTCCGTCGAAGAACTTGACGGTGACGGCCTTCGCGTCCGCGAGGCGGCGCTCCTGATTCAGGGTCTCCTCCTCGATGGAGCCGACCCTCGCCTTGACCTGGCGGTCGGCGTCGGCCAGCATGGCGGCGCTGCGCTGCCGCGCGTCGGCCTCGATCTGGACGGCGAGCTTCTGGGCGGAGAGGACAGCCATGTTCAGAGCCTCTTCGTTGGCGCGGTATTCCTCGATTTTATCGACAAGAACCTTCATCTTGCTCTTGAGCACGGCGTTCTCCTTCTGGGACGCGGTCACGTCGTCTGCAAGCTCCTCAAGGAAGTCGTCAACGGAGGCCATATCGTAGCCGCCGAATTTAGCCTTGTCAAAGGTCTTTTCACGGATGTCCTGAGCGGTAATCATATATTTATCCACCTTTCACTTTGTTTCTAAAAATACTGTCCGTCGCTCTCGGGCTGCTCGGGCTGCGCGCCCAGTATATCCACGTTCTGGGGAGTGACGAAGTATGTCTTTGCCGATATCGGGGTTATTTTGCCCTGTAAGGCAAAGGTAATGCCGGAAAGAAAATCCAGCAGGCGGCGGGCCGTGTCCGTGGGCAGACCCTCGAGGGTCATCACCACAGAGCGGCTTTGCAGCAGGTGGTTCATAAGCTCGCCCGCCTCGTCGAAGGATTTGGGACTGAAGAGTATGACCTGCGTCTCGTTGCCGCCGAAATTGACGACGCGCTCTCTCTGCGGATTCTTCGGCTTGTTCTGCTTCTTTGCGCCGAGATTGCCGAACAGTCCGCCCTCGGACGCGGCCTTGGCGGTCTTTCGCGCCGCGGGCTCCGGACTTGCGGCGGTCTCCTCGCCGAAGGAACGCTCAAATTCCGCCTGAGCGGCGCTGGGCTGGGCAACCTGTCTGGCATTGCTGTCCGCGCCCTCAAAGAAGTCGTCCTCGTCGTCATATGGTTGTGTAAGCTTGCGCAGTTCGTCCATGAAACCCATGGTTTTGCCTCCAGTGAAGATAATGCTATCTGTAGATCCGCGCGCCGAAAATGGCCGCGCCGACCCTGACCATGTTCGCCCCGCATTCTATGGCGGCGGAATAATCGGCGGACATGCCCATGGACAGAAAATCCATGTGTACATTATCGTATTTTTTCCCGCCATTGTCAACAAAAAGCTGCTGCATACGGCTAAAATATGGCCGGATCTCGTCCTCGGAGGCGCAGATCGGGGGTATCGCCATCAGACCGCGCACACGGACAGAGCCAAACTCCGCCGCTTTTTCCAGAATATGGGGGACGTCCTCCGGCGCGAAGCCCGACTTGGAGCTCTCCGCGCCTATGTTTATCTCAAGCAGGACGTCCTGCCGGAGGCCGCGCGCGAGCGCGGCGCGGTCTATGGCGGAGAGCAGCTCGAGGCTGTCCGCGCCGTGGATCAGCTCCGCCACGCCCACCACCTGGCGCACCTTGTTCTTTTGCAGGTGGCCTATAAAGTGCAGCGGCGCGCCGAGGTACGCACCCTGCGCGTTTTTCTCCAGCATCTCCTGCACGCGGTTTTCCCCGCAGATATCGACGCCCGCAGCGACAGCCTGCCGGACGCGGTCGGCGTCGTTCATCTTCGTGGCGGCAACGAGCAGGATCTCCGCCGGGTCGCGCCCGGCTCTCAGCGCGGCCGCGCGCATATTCTCGCGCACAAGCGCCGTGTTTTCCGCTATGCTCATGGAGCTGTAACCCTTCCCTCGTATATGTTCTCGCCGGAGACGATGAGCGTGTTCCCCTCCCGCAGCGCGTCCGCGCTGTCGGAGACGGCGGCGATGCTTTTGCCCCCGGCGCTGTATATTATCTCCACCGCCTTGCGCTCGATAACGCCAGCGGTGAGGGTATAGACAAAATTACGGCCGTCTCCGTCCGTCCGGACGGCCTCCTCCGGCAGCTCAAGGCCGGTATACTCGGAGAAGATCAGCTTCGCGCCGGTCTTCCGCAGGGAGAGAAATTCGCCTGCGCAGGTGAGGCGGAGCACCGCGACGGGTCTGTCCCCGCCGCTTATCGACGTCACGCGCGCCTGCGCGCGCCTGTCCGTCCCGTCAAACTGCACGCTGCACGCGTCGCCCGCGGCGAGCGGGAGCGGCGCGTCGGAAAAGGCGGCGTAATACCAGTCGAAGCCGCTGACGAGGCGGCCGGCCGCCTTGACGGAGGCGGGCTTCTCCGCGAGCAGCGCCTCAAGCCCGTCCGCCGTGAGCGCCGTGAGCGCCTCCGGCGAAAGGCTCTCGAAGCCGTCCGTGCCGGAAAGAAACAGCGCGGAGCAGGGGGCGCGCAGCTCCCGCCCCTCACTGTCGCGGGCGATGAGCGCGCCCGCGGCCGCGCGGGCGCCGTCCTCAATAAGCGGCGCCGCGCCGTCCGGGGAGCAGACAAGCTGCTCCCTCCTGACGGCGATGCCGGTGAGCGCGGCGCTGTCGGTGACGGTCACGCGCCCGACCGTGACTGTCTCCAGATCCCGGTCGAGCCTTCTGTAGAGCGCCGCCCCGATATAGGCGCAGACGCCCAGAAACAGCACGGCGGCCACCGCGCGCATAAAAAGCGGCTCCCTCTCCGCCTTATGTAGCCTCGTCAAGGTCTATGGTTCTCGGCGGGACGATGGTGGAGATCGCGTGCTTATAGATAAGCTGCTGCTTGCCCTCCGAGTCCAGAATGACGGTAAACCCGTCGAAGCCCTTCACGACGCCGTGAAGCTGGAACCCGTTCATGAGGAACATCGTGACCGTCAGCCGGTCGCGTCTTGCCTGGTTGAGGAAGCTATCCTGGAGATTTTGCGTTTTCTGCATTTCAGCCAACTCCTTTTTTTCTCGGAGCGGCCTGTCCGCGCCGCCCCGTCATAGTATCCCGCGCCTTTGGGCGTGGTACTCTATGATATACCGCGGCTGTGCAAAAACTCGGTCGAAAGAAGTCGGGCGGCCTCAAAATCCGGCTCGCCGTCCCAGCGTATCCAGCGCGCCTCCGGCTCATGGCCGAACCAGGTGAGCTGGCGCTTGGCGTAGCGGCGGCTGTTCTGCTTTATACGCTCCGCCGCCGCCTCCCGGGAGATATCCCCCCTGAGAGCCATCGCCGCCTCCTTATAGCCTATGGCCTGCATCGAGGTGCAGTCGGCCGGAAGCCCGGAGGCGAGCAGCCCCTCCACCTCCTCGAAGAGCCCGCGCTCCACCATGGCGTCCACCCGCGCGTCGATGCGGGAGTAGAGCGCGGCGCGGTCGCGAAAGCTGAGGATTATATACGCGGCGTCGTATCGCTTCGGGAGCGCCCTTGTGCGCTCGTCGTGCTCGGTGATGGTGAGGCCGGTGAGCGTGTGCACCTCGATGGCGCGGATTATGCGGCGCTTGTCCGCCGGATGGAGCCTGTCCGCGCGCTCCGCGTCGAAGCTGCGCAGCCTTGCGAGCATCGTCTCCCCGCCGAGCCTGTCGTACTGGGCGGAGAGCACCTCCCTGAGCGCCGCGTCCCCGTCGTCCCGCCCGGCGAAGTCCCGCCCGGAGATGAGCGAGTCTATATACAGCCCCGTCCCGCCGACTATCACCGGCAGCTTCCCCGCGGCAAGCAGCTCGTCGCAGCAGCGGGAGGCGTCCTCCACGTAGCGGGCGACGGAGTAATTCTCCCCGGGCTCCGCCACGTCCAGCATATGGTGCCTGACCGCAGCGCGCTCCTCCGGGGTCGCCTTCGCGGTGCCGATATCCATGCGGCGGTAGACCTGCATGGAGTCGGCCGAGACTATCTCCCCGCCGCAGGCCGCGGCAAGCTCTATGCCGAGCCTTGTTTTCCCGGTGGCGGTGGGGCCGGCCACAACTATCACTTTAGGCGGCATGGCGGCTCCTCACACAATGCGTTTGAACAATTTGTCCAGCTCCCGGCGCGTGACGCTTATCGAGACAGGGCGCCCGTGCGGGCAGTATTTCACCTCGCCCGAGAGAACCGCGCGCACAAGGCGCTCCAGCTCGTCGGGCTGGGTGTCCCAGCCGGCCTTTATCGCCGCCTTGCAGGCGACGGTGTGCAGTATCTCGTCGCGGGCGCTCTGCGCGTCGGGCGCTTTGCCCCGGCGGAGCGCGCCGCAGATCTCCTCCACGGCGGCCGCCGCGTCCGCGGCGGACATGTCCGCCGGCACGGCGCGGACGATGTATTCATTCTCCCCAAAGGGCTCTATCTCGAAGCCGAGCTCGGCTAAAAGCGCCCCGTTCTTTTCAAGCTGCTCCCCGTCCTCCGGCTCGAGGCGGAGCGCGGTGGGCTCCATCAGCGTCTGGGACATGATCTCGCGCGTCTGCGCCCGGAGCCTGTCGAAGATGACGCGTTCGTGCGCGGCGTGCTTGTCGATAAGGACAAGCTGCTCGCCCTGCTCGACGATGATATAAGTCCTCAGCGCCTCACCCACTATCTTGTGGTCGGGCGCGGGGGAAGTTTCCACATTTTGAACAGGGTTTTCCACAGCGCGTGGGGCTTTCGCGGCGGAAACCCTTGAAGAATCAGGGCGTTTCGGGTCGAAGCCCGTCGAAACGGGGCGGGCGGGGATGTCCATGCGCGTCTGATAGGCGGCCTCGAAGCTTTTCAGCGCCGCACCGTCTCCGGCCGGCGGACGCCCGGGCGCGGCGTTCTTGCCGGCATAGCCGCCGTCCCGGAAGGACGCGGCGCTCATGCTGCGGTAAAAATCCGCCCGGGGCGCGGCGAGCTTTTCGGTCGCGGGGGAGGGGACGACCTGCGCGGTGCGCCGCTCGCCCTCGAGCGAGAAGCGGACGGCGTTATACACGAGGTCGAACACCTTTTTCTCGGCGGAGAACTTGACCTCGGTCTTCGCGGGATGGACGTTCACGTCCACGCTCGCGCAGCTCAGGTTCAGATACAGCACGCAGGCGGGGTAGCGCCCGGTCAGCAGGCTGTTCTTATAGGCCTGCTCCACGGCGGTCTGCAAAAGGACGGATTTAATAAAGCGGCCGTTGCAGAAGAAAAACTGCGCGCTGCGGTTGCCGCGCCCGGCGGCGGGGGAGGACACGTAGCCCGAGAGCTCCATCCCCTCGTCCCCGCTGACGCAGGCGAGCAGGGAGGCGGCCGTCTCCCGGCCGAGCAGCGCATATATGCAGGAGTCCTCCCGCCCGTCGCCGGGGGAGAAGAACTCCTCCCTCCCGTCTCGGATGAAGCGGACGGATATCTCCGGCCGGCCGAGCGCGCAGCGCAGCGCCGTGAGGGCGCAGGCGCCGGCCTCGCTCCGGTCGGATTTGAGAAATTTCAGTCTCGCGGGGGTGTTGAAGAAGAGCTCGCGCACGGTGATAGTGCTGCCCTCGGGGCAGCCGGTGGGGGTCATATCCTGTATGTCGCCCGCCGTAAGGGTCATGCGCGTGCCCGCGCTGTCGCCCCGGCGGCGGGTCGTGAGCTCGATATGAGACACGGCGGAGATCGCCGCGAGCGCCTCGCCGCGAAAGCCCATCGTGCCTATGGCCTCAAGACCCTTCTCGTCGCGGAGCTTGGAGGTCGCGTGGCGCAGAAAGGCCACGCCCGCGTCCTCGGGCGCCATGCCGCAGCCGTCGTCGGTCACGCGGATGTAGGTCGCCCCGCCGCCGCGTATCTCGACGCTTATATTCCTCGCCCCGGCGTCAAAGGAGTTTTCCATCAGCTCCTTGACGACCGACGCGGGACGCTCCACCACCTCGCCGGCGGCGATCATATCCGCCACGTGGGGGGAGAGAATGTTTATAACAGGCATCGCGTATTCCTCCGTTTTTTGAAAGCGCCCTCATTATACAGGATTATTGTTGAAAGTTCCACATAATTTATGTTAATATTAAACGAATACACAGCGGCGGAAGAGCCGCAAGAAGGAACAGAAAAAATGAGTTATGAGAGAAAGATCATAGACGTCGCGCAGATACAGGCGCAGGAGCGGGTCTGCGCGGAGATATTCGAGCGCGTGACCGCCGACGGGAGGCGGCCGCTCGCGATGGTGGACACCTACGGCTGCCAGCAGAACGAGGCCGACAGCGAGAAGCTGCGCGGCTACCTCGCGCAGATGGGCTACAGCTTCACGCAGGACGAGTTCCAGGCGGACGTCATCGTCGTGAACACCTGCGCCGTGCGCGAGCACGCGGAGATGCGCGTGCTCGGCAACGTCGGCGCGCTCAACCACACGAAGAAAAACAGACCCGGGCAGATAATCGCCGTCTGCGGCTGCATGGTGCAGCAGGAGCACATGGCGGAGAAGATAAAGCGCTCCTACCCGGTGGTGGATCTGGTGTTCGGGCCGCACGAGCTGTGGCGCTTTCCGGAGCTGCTCGAGCGGGTCATGACGGAGCACCGGCGCGTCTTCGCCGCCGAAAAGAGCGACGGCGTCGTGGCCGAGGGCATCCCCAGACAGCGCGACGGCAGCGTGAAGGCGTGGCTGTCGATCATGTACGGCTGCAACAATTTCTGCTCATACTGCGTCGTGCCCTATGTGCGCGGCAGGGAGCGCTCCCGCCTCCCGGAGGACGTCGTGGCCGAGGCGCGGCAGCTCGTGGAGCGGGGCTATAAGGACATCACCCTGCTCGGCCAGAACGTGAATTCCTACGGCCGCGACCTCGAGTGCGGGGTGGACTTTTCCGACCTTCTGCGCATGATAAACGCCATCCCCGGCGATTTTCTCATCCGCTTCATGACCAGCCATCCCAAGGACGCCACCGAGAAGCTCTTTCGGACCATGGCCGAGTGCGAGAAATGCGCGCGCCATATCCACCTGCCCGTCCAGTCGGGCAACGACCATATCCTCAAGGCCATGAACCGCAATTACGACAGCGCGAAATATATCCGCCAGACGGAGCTTGCGCGCAGCTATATGCCCGATCTCGTCATCACCACCGATATCATCGTCGGCTTCCCCGGCGAGACGGACGAGCAGTTCGAGGACACCCTCGCCCTGTGCGAGAGGGTGCGCTTCGACGCGATGTTCACCTTTATCTATTCCCGCCGCGTCGGGACGCCCGCCGCCTCCATGCCCGACCCCTACACCCGCGAGGACAAGCAGCGGCATTTCGACCGCCTAAACGAGGTGGCAAACCGCATCTCCGCCGAGAAGCACAGGGAATACGAGGGCAGGATCCTGCGCGTGCTGGTGGACGGGGAGACGGGGCGCGAGGAGTATAACCTCTCCTCCCGCACGAACGGGGGCAGGCTCGTCCACCTCAAGGGGGACGACGCGCTCATAGGCAGCTTTGTCAACGTGAGGATCACCGCCGGGAACACCTGGGCGCTGTATGGAGAGATGGAAAATGGCTGAGCTTACCCCGATGAAAAGGCAGTATTACGAGATAAAACAGCAGCACCAGGACTGCCTGCTGTTTTTCCGCCTGGGCGATTTCTACGAGATGTTCGACGAGGACGCGAAGCTCGCCTCCAGGGAGCTGGATCTCGCGCTGACCACCCGGGACAGGACGGTCGAGAATCCCGACGAGCGCACGCCCATGTGCGGCGTGCCCTATCACAGCGCGGAGGCCTATATCGCCCGGCTCATCGCCAAGGGCTATAAGGTGGCCATTTGCGAGCAGCTGGAGGATCCGGCGCTCGCCAAGGGTCTCGTGGAGCGGGACGTCATCCGCATCATCACCCCCGGCACCGTCACCGACAGCTCCATGCTCGAGGAGGGGCGCAG
The DNA here is from genome assembly GCA_034933465.1 of Oscillospiraceae bacterium. Classification (GTDB taxonomy): domain Bacteria; phylum Bacillota; class Clostridia; order Oscillospirales; family Oscillospiraceae; genus Limivicinus. The sequence continues at coordinate 23,944 of JAYFNM010000007.1, read as the reverse complement.
CAACTATATCTGCGCCGTCTATCTCAACAACGGCCGGGGCGGCGCCGCCTTCTGCGACGTCTCCACAGGAGAATTCTGCTGCGCCGCCTACGAGGGCGACGCGGTGTCCCATATATTAAACGAGCTGGGTCGCTTCGCGCCGCGCGAGGCCGTGCTCTCCGCCGGGGCGGAGGCCGAGGAGGCGATAAGCGGCTTTCTCACGAAAAAGCTCGACGCCATGCTCGAAAAGGGCGGGGAGCTGTTTGAGTTTCTGCCCGCCGCCGCGCGGCTCTGCGAGCAGTTCGGCTTTGAGGACATAGACGCGAGCGGGCTCGACGGGGACAGCGGCGCGGTCTGCGCCGCCGGCGCGCTGCTGGCGTACATCGCCGACACGCAGAAGTTCGACCTGAGCCATATCAACCGCATGGACGTGTTCTACGGCGGGCGCTATATGGAGCTCGACTGGACCACCCGCCGCAACCTGGAGCTGACCGAAGCCCTGCGCAGCGGGGAAAAGCGCGGCTCCCTGCTCTGGGTGCTCGACCGGACGAAAACGCCCATGGGCGGGCGGCTGCTGCGCTCGTGGGTGGAGCGGCCGCTGCTCTCGCCGGTGGCGATAAAGCGCCGCCTCTCCGCGGTGAGCGAGCTATACAGGGACAACGTCCGCCGCGGCGAGCTGACGCTCGCGCTGCGCGACATCTGCGATATGCAGCGGCTTGTCGGCCGCGCGGTGTACGGCACCGCGGGCGGGCGCGACCTGCGCGCGCTCTCGAACTGCGCCGCGGCGCTGCCCCGGCTCAAGGAGCTGCTCTCCGGCTTTGGCTGCGTCGAGCTGCGGGATATCTGCGCCATGGACGCGCTGGAGGATATACGCGCCGAGATAGACCGCGCCGTCTGCGACGAGCCGCCCTTTTCCGTCCGCGAGGGCGGGATACTCCGCGCGGGCTATTCCGAGGAGCTCGACCGGCTGCGCGACGTCCGCGACAACGGCGCGAAAATGGTCGCCGAGCTCGAGGCGCGGGAGCGCGGGCGCACCGGCATAAAGAAGCTCAAGGTGGGCTACAACAAGGTCTTCGGCTATTTTATCGACATTCCGCGCTCCGCGGGGCTGGAAAACGTCCCGGAGGACTACATAAGGAAGCAGACCCTGGTCTCCAACGAGCGCTACTTCACGCAGGAGCTCAAGGAGCTTGAAAACTCCCTGCTCACCGCGAAAGACAGGATAAGCGAGCTCGAGTACGGCTTTTTCTGCCAGCTGCGCGACAGCGTGGCCGCGAGGGTGGACCGGGTGCAGGCCGCGTCCGACGCCGTGGCGCGGCTCGACGCGCTCTGCTCTCTCGCGGAGGTCGCCGTCAGGAACGGCTACACCATGCCCGAGGTGGACGCCTCGCGCGAGCTGCGCATCACCGAGGGGCGGCATCCCGTGGTCGAGCAGACGCTCAAGGACGTGCTGTTCGTCCCGAACGACAGCTTTTTAAACGACGGCGACGACCGCGTCGCAATCGTCACCGGGCCGAACATGGCCGGTAAATCCACCTATATGCGCCAGACGGCGCTCATCGTCCTCATGGCGCAGATGGGCTCCTTCGTCCCGGCGAAGAGCGCCACCGTCGGCATCGTTGACCGGGTGTTCACCCGCATCGGCGCGTCGGACGACCTCGCCTCCGGCCAGTCCACCTTCATGGTGGAGATGAACGAGATGGCGAACATCCTGCGCCACGCGACGGCCGCCTCCCTGCTCATCCTCGACGAGATAGGCCGCGGCACCTCCACCTATGACGGCATGGCCATAGCGCGCGCGGTGCTGGAATACTGCGCGGACAAACGCCGCCTCGGCGCGAAGACCATGTTCGCCACGCACTACCACGAGCTGTCCGCGCTCGAGGGGCAGACAGGCGGCGTGCGCAACTACAACATAACCGCCAAAAAGCAGGGCGGGACGCTGGTTTTCCTGCGCAAGATAGTCCGCGGCGCGGCGGACGACAGCTACGGCATAGAGGTCGCGAAGCTCGCGGGGCTGCCCGAGGGCGTGATAAGCAGAGCCAAGGGCTATCTGAAGGAGCTTGAGCAGAGCGGAATTGCCGCCCCGGCGGTCTCTCCGGCGGGGGAGGAGCAGATAAGCCTCTCCGACATCGGCGCGGACGAGGTGCGGGATATCCTCCGCGAGACCGACCTGAACACGCTCACGCCCATAGAGGCCATGAACCTGCTCTTTGAGCTCCAGAAGAAAGCGAGAGCCTGATGAAAAAATGGGACCCGTCCTCCTTTACGAGCCGCATGAGCCGCGGCGAGACGCTGGCGGCGGTCATATATCTGCCGGTGCATGTGCTGGGGCTGCCGTTTCTGCTGGGTCTGCTCGTCTTGCGCGGCTGGATGAACGAGGCCGACATGAACCTCATCTGCTACGCGGTGGGCGCGCTGTATATGCTGGTCGTCGAGCGGAAATTTCTGCGGCGCGAGTTCGACCCGCTGTGCGACAGGCCGCTCGACTGCCTCTTGCAGATATGCGTCTGTTACGGACTGATGCTCGCCATGAACATCTGCGTGAACGGGCTGCTCCTGCTGCTTTTGCCGGCGGAGAATCCGAACACCTCCGCCATCGTCGGCATGGCGGGGCAGGAATACGGCAAGATCTCCGCAATGGCGATCTTCCTTGCGCCCATAGTCGAGGAGCTTATCTTCCGCGCGGGCGTCTTCGGCCTGCTGCGCCGCAGGAGCCGCCTGCTCGGCTACGCGGCGAGCATGCTGCTCTTCGCGGTCTACCATATCTGGGGCTACGCGCTCTCAGACCCCATGAGCTGGCTGTACATCGTGCAGTATCTGCCGGTGTCGTATCTGCTCGTGCGCTGCTATGAGCGGACGGACAGCATCTGGTGCAGCATATTTCTGCACATGATAATAAACGGCGTCTCGCTGCGCGCGCTGACGCTTTTACAGGAGCTGATGTAGGGTGGACGAATTTACGATACGGCCGATAGCCCGTATGCGCGGCGACTTTCCGGAGAAATTCGGCATCCCGCGTCAGGCCGGCGTCGTCGGAGCGCTCGAGAGCCGCGTGGTGTTCGAGCCGGAATACCGGCAGGCCGAGGCGCTGCGCGGCATAGAGGGCTTTTCGCACCTCTGGCTCATCTGGGGCTTTTCCGAGGCCGTCCGGGGCGACTGGTCGCCGACCGTGCGCCCGCCGCGCCTCGGCGGGAACACGCGCATGGGCGTTTTCGCCACTCGCTCGCCCTTCCGGCCGAATTCGCTCGGCCTGTCCTGCGTGCGGCTGCTCGCGGTGGAGCGGGATGAAAAGCTGGGGCTGACACTGAAGGTCGCCGGAGCCGATCTCATGGACGGCACGCCGATATTCGATATAAAGCCCTACGTCCCCTATGCCGACTGCGTCCCGGACGCGCTGGGCGGCTTCGCGCCGGACGCGGGGAGAACGCTCGCGGTCGAATACGCGCCGGGCGCGGCGGAGGCGGTCGCGCCGGAAAAGATGGCGGCGCTGACCGGGGTGCTGGCCAACGACCCGCGCCCGAGGTATCAGGACGAGCCGGAGCGCGTCTACGCGCTCTCCTTTGCGGGCTACGGGGTGAAGTTCTCCGTCTCCGGCGAGCATCTGACGGTGCTGAGCGCGGAGAAGTCCCCGCCCGCGGACAAAAAATAAAAAAATCCCAATATAAAACGCCAGTCATCCGGCGGCCGCGAGGCCGAAGAACGACTGGCGTTTTATATTGGGCTTTATTCCGCGGCCGGGGTCCGCTCCAGCGCGGCGCGAAAGACGGCGTCCAGCTTTTGCTTGACGGCCGCGGCGCTGTCGCCGGAGTCGGCCTCGTAGAGCTTCTCGCCGTCAAGGAACAGCGAGGGGGCGTACCAGTAGTCGAAGCGGCCCGCGAACGCGCGCTCCGTTATCTCATTTACGCGCCGCAGGGGTATCGCCGCGTACTCGGGGTGCTCCGCGAGCAGCTGCGCGATGAGCGTTTCCGCCTGCCGGCAATAGGGGCAGCCCGGCAGATAGAACAGCAGCAGACCGTCAGCATCGGCGGCGGGCGCGGCGGCTTTTTTAAACAGGCGCTTTATCTCCATTTTTTCCTTTCCGCGCCCTCACAGGCGCTCAAAGCCGTCGTCGGGGCTGACCTTGGGCTGAGGCTTGCGCTGCTGTAGATTTTTGATCATTATCCAGGTGCACAGGATCAGCATTATCGCCGAGCCGAGCAGCATGAGCTGCATGCCCATGTACCGGGAATCCGCCAGCGACATGACGCAGAGCATCGCGCCGAACATGGAAAAGAACAGACTGCGCCAGGCATTGGGCGAGCCGAAGGCAAAGCCCGCGATGCGGAAGAAGGCCTCCATCGCCGCGATGACGGTGACGATCTCGATGGCGTACTGCCAGACGACGCTGTTGATATCGTTCATCTTATAGCAGGTGATGAGCCAGAAGGCGAAGAGGAGTATCGGCAGGGCGGAGAACAGGCAGAGGCCGCGCGGCCTTGCGGAGGGGCGGTTCGCGGCGGAGAGGACGAGCGGGAAGGAGAGCCCGCTCAAAAAGCCCAGAACGGCGAGGATGCGCAGAAAGAGCGCGTCCTTGTCCGTCTCGCATTCGGCGAGCAGCAGCAGCGCGCCTATGGCGACGAGCGCGCCCGCGGCGACGCGGACTATCGCGAAGAGCCTGCCCTTGTTTTCAAGCGCGCCGCAGAAGTCATCCGGCAGATAGTAGCGGTCGTTGCGCGCCCTGTCCACAAAGCGGAGGAACACGACGGCGCAGGCCAGGATGAAAAGAGGCACCAGAAAATGGAACACGCTCTTCTCCGCGAGCCCCGCGTCGTCAAAGGCGAGCTGGGTTTGCAGCCACCTCAGAAAGACGCCGAAAGCGCCCGCGCTGCTCACATAACAGCATATTTCAAGCGATTTTTTTTGCATAATTACCGTTCCGTTCAAATATCATTAGTATATGGCGGCGCGCTTTGGCCGCGCCCGAGCCTCAGACAAGCTGATTTTATACTTATTTGCATATTCAGTCAAGCCGAAAACGGAGGAGATACCGTGAAGAAGACCATTTTGGCGGCGTATATCGCGCTTTTCATCACATTTTTGCCGCCGCTGCTCGGCGCGCAAGGGCAGCGCGCGCCGGAGGCGACGCCGCGGGCAGAGGAGACGGAGGCGGTGAAGGCAGCGCCGGGGGCGGCCTCGGCCGCGCCGCAGCCGGTCAAGGCCGCCTCCGGCGAGAGCGCGCCGGAGAAGATAAGGCTGCTCGTCGGCACGGAGACGGTCGAGACGGACATGCAGGAGTATCTCGTGGGCGTGGTCGCGGCGGAGATGCCCGCCTCCTTCCGCCCGGAGGCGCTCAAGGCGCAGGCCGTGGCCGCGCGAACCTACGCCATGTACTGCGCCGCCGGGGACAAGCACGGCGACGCGGACGTCTGCACGGACTTCGCCTGCTGTCAGGCCTGGCTGGACGAGAGCGCCCTGCGCGAAAACTGGGGCGCGGACTACGACGCGTATTACGAAAAAATAAGCTCCGCCGTGGCGGAGACCAGGGGGGAATATCTGAGCTATGACGGCGCGCCGGTCTTCGCCGCGTTCCACTCCTCCTCCGCAGGGAGCACCGAGGACTGCAGCGCGGTCTGGAACGCGCGACCCTATCTCATAAGCGTGGACAGTCCCGAGACGGCGGCCGACGTACCCGATTACGTAAGCCGGCTCGAGTGCGCCCCGCTGGACTTCCGGGACACGGTGCTCTCCGCCTGCCCACAGGCGGATTTCAGCGGCGACGAAAGCGGCTGGATAGGCGCGCTCACGCTCGACGGCAGCGGCCGCGTGGCGACGGCGGCGCTCGGCGGGGCGGAGATAAAGGGCACGGAGCTGAGAAGCCTCTTTTCGCTGCGCTCCACGGCCTTCACGCTCGAATATACCGGCGGGCGCTTCGTGTTCACGGTCACCGGGAACGGGCACGGAGTGGGCATGAGCCAGTACGGGGCGGAGGTCATGGCCGGAGACGGCGCCGACTATACCCTTATACTGGCCCATTATTACCCCGGGACGGCGCTGGTCAGGTGACGCGGCTGTATTCGCAGAAGCAGTAGCGCACGCCGCCCTCCTCGAGCCATTCGCCCTGACTGTCGCGCCGCCAGTCCGCGGCCGCGTCGAGATCGGGGAAAAAGCTGTCAGAGTGGGGGGCTAAATCGATTTTTGTGATATAAACATGGCTTAAGTGGGGGAAGAACTGCCGATAGACGCTCGCTCCGCCGATAACGAGACAGCGGAGCTGCGCGCTCGCCGCGGCAAGCGCCTCCTCCGTGCTGTGGACGACCTGCGCGCCCTCTATCTCGACGCTCTGCCGGGTGACGACGATGTTGTACCGCCCCTTGAGCGGCCTGCCGCCGGGAAAGTCCTCCAGCGTTTTGCGCCCGACTATCACGGCCGCGCCGTCCGTCACGAGCCTGAAATGCGCCCGGTCGGCCTTCAGAACCACCGGCTGCGTCCCGCCGCTGCCTATGCCCCAGTCCGAATAGACCGCAACTATTGCGTCCATATTCCGCCTCCCTACAGCGCCACCGGTATCTTGCCGGTGAAGTCGGAATAGCTGTAGCCCTCGAGCCTGAAGCTGTCCCGGGTGAATTTATAGAAATCCCGCACCTCGGGGTCGATGGCGAGCTTCGGCGCGCTCCGGGGGGCCTTGGCGATTATCTCCCGCACGGCGGGGATGTGCCTGTCGTAGATATGCGCGTCCGCTATCACGTGGACGAGCTCCCCCGCCTCAAGGCCGGAGACCTGCGCGAGCATCATCGTCAGCACCGAGTACTGCACGACGTTCCAGTTGTTCGCGGCGAGCATGTCCTGCGAGCGCTGGTTCAAGATGGCGTTGAGCGTGTTGCCGCTGACGTTGAAGGTCATGGAGTAGGCGCAGGGATAGAGCGCCATCTCCGACAGGTCGGCAAAATTGTAGATATTGGTCATTATCCGGCGCGAGGCGGGGTTGTTTTTCAGATCCCACAGCAGCTTGTCCACCTGGTCCATGTCGCCCTCGGGGTAGTGGTGCTTCACGCCGAGCTGATAGCCGTAGGCCTTGCCGATGGAGCCGTTTTCGTCCGCCCAGGCGTCCCATACGCGGGTGCGCAGCTCGCGCACGTTGTTGCTCTTGGCCTGCCATATCCACAGCAGCTCGTCTATCGCGGATTTCCAGAAGGTGCGCCGGATGGTGAGTATCGGGAACTCCTTCGACAGGTCGTAGCGGTTCACGACGCCGAATTTCTTTATCGTGTGGGCGCTCTCGCCGTCCTCCCAGCGGGGGCGCACCGGCCTGTCCGTGTCCCAGACGCCGTTTTCGAGGATGTCCGTGCAGTTGGCTATAAATATTTCGTCCGCTCTGCTCATAAGCATACCGCCTCGTTCTTTTGTTTTTTTGATTCTACCACATGAACCGCCCCATGTCCAACAGAATAGAATAGAGGCGTGGAGGTGATGCCGGAGTGAAATTTGCCGTTATAGGGGGCGACGAGCGCTCGGCGCTGCTGGGCGCGATGCTCCTGCGCGACGGGCACAGGGTCTACAGCTTCGCGCTCGAGAGGGCGGAGCTGCCCGAGGAGATACCCAAGGCGGGCTGCCTGCAGGGCTGCGTGTACGGGGCGGACTGCGTGATACTGCCGGTTCCGGCGGAGAAGGGCGGGCTGCTCAACGCGCCGCTCTCGGCGGAGACGCTGCGCATGACGGAGCTTATCGGCGCGCTGTGGAAGGGTCAGATACTCTGCGGCGGCCGCTTCAGCGACGCGAGCAGCCTTGCGGCGGTAAAGGGCAGGCTGCATGTGGAGGATATCATGCGCCGCCCGGACTTTGCCGTGGGCAACGCCGCGCTGACGGCCGAGGGCGCGCTGGAGCTGCTCATGGCGAACAGCCCGCGCTCGCTTTGGCGCAGCAGCGCGCTCGTGACCGGCTGGGGCAGGATAGGCAGGATACTCGCGCTGCGGCTGGCCGCGCTGGGCGCGCATGTGACCGTCGCCGCGCGCAAGAGCGCCGACAGAGCCGCGGCAGAGGCGCTCGGGCTTGCGGCGGCGGATTACGCCGGGCTCGAGGGGCTGATGGACGGCTTCGACTTCATCGCGAACACCGTGCCCGACAGGGTGATCACCGAGGCGATGCTCTGCTGCGCGGCGCCGGACGCGCTGCTGCTGGAGCTGGCCTCGCCGCCGGGCGGCTTCGACAGGACGCTCGCGGAGAATATCGGACTGCGCGTTGTCGCGGCTCCCGGGCTGCCCGGCAAATGCGCGCCGTATACCGCGGCGGAGCTGATGAAGAGGGCGGTCTACGACGCAATCAAAGAGCAGGAGGAATAGGAATGGGCGAAAAAAAGCGTTTGGGGCTGGCGCTCTGCGGCTCCTACTGTACATACGGAAAGCTGTTCGCCGCGGCGGAGGGGCTTGCGGAGGACTACGAGCTGGTACCGATAATGAGCGACACCGCCGCCGAGACGGACAGCCGCTTCGGCGCCGCGGCCGAACACATAAAAAGGCTCATGGCGCTGACCGGGAAAAAGGTCGTCACCACCATTGCCGAGGCGGAGCCGCTGGGGCCGTCCGAGCCGCTGGAGGCGCTGCTGATAGCCCCCTGCACGGGCAACACCCTCGCCAAGCTCGCCCACGGGATAACGGGCAGCGCCGTGACCATGGCCGCGAAGGCGCAGCTGAGAAACGGGAGACCCGTGGTGATAGCCCTGTCCACGAACGACGGGCTGTCTGGCTCGGCGGAGAATATCGCGCGGCTGCTCAACCGGAAGAACATCTATTTCGTCCCCTTCGGGCAGGACGACCCGGTGAAAAAGCCCTGCTCGCTTCAGGCGGACTTCACCCTGCTCGGCGCGGCGGTGGCCTCCGCGCTCTCCGGCCGTCAGCTCCAGCCGCTCCTGAGCTGATTTTCAGCCTGCAAACCCGGGGACAAGGCTCGTCCCCGGGTTTTTGTTGAAAAACGGCGCGAAAAGCGGTAAACTCCGTCTATATACATATGGACGGAGGAAGACTATGCTTTATTTTTCATGCGACTACGCCGAGGGGGCGCATCCGAAGGTGCTCGAACGGCTGTGCGAGCTGAACATGCTGCCCCTGCCGGGCTATGGCGAGGACGAATACTGCGCCGCCGCGAAGGAGAAGATACGCCGCGCCTGCGGCGGTGATGGGCTGGAGGTCTGGTTCCTGACCGGCGGCACGCAGACCAACCAGGTCGTGATATCGACCGTGCTGCGCCGGTACGAGGGCGTCGTCGCCACCGTGACCGGGCACGTGAACGCGCACGAGGCCGGAGCCATAGAGTACACCGGGCACAAGGTGCTCGCGCTCGAGGGGCACGACGGCAAGCTGGACGCGCGTGAGCTTGAAAAGTATGTGGAGGCCTTTTATGCCGACGGGAGCCATACGCACATGGTCTTCCCCGGCATGGTGTACATCTCCCATCCGACGGAGTACGGCACGCTCTATTCAAAGGCGGAGCTGGCCGAGCTCTCCCGGGTCTGCCGCCGCTTTGAGCTGCCGCTGTATCTGGACGGCGCCCGCCTCGGCTACGCGCTGGCAAGCCCGGAGAGCGACGTCACGCTCGCGGACATCGCGGCGCTCTGCGATGTGTTCTATATCGGCGGCACCAAGGTCGGCGCGCTCTGCGGCGAGGCCGTGGTGTTCACAAGGCGCAACACCCCGCGCGGATTTCTGACCATGACCAAGCAGCAGGGCGCGATGCTCGCCAAGGGCAGGCTGCTGGGAATGCAGTTCGACGCGCTCTTTACGGACGGGCTGTATTTCAGCATCAGCCGCCGCGCGGTGGAGCTCGCCATGGAGCTGAAGGCCGCCCTTGTCGCAAAGGGCTACCCCCTGTTCGTCGATTCGCCCACGAACCAGCAGTTCGTCGTCCTCACGCCGGAACAGCTCGAAAGGCTCGGGCGGGAGGTCGTGTTCAGCGTGTGGGAGCCGCTGGGCGACGGGCGCACGGTGGTGCGCTTCGCGACGAGCTGGGCTACCCGCGAGGAGGATGTCCGCGCGCTTATCGCGCTGCTGTAAAAAAGCGTCTGCCCTTCTGAGGAAGATCTCTCAGAAGGGCAGACACTTTTTTGTGAGGCAACTTTATTTCACGGTGAAGCTTATCTTCACCTGCGCGGTGTCGCCGCTGTCGTAGGTGAAGGTGACGGTGGCGGAATAGCTGCCCGCCTTCAGCGCGACCAGGGGCTGTATCGTCCAGGAGGTGCTGTCCTTCGCCCCGGCGGAGACGCGCCCGCCCGCCGTGCGGCTGAGGATGAAGCTGGCCGCGTCGTCTCCGGAGACGATGACGCTCTTTATCCTCGCGTCGGCCGAGCCGCTGTTGTCCACGACTATGCCCTGCGCGGCGGGCTGCTTGTAGCCCTCGGATACCGCGTCGAACTCGGGGCCGGTGAGCTTGGGCACGGCATAGGCGGCGGTGACGGTATCGCTCGCCTCCGCGCCCTCGGCGATGGCGACGGCCTTGACGGTCGTCCCGGCGTCGAGCTTGAGGGCGGCCGTGTATTTCTCGCTCTCGGCCGTGGGCTCGCTCCCGTCGGTGCTGTAATAGATCACCGCGCCCTCGGCCGCGGCGCTCAGCTCAAGGGTCTGCGCCTTGGCATAGGTTCCGGCGGCGAGGCCGAACACCGGGGCTTCGGCCTTGAAGCTCAGCGTGAGCGCCGTCTCGGCGTCCACGGCGGAGAGCGTATAGCTCCCGTCCTCGCCCGCCGCGCAGACGCCCGCGCTCGCCTCGGCGGAGGCGACGGTGAAGCCCGCCTTCGGCGTTATGGTGCAGACCGCGTCCTTGGCGATGAGGTAGCCGCCGGCGCCCGGCTCGGCGTCAAGCCCGGTGATATCGGCGAAGGCGCTGTAATCCCCGCCGAGGCTGACCCTGTAGTAGCCGGAGATCACGCTGTCCGCCGTGTCGCCCGCGTTCGTGTACACGATGGCGCCGTTGTTGAAGACCTGCCCGGCGTTGTTGTACACGGTGCCGCCGTTGGAGTAAACGGTTCCCGCGTTGTTGTAGACAAGGCCGCCGTTGTTGTAGACGAGGCCGGCGTTGTTGTACACGGTGCCGCCGTTATTATACACGGTGCCGCCGTTATTGTAGGTCACGCTCCCGGCCGCGGCGTACAGGGTCTGATCGGCTTCGTTGTACGCGGCCTCCGTCCCGTCGGGCAGAAGGGCGGCGGTGGCCTCGGGCGTCTCCGCCGCCGGCTCAGGCGTCGCTTCGGCGGTCGCCTGCGGCGTCGCCGCGGCTGTCGGCGCGGGGCTGGGCGTGGCCGTGGCCAGTGCCGTCGCGGGCAGCAGGCACAGCAGCAGCGCCGTCACCAGAGCGGCCGCCAGCATCTTGTTTTTTCTTTTCATCGGCTCCTCCTTATGAACGGATGTTTTCCGGCGCGGACATGTCCGCGCTGTCAAATTTTATTATAGCTTTTTGCCCCCGCGCTGTAAAGAAAAAACAGAAAAAGCCGTTTCTATCCCGCAAAAAAAGCGCCGCGCTATGGCTTTTTTAAAAGCGCTGTGATATATTCGTTCATATCGGCGGCAGAGGCCGCCAAGGCGAAGATCGGGGAGGATATCATGCGAATCGTCATTAAAATAGGGACCTCTACGCTGGCTCATTCCACGGGGCGGCTCAACATCCACCGGGTGGAGGAGCTGTGCAAGGTCATAAGCGACCTCAAAAACGCCGGCAACGAGATCGTGCTCGTGTCCTCCGGCGCAATAGGCATGGGCGTCGGGAAGCTGTCGCTCAAGGCGAGACCCGAGGACATTCCCACAAAGCAGGCCGCCGCCGCGGTGGGGCAGTGCGAGCTGATGTACACCTACGACAGGCTTTTCGCCATATATAACCATACGGTCGCTCAGATACTGCTGACGGGAGACGACATAGAGCACCCCGAGCGCCGGCAGAATTTCGAGAACACCATATACCGCCTGCTTGAGCTGGGCGCGCTGCCCGTGATAAACGAGAACGACACGGTCGCGACGCAGGAGATAGTCATCGGCGACAACGACACGCTCGGCGCGGTCGTGGCCGCGACGGTGCGGGCCGACCTGCTGATCATCCTCTCGGATATAGACGGACTTTTCACCGCCGACCCGCACAAGGACAAGACCGCGCGGTTTCTGAGCGCGGTGGAGGAGATAACGCCTGAGATAGAGGCCATGACCGGCGGCGCGGGCAGCGGCCTCGGCACCGGCGGGATGCACACAAAGCTCCACGCGGCGCGCATTGCCGCCGAAAACGGCGTGGAGATGGTGATAGCAAACGGCGCGAATCCCGACATATTGTATGATATAGTGGCCGGGAAGCCGGCCGGAACAAGGTTTGCGGCAAAAAAGAGAAAGGACGGACAGCTATGAAAACTACGCAGCAGATACTCGTCGAGGCCAAAAACGCCGTCGCCGCGCTCAGCGGCCTGACGACGGACAGGAAGAACGCGGCGCTGCTCGCGATGGCGGACGCGCTCATTGAGAAGACGCCGGAGATCCTCGCGGCGAACGCCGGGGACATGGCGGCGGCGCGGGGGAAGATGACCGAGGTGATGCTCGACAGGCTCCTGCTCGATGAAAAACGCATCGCCGGCATGGCGCAGGGCATACGCGACGTCGCGCTCCTGCCCGACCCCGTGGGCGAGGAGCTATCGCGCACGGTGCGCGATAACGGGCTCGTGATACGCAAGGTGTCCGTACCGCTCGGCGTGGTCGCGATAATCTATGAGAGCCGCCCGAACGTGACCTCGGACGCGGCGGCGCTCGCGCTCAAGGCGGGCAACGTCTGCGTCCTGCGCAGCGGCCGCGAGGCCTTCGGCAGCGCCCGCGCGATAGTGGAGGCGCTGCGCCTCGGGCTTGTGAGCGCCGGCCTTCCTGAGACGGCGGTGAACCTTGTGGAGGACGTCTCCCGCGAGAGCGCGACCGAGCTCATGCGCGCGCGCGGCTATATCGACCTGCTCATCCCGCGCGGCGGCGCGGGGCTGATACGCGCCTGCGTCGAAAACGCGACCGTCCCCTGCATCCACACCGGCACCGGCATCTGCCATATCTATGTGGACAAGGACGCCGATCTCGACATGGCGGTGAATATAATCGACAACGCCAAGATGAGCCGCCCCTCTGTCTGCAACGCGGAGGAGGTCTGCGTCGTCCACAGCGCGATAGCGGGGGAATTCCTGCCGAAGCTGAAGACCCGGCTGACCGACCCGGCGCGGGAGCACCGCGCAGAGCTCCGGCTCGACGGGCGCGCGCAGGAGCTCATCGACGGCACCCCCGCCTCGGAGAAGGATTTCGACACCGAGTTTTTGAATTACATTCTCGCCATAAAGACAGTGGACAGCGCGGACGAGGCCATTGCCCATATCGCCGCGCACTCGACCCACCACAGCGACGCGATAATCACCGAAAACGCCGCGACGGCGGAGAAATTCACCCGCCTTGTGGACAGCGCCGCGGTGTACGTCAACGCCTCCACGCGCTTTACCGACGGCGGCGAGTTCGGTCTCGGCTGCGAGATGGGCATCTCGACGCAGAAAATGCACGCCCGCGGCCCCATGGGTCTCAAGGAGCTCACCACCTATAAGTATATAGTGTCCGGCGCCGGCCAGGTGCGCTGAGCGCGCGGCGGATACCCGCCGTAACCGGAAAGCCCGTCAGGAAAGTCGCTGCCGACTCCCCTGACGGGCTTTTTTCAGACTATGCGGTTTACCAGCGCCTCGCCGTGCAGCTGCCGGAGAATGTTGTCGTAGCCGACAGAGAAGCAGCGGACGACGGTCTCGCGGGTGGCGGCGCCGAGATGGGAGGTCGTGATGCACTTCTCCATCCTGACGAGCGGATCGTTCGGGTCAAGCGGCTCTTTTTCCCAGGTGTCAATGGCGGCGCCCCAGATCTTTTCCTCCTGCAGAGCCTTGACAAGCGCGTCGCCGTCTATGACCGCGCCGCGGGCTTCGTTTACGATGATCGCGTTGGGCTTCATCAGGTCAAACTGCTTTTCACCGATCAGGCCGCGGGTCTCTGCGGTCAGCGGGCAGTGCAGCGAAACAACGTCGGACTCTCGCAGCAGAGTGTCGAGATCGACGCGCTCGCAATGCAGCTCTTCCTCCAGTTCTCTGGGCATCGGGAAGGGATCATAATACACAAAGCGCTTGCAGTCCCAGCCCTGGAGCCGCCGGAGCACCATGCGGCCTATCATCCCGCCGCCGACTATGCCTATGGTCTTGTCGCGCAGCTCGTAGGAGTCGTGCCGCCAGGTCCAGCTGTGCCACTCGCCCTTTTTGCAGCGCGCGTCTATCATGCACAGGCGGCGCAGGCAGGCGAGCATGAGCGCTATCGTGAACTCCGCCGTGGTGCTCGCGTTCTCGCCGCGGGAGTTGCACACGGGGATGCCCTTGGCTTTGGCGTAGTCGGTGTCAACGTGATTATAGCCGGTGGCGGGCACATGGATGAGCTTCAGATTTTTTGCGCGGTCGATCTCATCCCTGCCTATCTTTTTTATCGAGCCGAGAATATAGTCGGCGTCCTCGTAGTCGCCCTTCTTCCCGTTCTTCACGGGGAAGAGAAAGCGCAGATCCAGCTCCGGCGGGCAGAGCTCGGAAATAAGGGTTTCCATTCCCACGGTGGGGAGCTTCTCACAATACAGAACAACATTGCCCATAATTATGACCGTTCCTTTCATTTTGCATCAAAACAAAAATTATTTTATCTTCATTGAGCCGGTCTCTATATACCGGCGGTGCCATGAGAGCGCCTGCGCGAGATCGTGCGGGGTGTGCTTGCCCTCGGAGACGGCGAGAGAGTGCTCGTAGTATTCGCGCAGCATCGGGCGGTAGTCCGGGTGCGCGCAGTTTTCTATCAGCAGCTCCGCCCTCTCGCGGGGCGTTTTCCAGCGCAGATCGGCGATGCCCTGCTCGGTTATGACGACGGCCACGTCGTGCTCCGTCTGATCGACGTGGGACACCATCGGCACTATGCAGGATATCTCGCCGCCCTTCGCGGTGGATTCGGTCGCAAAAATGCTTATCCTCGCGTTTCTCGCAAAATCGCCGCTGCCGCCGAGGCCGTTGAGCATTTTCGTGCCCATCTGGTGCGTGGAATTCACGTTGCCGTATATATCCGCCTCGACCGGCGTGTTGAGCGCGATGACGCCGAGCCTTCGTATCACCTCCGGGTGGTTGGATATCTCCTGCGGCCTGATGAGCATCCGCTCCCGGAAGAAATCGAGATTGCCATAGAAGCGCTCGCGGCTGTCCCCGGCGAGAGCGATGGAGCTTGCGGACACAAAGTCGAACACGCCCTGCTCTATCAGGCGCAGCGCCGCGTCCTGCATGACCTCGGTGTACATGCTCAGGCCGCGAAAGCCGCTCTTTGAAAGGCAGCCCAGCACCGCGTTGCCCACAGAGCCCACGCCGGACTGTATCGGCCCCGGATTTTCGGGCAGCCTGCCCGCCGCTATTTCGCCCGTCAGGAATTGTACCACATTTTCGCCGATCTTTTGCGTCGCCGCCCCCACGGGCTTGAATTTTTGCGGGGGGTCCGGTCGGTCGGTGATGACCACCGCGGCGATCTTGTCCATGGGGCAGGGGAGATAGGGCGTGCCTATCCTGTCCTGCGGCCGCTCAATGGGGATGATGCGGGCGTGGGGCGGCACGCCGACCTCGAAGAAATCGTGCATGCCCATCAGCCCGAGCGGGACGGAGACGTTTACCTCCGCGATGACGAAGTCCGCGTTGCGCACGGCGGCGTCCGCGCTCCCGGCCGAGGCGCAGAGCCAGAGCCCCTCCTCGGTTATTGCGGCGCACTCGACGATGGCGACATCGACCCTTTGCAGCGTCCGCTGGTTGAGATTCATCGGGAAGTGTGAAATATGGATATCGCTGAAGCCCACAGTCCCGTCGTTTATCGCCGCGCGCATGTCCCGGTTGGTCTGGTGGCCGAAGCGCTTTTTCACGAGCCCGCTGCGCACCAGCGCGCCGTCGCAGTCGTCGCCGACCGCCGCGCCGACAAGTACGGTCAGCTCTCTCGCGTGGCCGGATTCGGCGAGCGCGGTCGGGACGGCCTTCGGGTAGCCCACGCTTGTAAATCCGCTCAGGCCGATGGCCATGCCTGTCTTCACAAGCATGGAGGCGGCCTCGGCGGACATAATTTTGCCCTTGAGGCAATCGCAAACTCTGTCCATGACTGATATTATCCTTTCACCGGCAGGCTTTTGCGTTTCTCACTCGGCCAGCCCTTTTTCATATCCGAACTGCAGCGCCTTCAGGTTCATGTCCACGACCTTCGGGTTCATTATCTCGCGTACCGCCTCGCGCGCGTTGTCCAGAGTGATGGCGGCGTCCTTTGAGACGACATAGCCCATCATCACAATGTTTGCGCAGACTGCGCGGAAATTTTCCTCCGCGTACCTCGTGGCGGGGAAGCGGAGTATCTCGCGGCAGCTTGTGCCGGCGGTGTCGTCCTCGGAGATGAAGGTGCTGTCCACGATGACAACGGTGTCCGGGTTGACGTCGCCCACAAATTTTTGAAAGCTGGGCTTGTTGAAGGCGATAAAATACGACAGCCGGTCAGCCTTCACATAGTCGATCTTCTCGTCCGAGACGACCAGCTCCGCCTTGCACTCGCCGCCGCGGGCTGCGGGGCCGTAGCTCTGGGTCTGCGCGACCTCAAAGCTGTTCTGTACGCCGTAGGCGTTGGCGAGCAGCACCGCCAGAGAGATCACTCCCTGGCCGCCGGCGCCGCCGAATCTGAAATCAGTACGCATGGCATAACCTCCTTATTCATCGCGGACGTCTATGCAGACATCCGGGCAGCTGCGCTCACACATCCTGCAGCCGATGCAGTTTTCCGGGTTCCTCGCGTAGGGCATCAGGTATCCGCCGCGGCTGCGCTCGCCGCCTATGGCGAGCACGTCCTTTTTGCACGCGCGCACGCACAGCGCGCAGCCCTTGCACCATTTGGGGTCGATGCTTATCTTCATTTCTTTGCCGCCTCCTTCTTCTCTGCCTGGATATCGCACAGCTCGTCCGCCGTGTCGTCGCTGAGGAGAATGCCGAGGCCTATGCGGCCGTCGCCTGTCTCCGTCTGGCCGGGCCTTAAGACCGCGACCTGCTTTTCATACCAGTCGTACATCTCGGCGGGCGTTTTGAAGCTGAAAATGTTGCGCCCGGCGGTGGTGGGGCAGGGGGAGAGCACCTCGATAAAGGAGAAGCCCCTGTGCTTTATCCCGGCCTCTATCGCGCGCTGGAGCTGTATTGGATGCGTCACGCTCGCGCGGGCGTAGAAGGAAGCGCCCGCTCCGGTGACGAGCCGGAACATGTCGAAGGGGTGCTCCTCGTTGCCGAGAGGGGAGGTCTTCGTGATCGCGCCGAAGGGGGTGGTGGGCGCGCGCTGGCCGCCGGTCATGCCGTATATGTAGTTGCTCATCATGATGACGGTCATATCCACGTTGCGCTTGGCGGCGTGTATCAGGTGGTTGCCGCCGATGCCGGCACAGTCGCCGTCGCCGGTGAAGACCACGATGCTCTTGCCGGGGTTAACGGCCTTCAGACCCTCGGCCTGCGCGAGCGCCCGGCCGTGCAGGGTGTGCAGACAGTCCATTTCGAGGTAGACCGGCGCCCAGGAGGAGCAGCCTATCCCGCTCACCAGCCCCATCTCGCCGGGCTTTACGCCGAGCTCGTCTATGGCGCGCAGAAAGCTGTTGACGACGATGCCGTGTCCGCAGCCCGGGCAGAAGATGAAGGGCAGGGCTTCCTGCCGAATGTATTTTTCAGCGATATTGTTCATGTTACTTCACCTCTACGATCTTGTTGTATATGCTCAGCGGGGAGGGGAACACTCCGCCGAGGGAGCTGAACGGCTCGACCCTGTCGCAGCCGGCGATGCGCTGTACCTCGCGCGCGTAGTCGCCGACGTTCATCTCCGGCACGATCACGCGCTTCGCGTTTTCGCAGGCGGCGCGGAGCTGCTTTTCCGGCACGGGCCATACGGTGTTGAGCTTGAGCAGACCCGCTTTTACGCCCTCGGCTCTCGCCCGGCGGACGGCGGACAGCGCGCTCCGGCTGACAGAGCCGTAGGCCACCAGCACGGTTTCGGCGTCGTCAAGGAAGAAGGCCTCGGTAGAGCAGATATCGTCTGCGTTGTCGAGGATTTTGCCGCAGTAGCGGCGGATGGCGGCGGCGCAGACGGCGGCGTTCGTGCCGGCTCTGATGCCGCGCTCGTCGTGGAGCTGGCCGTCCACAAGCACGTTGTGCCCCTCAAAGAAGCGTATTCTGGGCGGGACGCCCTGCGCGTCGGGCTTATAGTACTCGCTGCATTTCCCCTCGAAGCGCTCGTCGAAAATCTCGACGCTCTCCGGGATGACGAGCTTTTCGCGGGTGTGACCTACGGTTTCGTCCGACAGGACGAGCACGGGAACCCGGTACTTGTCTGCAAGGTTGAAGGCGCGGACGGTGAAGTCGAAGGCCTCCTGCACGGAGGAGGGGGTCAGGGCGATTATCTCATAGTCGCCGTGGCCGCCGTAGCGCGCCTGCATGACGGCGTCCTGCGAGGTGCAGGTGGGCTGGCCGGTCGCGGGGCCGCCGCGCATGACGTTGATGATGACGAGCGGCGTCTCGGTGACGATGGCGTAGCCGATGCCCTCCTGCATGAGCGTAAAGCCCGGGCCGGAGGTCGCGGTCATCGCTCTCGCCCCGCCCCAGCTTGCGCCGATGACGGCGTTGATGGAGGCGAGCTCGTCTTCCATCTGCATGAAGACCCCGTCTGCCGCAAACATCTTGTCGGAGAGATATTCAGGTATCTCGGTGGCGGGGGTGATTGGGTAGCCGGCCATGAACTTGCAGTCGGCGGCCAGTGCGCCGGCGGCGCAGGCCTCGTTGCCCTGCATGAGCTTGGAGCCGGGATTTTCCATTTTTTTCAGTCTCATGTTAATTACCTCGTTCAAAAAGTGTTTTCATCGGGAAAATCCGGCAACCAGACAGCGGGAGAGCCGCGGGCTGTCTGAATTGCCGGATTGCATATGCCTTCTGCCGGGTTGGAGGTGCCGACCGGTATATGAACGGTGATATTCTATTGTGTCAGCGTGGCGAAGGCGGGCCAGTACTCTATGCACAGCCAGCCCAGAACGGATACGGCCAGGATCATTGCGACGCTGACGGCGAGGCCGCGCCGGAACATATACGCCGGCTCCAGCCCGTAGCCTATCGGAATGGCTCTGATGGAGGTGGGCAGGGTAAAGGACAGATTATAGGATACGGTGGCGACCCAGAGGTAGGGCATGACCGGCAGCCCCAGTCCCTTTACGACGCTGATGATTATCGGGATCATGACCGCCGCGCAGGCCGTGTTGTTAACGATGTCGGAGAGCACCACGTTGAGAGAGACGATGATGAACACGAGCAGGAAGGTGTTTGAGAAGATTATCTTCGCGAACAGCTCCGCTATGACCTCCGCCGCGCCGCTGCCGTTTACCAGCGCGCCGAGCGCGGTGCCGCCGGCAAAGAGGAAGAACAGACCCCACATCATGTTCTGCTCGGCCGTTTTCCAGCTTACTACGCTCTTGCCGTTTTCATCCTTGAGCAGGAACACCAGACCGCCGCAGATCATGAATATATATCCGGGCTTGAGGCCGGGCAGCCAGTTCTGGTACAGCTGCCGCGTGAAGGACAACGCCGTGGCGATTATAAACAGCGACAGAGAGGCTTTTCCCGCGCCGCTGAGCTTGCCGAAGCTCCGGCAAATGCTCTGGAAATAGTCCTTCGAGCCGTTGAGCGACTTCTTGTCGGTCTTGAACCGAAGCAGGAACACGAGGGAGACAAGCGTGACGAGCAGGCCGAAGGGGAGCATACGCACGACCCAGTCCGAATAGATGAATTCCCCGCCTATCAGCTCCTCGATATAGGAGATCGTCACAAGATTCATCGCTCCGCCGAGCGGGGTGAACATGCCGCCGTTGTTCGCGCCCCAGACTATGGCCAGCATTATCAGCGAGGCTGCGGAGCTGTGCTTTACGTCGCCCTCGCCGACATACTTGAGCATGGACATCGCAATGGAGCAGAGCACCGCGGCCACGACGGTGTTCGGCAGGAAGGCCGAGAGGCAGGTCGCCAGCAGCAGCCATATGACCACCTGCTGCCTGACGGAGGTGCCGACCACGCTCAGCGCGCGGGCGGCGATGCGCTTGTCCACGCCTGTCGCCTCCCAGGCCATGGTGATGATGTTCGCGCCGGCGAGCAGGAAGATCAGCTCCGCGGAGAAGCTTCCGGTGATGTTCGACATCTTCGTGATGTTGAACACGGCGTTCACGCCCACCGGGATAAACGCCGTTATGGCCGGCGAGACCGGCAGCGTGACCCACCAGAAGCCCATCCACGCGAGAGTACCGAAGGCGAGCCTGATGTTCAGCGCGAGGCCGCCGTAGGGTATGAACGCAAACGCGAACAGCAAGGGGCCGAGTATAAAACGCAATTTCTTATTCAATGAATACCCCTCCTGTTACCGGCGAACCGCCGTATTAAAGAAGACCTATGACGGGAAACCAGAGATTTACGAGGAAGACCATGCCGATAATGACGAGTATCGCTATTATGACCGCGCCCTTGAGCTGCTGCGCCGTGGAGAAGCGGTCGGTCGAGGCGTAGATGAGGTTGGGCGCGCTGTTGAAGGGCAAGAAGTTTGCGCTCGGCGCGATGGCCATAACGGTCAGCAGACCCACGGTGTACACGTCGAAGCCGAGAGCCGCCGCCATTGTCATGCTGACGGGCACCATGACGGCCTCCATTGCGTTCATTCCGGCAAAGATTATGTGGCTGACGACGATGAACGCGAGCCAGATGGTCAGGAAGGTGCTGAGCGACATGGAGGTGAAGACGGGGTTGGTGGTGAACAGCGCATCGACTATCCACTGGAAGCCGCCGCTCTTGTTGACGCAGGTGGCCAGCGACATCGCAAAGCCGAGCTGAAGGAAGGCCGGCCAGGCGAAGTTGGCGTTGATATCCTTGAAGGAGCACACGCCGATGCCGGGGCAGAGCATTAGGAAGATAGTCACGAAGACGACATAGTCGGGGGCGACCTTGTGGATGCCGTTGGTGCAGAACGCGATGAGCGTCATGATGAAATAGAGAGCCGCTTTCTTTTCCTTCACGGTGAGCGGGCCCATCTCCTTGAGCTTTTCCTTCGCGAAGTCGATATTCACCACGCGCTTCTCGCCCTTCCGCGCGCTGAACATGAAATGGGTCAGCAGCGGGATGAGCAGGACGATTATTCCGGCGGGGATGCAGGTGGCCTTGAGCCAGCCGAGCCAGGAGATTGACTGCCCGGTGGTCTCCTGAACCAGCGCCATGCCTATGGCGTTCGCGCCGACGGCGGTGTAGAACAGCCAGGTGTTGGTGGTGTTGGTGTAGAGGTTGGAGAGCATGATGGCCGCGTCGCCCTTGTGCTCGCCGCGGGCATAGCCCATGCCCTCGCAGATGTTGTCGCAGATGGGGCTCATGACCGCGCCGCGCGCGGTGTTGGAGGGGATCATCAGAGACAGGACGGTGTTTGCGATGCTCGTCGCGTAATTCGCGCTCAGCTCGCTCCGGGTCAGCTTGACGAGTATCCAGTAGGCCACGCGCTCGCCAAGGCCGGAGTATTTGATGACCGCGCCGATGAAGCCCGCCCAGAGGCAGAGCCACCATCCGGAGGTCGCAAAGCCCGCGACGACGTTGGCCTTCTGCCCGAAGAAGATAGCCAGGATCGCGGCGGCGAGAACGCCAATCAGGTATTCGGGGATAGGCCGCACTATCCACATCAGTATTGCCCAGAAGAAGACAATGAGAACGCCCTTGGCCTGCGCCTCAAGCCCCGTGAACGGAACCGCGGCCAAAAGCGCGCAGAGTACCGTCAGGACGGCGGCGATGATCAGTTTTTTCTTTTGCTGTGCTTGCATTTTGATACACCATCTTTCCTTCTTTTTTCTCATGGATAAAACCGCACCGCAACGGCCGCGCCCCGCCCAAAGACGCAAAAAAAGCCAGAGCGGAAACAGAGCTGCAACGCCCATAATCCGCTACTGGCTTCAAAAAGTCTTTTTCCGCCTCCGGAGAGAGGCGACGACCCTTGAACAGTGAAACAATATTATCCCATAGCTGCCCCAAACTTATCACAGCAAAAAAATGCTGTCAAGGACGCAAAAATAAAATCAGCTTTTTTAACGAAAGACGGCACAAAAAGTTGTAACATTTAACCGCTTCCTTGACAAAAAAAGGACAATCTTGGGGCTTTGGTGCGGACGCGGTGACGACGTCGTCACTTGTATTTCTGAAGGAACGCGAGGTAGTTGTGCAGAATATCGTTGTACGCCTTTATTATCGGCTTCTGGGCGATGCCCTGGTGCCGGAAGGATATCTCATCGACGATCTGCTCATATTCGGCCACGACATCCTTGCCGTAAAAGTATTCGTGGATAAGGTTCTGCGCCACGCTCGAGAGCAGAGTGACCGAGGTGTTTATCACCTTGTTGGTCGCGACCTCTATCTCCAGCCCCAGCGTGAGCGTGCAGTTCGAGACGTTTGTCGGCAGCGCGGATGGCAGCTTGGCGTAGCCGCAGAAGTATGCGCTCTTATATTTCATGTCTCCAGCCCCCAATATGAAAAATTATAACAAGTGTATCATCACTGCGCCGCGCTTGTCAAATTTAGTTGCTCGACTGCGGCGGGGTATTTAAAATATTTTAAATTTTTTTTGCATATTTAGATATTTTTGCCCAAGTGTCATGGTCAGAATAAAAAAAGTGTGGTACATTGGCAGCAAAATCAACAAAGGATAGCGGAGGGAACGCGCATGAAAGCACTGCTCTTGAGCTGCAGCACCGGAGAGGGACACAACCACTGCGCCCTGGCGATCAAGGAGGCTCTTGAGGCCGCCGGACATGAGGCCGAATTTCTCGACATGCTCCAGCTCTGCGGAGAAGCGCCGCATATAGGCATCGAGACCGTGCTCAACAGCATCTCCTCAAAAAGACCCGAGATGTTCGGCGTGATATATAAGGCCGGGCAGATGTACAGCGCCACGGGCATCACCTCCCCCGTATATCTGGCCAACATCCGCTATGCGGACGAGCTCTGCGATCTGGTGGAGGAGCGGGGCTACGACGCGGTCGTGTGCTCTCACCTCTTCCCCATGGAGACGCTCACCTATATCCGGCGGCACAGGGGGCTTGTGACGCGCTGCTACGGCGTGCTCTCGGACTACGCCTGCATCCCCTTCCTTGAGGAGACCGAGCTCGACCGCTATTTCCTGCCCCATGAGGACGTCCGCGCGCAGTGCGTGAGCGCCGGCATGGCGGCGAGGCGCCTGTCGGTCACGGGGATGCCCATCGCCTCCGCCTTCGTCCACAGGCAGGACAAGGCGGCGGCGCGAGCGGCGCTCGCCCTGCCGGCGGACAAGAAGATATATCTTGTGATGACGGGCGGCATCGGCTGCGGCGACGCCATCTCGCAGTGCGAGGCTCTCCGCGCCGTTCCGGACGAGGATTCGCTGATAGTGGTGCTGGCGGGGCGCAACGAGGAGCTGCGCGCTTCGCTGGACGAGAAATACGGGGCGGCAGGCGGCGTTCGGGCGCTGCCGTTTACAGACAGAGTGGCGGAATACATGAGCGCGGCGGACGTGCTGCTGTCCAAGGCGGGCGGCATATCCAGCTCCGAGTCCGCGGCGTTCGGAATCCCGCTGGTGCACACCATGGCCATACCGGGGATAGAGACGCTCAACGCCAGGTTCTTTGCGGAGCGGGGCATGTCGTATTTCGCGCGCAACGAGGATCAGGCGGCGCGCTTTGCCGACAGGCTCATATACGACGGGCGCGCCCGGGACAGAATGCTGCAAGCGCAGAAAAGCGGCCTGCCCGCGGACGGCGCGGCGCGGATCGTGAAGCTCATAGAAGAGGATCTGAGCCTCTTTTGAGACGGCTGTTTGAGCGCGCGACATAGCAACCGGCGGCGCGGACCGAAAGGTCC
>JAYFNM010000006.1:0-9983 GCA_034933465.1 Oscillospiraceae bacterium | reverse complement strand
CGTACGAAACTTCTCCCGTTTCCGTAACCGCATTCTTCATTGCGCTTCATGACGCCTAATAAAAGGAGTAATGTGGCGCTCCACACTACTCCTTTTTTTAGGTTCTTCTTTTTGCTCTACCCCAACTATTGACATAGAGCCTGTTTTTTGCGGCTTTTTATATCGCGTCCATGCCGCGGAGCTCTTCTGTTATGTCGTCGGCGAGCTTATCGAGCACTCCGAGATCCCAGGCCGCCTGGAGGACGGTGTAGCGCGCGCGGGTCTCCTTGCAGTAGAGGAAGCTGTCCTTCAGCACCTGCGCCGTGACGCCGATGTCCTTCGGGTCGGCGGGGCAGCCGAGCTGCTTTAGCAGCTTGCGGAGCTCCGCGGAGGGATACGCGCTCTCGAGCAGCGCCCTTACCTCGCCCCACTTCGCCTCCATCGCGGCTATCCGCCGCAGCCGCCCCTCCGGCTCGTTCTTGCCCGAGGCCGCCTCCAGCTCGATGGTCGCGCCGGCCGCGCTGCCGTAGACCCTGCGTATCTCACTCTCCCAGACGCCGCTGTCGTATCCGGCCGCCTTTTCGCGCGCGGCGGCAAAGTCTATGTCCGCCTCGCGCAGCCGCTCGACCAGCATCAGCGCGAGCACCGTGCCCACGGCGACCTGCTCCCCGTGCATGGCGTAGCTCTTGCCGCGCTGCTCGCCCAGCACCTCCCAGAGGTGCGACAGGTGGTGCTCCGCGCCGGAGATCGGGCGGGAGCTGCCATACAGGCTTATCGTCGCGCCGGTCAGCAGCAGGGCGTTCATCACGTCGCCTATCGCCTCGGGGCGGCGCTCCTTTATCTCGTCCGACTTCGCCATGATGTCCTTCACATAGGCCGTCACCAGCTCGTCCATGCTCCGGCAGTAGTGCTCCCCGTTTACGAGCACGGCGAGCCGCCAGTCGTTCAGCGCGTTTAATTTGCCGATGAGATCGCCGAAGCCCGCTATGGTCATGCGATAGGGCGCGGCGGAGAGGATATCGGTGTCCCCGATGATGAGCTCCGTGCTGTGCGCGCTCATGGTGGCCTTGAGATTGTTCACGTTCATGATGCCCGCCGAGGCGGAGAAGCCGTCCATCGGCGCGGCCGTGGCGACGGTGAAGCAGGGCAGGCCGAGCTTGAAGCTCGAATAGCGCAGCATGTCGGTTATCGACCCGGTGCCGACGCCTATCATGAGGTCGCAGTCGTCCGGCCTGTTTATGACTATCTCCCCGAGCGTCGCCTCGTCGAAGCCGAGGTGCTTTATTATGAGCGTGGTCGGGGCAAGGCCCGCGTCGCGGAGAAGCTGCTCGCAGCGCTGTCCCGCTATGGAATAGGTTATTTTATCGCAGAGGATATACGGCCTGTGATAGCCGAAGCGCTCCACATAGCCCGGCAGCCGGTTCAGCGCGCCGGAGCTGATATCGACGGCCTTAATCGGCGCGTAGTGCGTCATGCCGCACTCGCACTCGAGCTTTACGTTCAGATATTTGTCCACGCTCTGCGGACTGTCATACATTTTCATTTGCCTTCATCCTCCCCGTGCAGCAGCCGCTCTCCGACCGCGCCGCCCGGATGTATCACCGCGAACTGCTCGCGGGTGTAGCCGGTCATCCGCATCAGGGCGATACAGATGGCGTCGAAGGCGGAGACGACCGCGAGCGTGCTCGCCGTGGCGAGCATGTTGAAGCGGCAGGGCTCCTCCTCCACCTTTACCTTAAGATATATATCCGCCGCCTCCGCGAGCCGGGAGCTCTCGTTTTCACTGACGCAGATGAGCGTCGCCCCCTTGACCCGGCAGGCCGGGATGAGGTTTACAAGCTCCTGCGTATTGCCGCCCTTGCTTATGAGGATGAGTATATCCTCCCTCTGCAAAACGCCGAGGCCGCCGTGCACCGCGTCCGCCGGGGAGAGAAACAGCGCCGGTATCTCGATGCAGCACAGGGAGTGGGCGATCTTCTTCGCCGCCATGGCCGAGGTGCCGCAGCCGGAGAGGACGGCCTTGCCCCGGCAGTTTATCAGCGCCTTCGCCGTCGCGAGCACCTGCCCCTCGTCCAGCCCGTCCGACAGCCGCCGGACGGCCTCCGCCTCCATGCCGATGCAGCGCCTGACCTCTGCCATTATCTCGCTGTCCGTCATTTTTACCACCATTTTATCGCGTCCTCCACATGGATGCGCTTTTCTATGAACTCCGGCGCGGCGATGTCTCTGGGGCGCGGCAGGTCGATATGCAGATCCTCCTTGACGGTCGCGGGCTTGTTTGTGAGGATAAGTATGCGGTCGGCGAGATAGCAGGCCTCCTCGACATTGTGCGTGATGAAGAGCACCGTGCTCCCCAGCTCCTGCCAGAGCCGCACCACCTCGTCCTCAAGATAGAAGCGGGTCTTGATGTCCATCTGCCCGTAGGGCTCGTCCATCAGCAGCAGGTCGGGCTCCATGGCGAAGGCGCGGCCTATCACCACCTTCTGCTCGGTGCTGACCGACAGCTCGTGCGGGTACTGCTTCCTGCTCTTGCCGAGACCCATCAGGCCGATTATCTTGTCAGTCTGCTCCTTTATCTTGCTCTTCGGCCAGCCCTTTATCTCCATGCCGAAGGCGATGTTGGCCTCCACGGTGAGCCAGGGCATGGCCGAGGGCTCCTGAAACACGAAGGAGAGATTGTGCTTTTGCGGGTCGGCCTTCTCCCCGTCGATGAGTATCTCGCCGGAGCTCGGCTCGATGAGGCAGGTGAGGGTGTTGAGAAAGGTGGTCTTGCCGCAGCCCGTCGGGCCGACGACGCAGACAAATTCACCGCGCTTTATATTGAAATTACAGTTTTTCAGCACTTCGAGGGAGCCGAAATTTTTGCACAGCTCATGAACCTCGACCTTATATTCGCTCATTGCGTCGCCCCCCTTATTCCAGCGTCAGCTCTTCGTTGGCCGCGATCTCCTGCCGTATGCGCATGAACTCCGCGGACACGTGGCTTCTCGGGCGGCCGAGGCCGCTGAGCTCGTAGACCTTTTTTACCTTTGCCGGGCGCTCGGTGAACTGGATGACGCGGTCGCCGAGAGTCACGTCCTCTTCGATGTTGTTCGTGACGAAGACTATCGTGCGCTTCTCCGTCTCCCAGATGCGGAGTATCTCCTCCTCCATGGAATAGCGGGTCTGCGCGTCGAGCGCGCCGAAGGGCTCGTCCATGAGCAGGATCTCGGGGTTGGCGGTATAGGCTCGCGCGATGCCGACGCGCTGCTTCATGCCGCCGGAGAGCGCGTGCGGATAGGCGCTTTCAAAGCCGCTCAGACCCACGAGGTCGAGGTATCTCTGCGCGGTCTCGCGCCGCTCGGCCTTGGACACGCTGCGGTATTTCAGCCCTATCTCCGTGTTCTCCATCGCGGTCTTCCACTCGTAAAGCCCGGTCTTCTGAAACACCATGGCGATGCGCCGTTCAACGCCGGATATCTCCCGTCCGTCGAGCTTTATAAGGCCGGAGGTGGGCTTTACGAGCCCGGCGATG
This sequence comes from Oscillospiraceae bacterium, assembly GCA_034933465.1. Taxonomy (GTDB): domain Bacteria; phylum Bacillota; class Clostridia; order Oscillospirales; family Oscillospiraceae; genus Limivicinus. Next base: position 6,490 of record JAYFNM010000006.1, on the reverse strand, counting down.
ATATTGAGAAAGGTCGTCTTGCCGCACTGGCCGGGTCCGAGGAGGACGAGGAACTCGTTGCGGCGGACGTCTATGGTGATATCCTCTATGGCGTCGGTGTCGCCCTTGGAGGAGAAGAAGGTCTTGGCCACATGATCGGCCTCCAGAATTATTTTCTCTTCCATGGGCACAGCCACCTTTCAATAATGTCGAAGCCGTAGGCGAAGAGCGAGCCGAACAGCCCTATCATCACCATGCCGACTATGGCGAGGGTCAGGTCGTTTGCGCTGCTGCCCTGCATGATGAGAAAGCCGAGACCCTCTCGCGCGCCCAGCATCTCGGAGGCGAGCAGCACCATCCAGCCGCCGCCGAGCGCCGTGCGGATGCCGGCGAAGATGGCGTCGAGCGAGCTCGGGAGCACCACGTCGAAGAGCATGTCCCTGCTTCTCGCGCCGAAGACCCGGCCGACCTCAAAGTTTATCTCCGGCACCATGATGACGCCGGAATAGGAGTTGATGACGATGGGCATGAAGACGCCCATGGTGATTATCGCCACGCGCGAGAACTCCCCCGTGCCGAACCAGAGCGTGAAAAGCGGAACCCAGGCTATGGGCGGGACGGGACGGATGACCTCGAAGAGCGGCTTAAAGACGGCGCGGAACACGCGGCTCCAGCCCATGGCTATGCCGAAGGGCACGCCCACGACGACGGAGAAGGCGAGCGCGGTCAGCACGCGGCGCATGGAGACCCACACATGATAGATCATCGGGTGCTTGGCCACGTTGCCCGACCATATGGTCACGAGGCGGCGCAGCGCCTCCGCGGGGCTCGGCAGCATGGTCTTTCCTCCGGCGGATACGGAGCCCCAGAGCAGCAGGAAGAGCGCGATAAGGAGATACGGCCCGATATAATAAGCGACTTTGTACAGGGCGCTGCGACCCTCGAGCAAAGGATTTTTCTTCATTTTCATTTTTTCGGCCTCCATTTCAGAACTATTCCCTCCGCAAGATCGATAAGGCCGGAGGAAATAAAGCCGAGGATGCCGATGACGATGATGCCGGCCATGATGAGGGAGACCTTCCCGAAGGAGCGTCCCATCTGTATCATGTAGCCGAGACCGTTGGAGGAGGCGAGCATCTCGGCGGCCACGATGGTGCCCCAGGCGCTGCCCATGGAGGTCTTTAGCCCCGCGAAGATCATCGGCATGGCCGAGGGTATGCCGACCTTGCAAAAGGTCTTAAAATTCCCCGCGCCGCAGGTCTTCGCAACGTTTATCAGCGTCTGGTCGGTAGAGCGGACGCCCGTATAGGTGTTGAGCACCGTCGCGACAAAGCAGCCCGTGAAGATGATGACAGCCCTCGCCTTGACGCCGATGCCGAGAAAGAGCAGGACTATCGGGATCCACGCGAGACTCGGTATGGGGCGGATGATCTCGAACAGCGGCCGGATAATCCTGTCGCACAGGCGAAACCAGCCCATGAAAAGGCCGAGCGGTACGCCTATCACGGCCGCCAGCAGGAAGCCCAGCCACACGACCTTGGCGCTCGCCCAGATATGCTGGAGCAGAAGGCCGCCGTCGGGCTTTTTGTCGGTTATTTTCGTAATGATGGTTTTAACGACCCCCACGGGGGAGTCGAAGAAGCGTGTGCTCACCAGGCCGAGCTGTACCGCCAGCTGCCACGCGAGCAGAACCGCGGCGATGACGACGATGCTTATCGTGAGATATCTCATCGCTTCCCTGTGCCGCGACCGGGTCTCGGCGAGCTTCGCCTCGGCCCGTATTTTCGCATAATCTTTTTCCATATTAGCTCTCCATTATGCCCGCATCCCATCCCCCGCCCGCGGCGGGAGATGGGATTTGCGCGGAATCAGTCGGTCTGCGGTCGCTGCCCGCGGTTCAGGGGTGAAGCTCCTTGTACATCGCTATCGCCTTTTCCAGATAGCTGGCGTCTACGGCGGCGAGGACGGCGTCCCTGTCGGCGGCGTCGCGGCTGCCAATGGCCACCTGGATGTCATAGAAGGTGCCGAAGGCGTTCTGCAGCCCGGTCAGGCCGTTTTCCTGCACCTTGCACAGCTCCTCATAGAAGCTCAGGTCGTTGAACTTGGTCATTTCCTCGCTCGCGAGCGCGGCTTCAACGGTGGTCTCGGTGCCGAACTCATCGAGCATTACCTGCGAGAACCACTCCGCGCCCTGCTCCTGATTGGCGTTGTCGTTGAGCCACATGAGCACCTCGAGCGAGCCCTCAAGATATTTCACGACCGTGTCCTCGTTCTCGGCGAGCCAGCCGGCCTCGCCGATGATATTGCCGGCCATGGCGGCGTCCATGCCGCCCATGGTGTGGCAGCAGGTGTAGGCGCTGTCGGCCTCAAGCATGGTGGTATAGGTGCCGGAGACGAAGATAACGTCGGCCGAGCCGCTGATAAAGGCCTGATAGCCCTTGTCGATATCGGAGTTGACGATGTTGACGTCGTCCTCGGTGAGGCCGAGCTTGTCGAGCATGAACATCATGTCCGCGTCGCAGACCGTGCCGCGGCCGACAAGTATGGTCAGACCCTTCCAGTCCTCGGCAGTGCCGAGAGTTTCGGAGATGGGTCCCTCAAGGGCTTTGGCCAGCGCGCTGTCGGCGCGGCAGAAGGCCTTGTTGGAGTAGTCGTAGCCGGAGAGGGAGATGACCTTCATGTTGTAGGTGAGTATGCCGGTGATCGCCGCGGGAGCGCCGATCCAGCCGATGTCCCAGTCGCCGGAGGGGTTGGCCTCAAGCTGGGGAGGGCCGGAGACGTAGTGCGTGCGGGTGACGTTGAGGCCGAGAGCCTCCCAGATGCCCATCTGCTCGCCCGCGATGAGGGGAACGGCGGTCTGCACGACGTTCTGCCCGGAGGTGGGGAGATCCACCATCTCCACCGGGGTCGCCTCCGCGGCGTCTTCGGTCGCGGCAGGAGCCGCCGTCTCCGCGGCTGTCTGCCCGGCTCCGCTGCCGCAGGCGCACAGAGCCAGAACCATGCACAGCGCCAGAGTCAGTGCGATGATTTTTTTCATTTGAATATCCTCCTTTATTATAGCAACGGATTGAACCGTTAACTTACAGTTTGCGCCTCGTAGTCGGCAAGGAAATTTCGGCGAAGCTCCTCCGTCACGGCGACGCCCGCGTCCCACAGCGCCTCCACGGCCGCGCCGTATACGGGCGGAGCCTGTTGCAGGATGACCTTCGCGCGCGGCGAGGCCTTCCGCCGTATCGCCTCAACATACTCGGGGAAATGCGCCGCGACGCCGCCGCCGATGACCACGCCGAAATCGCCGTCGAAGGCCTCGGCCGCCGGATAGGTCAGATCGGCCATCAGCGCGGACTGCCTCTCGAAGATCTCGATGCAGGCCCAGTCGCCCAGCGCTCTGCCGCGAAACACGGCCGGGGCGAAGGAGGCGATATACGGTCTGCCGCCGTGATGGAGCACCGGGATGAGCCGGTCGCTCACGCGCTGTCCGGCCATCTCCGCCACGAGCGCCGTGAGCACGGTCTCGCGGCAGCGGCCGTCCACGGCGCGCATCGCCATGCAGACTGCCTCGCGGCCAAGCTCGAACCCGCTGCCGCCGGTGTCTATCAGATAGCCCTTGCCGCCGATATGCAGCAGCGGCTGCCCCTCGCGGCGCACGAACAGGGACGAGCCCGTGCCGCAGACCATGCCCCCGCCGTCGGCGTGACCGAGCGTGCCGGAGATGAGGCAGCAGCCGTCGTCGTCGATGCGGACGCTGCCGGGCTTGAAGGCCGCCCTTATTTCTTCGGAGTATATGTCGCCGTTGGCGATAACGCCCGCAACGCCGCCGTATAGCGCGGTCACCGGCGCGGGAGCCGCGGCGAACAGGGGTCGCAGCGTGTCGAACAGCCGCCGCTTCGCCTCCTCCGCTCCCATATCGGTGGCGTTGCCGCCGGGGCCGACGCGGCGGGCGAGGATATGGCCGCGCTCGTCGAAAAGCAGCGCGTCGGTCTTGCTGCCGCCGCCGTCTATGGCTATGCAGTATCTCATATCAAAGCCTCCCGCCGTGTCATGCCAGATCTATCCTGTAGAGCGCCGGTATCGCCGCGGCCTCCGCCTCGTGAAAAAGCCGCTGATCCATGCGTCCGGGGTAGTGGGGGTGGCTTTTCGTCACAGGCTCGTATGTTTTGCTGCTGCGCGAACGGTTTATGTCGCTCGCGCGATACTCGTCAAGCAGCGGCTTCATCGCGGCCGCCGCCGGGTTTGCGGGGCTGTAGCTGTCGCGCGTCTCGGGGCAGCTGTCGAAGAAATAGTAGCGCTCCTCCGCGGCGGAATAGACGAGCTTGCTTTGCCCGTCGGTCACCATATATACGCCGGCCTCTCCGCAGCCGTGCTGTGAGAAGACATAGCGCCGGTCATTGTCCGCGAACAGATCCACCCCGTCGAACTCGTCCGCCGGGAACTCGACCCCCGCGTACTTTAGCAGCGTCGGGGCGAGGTCTACAAGCGAGCAGGCCTCGTCGCGTGTCCCGGGGGCGGCGCCGGGGCGGCGGATCATGAGCGGGACGTGGCAGGAGGAGTCCACCATCGTGCGCTTGCCTATCGCGCCGTAATCGCCCATCATGTCGCCGTGGTCGCTCGAGAACACTATCAGCGTGTCGTCGTACATGCCCTTTTCCTTGAGCGCGGCGATTATCCGCCCCACCTGATAGTCCACGAACGAGACGCAGGCGTAATAAAAATTCTTGGTGCGCAGGATATCCTGACGGCTCATCTCGAGCCGCCTGAGGGAGCAGCGCTCGCCGATGAGCGCGGAAAATTTTTCAAGCTCCGCCGCGTCCGGCATGAAGGGCTCCGGCGGGTCGTCCCGATAGAGCTTCTGCCATGGCGCGGGCGGGCAGTACGGCGGGTGCGGGTGGATGAACGAGGAGAAGAGGAACATCGGCTCGTCGGCGGAGCAGGCTCTGATATACTCCACGCTGCGGTCGCCGACCCACTGCGTCGGATGATCCTCCGGCGGGAGCTGGGAGACCTGGGGCATATAGTACATCTCGCTGCGCATCCCGTGCACATCGAAGACCCAGGGGTATTTGCCGCGGATATAGGCCATATACTCGTCGCCCCCGGCGGCTATCTCCTCCTGCGTATGACGCCGCTCAAAGCCCATCGGGCCGTAGGCGTCCCAGAGGTTGTGCATCTTCCCGACGCAGCAGCTGCGATAGCCCTGCGCCGTGATGCCGGCGTAGAAGCCCTCTCCGGCATACGCCCGGTCGGTGTTGTTGTTGTTGCAGCCGGTGCGCGCGGGGTACTGCCCCGACAGCAGCGACAGCCGCGCCGGGACGCAGACCGGGGAGGGGGTGATACACTTGCCGAATACCACAGAATCCCTCGCGAGCGCATCGAGGTTCGGGGTCTGTATCCCCGGGTTGCCGAAGGCGGATATGGTGTCGTAGCGCTGCTGGTCTGTAAACAGGACAAGAATATGCTTCATCTTTACTCCTTTTCCCCGGCTCCCGAGAAAAAACTTTCGCTTCTTTCAGTTCGCTTTCTAAACGAAAGTAAAATATTGTGGTTCATAATTTATAGGCTAATAATTTCTTTCAGTCCAAAAGTCAAATGACGAAATGCACTAAATTGAGGCGATTTTTTTGGCAAAAACTTATAAGTCCCTCCGGCTGCGCCGGTTCGCGGCAGCTTTTATACTGTAAGTTGACAATTTCGATTCATAATAATATAATCAAAGAAAAAAGCAAAGGACATGGGTGAGCTATGGGGAAGAGCATCGAAAAGCGCCGTGAAGAGATACTGAGCCTTGTCAATAAAGACGGTACTCTGGATTTCGCCCAGCTCCGGAAGGCGTTCCCGGATATCTCGGATGTGACGCTGAGAAAGGACATGCAGTATCTCGACGACAGCCAGCAGGCCATAAGAACGCACGGCGGCATAAAGTCCATCCCCTCCGCGCTGAACTATTATTACCGCTCCAACGTGAACAGGGGGCTGAAAAAGGCCATCGCGATAAAGGCCGCGGGGCTGATACGGCCGGGCGACTCCATCTTTCTCTCCGCCGGGACGACCTGCGCGGAGATGGCGCGGTATCTGCCGGTCTTCCCGCTGAAGGTATGCAGCGACGGGGTGTATACGGTGAGCAATATCTCCATGCTCCCGAACATGTCGGTGCAGCTCATCGGCGGGGACGTGGATCTGAACATAATGCGGGTCGAGGGGATATCGGCGCTCAATTATCTGGACTCCTGCCATTTTACGATGGCCTTCGTCGGCGCGCTGAGCGTCAACCCGGACTACGGCTTCGCCCACAACAGCGCCATGACCACCGCCATTCTCGCCAAGGTCATCCAGCATTCGGACCGCACCGCCGTCCTCGCCGACTCCACCAAGGTGACCGATTCCTTCTCCCCGTACACCATCCCCTTCTCTTCGGTGGACATGCTCGTGACGGACGACGAGCTCCCGCCGGAAAAGGCCGAGCTGCTGAGAGCAAAAGGCATAGCCGTCATATAAAAACCGGCGGGGGGGGGGG
>JAYFNM010000005.1:0-5313 GCA_034933465.1 Oscillospiraceae bacterium | reverse complement strand
GAAAACTTTATTAAAACTATTTTTCTCCTGCGGGAGAAAAACTCTGCGAGGCTTTGTCTACAGTCTGAATCCGGGCAGAGCCGTTCCGGCTCTGCCCGATTCAGATATTTTACAGGTGCGCGTTTCGGGGGATGTTGTCGTAGTGGCGCAGCAGGAGGGGTTCGATCTTTGAGGTGAGCTTCATGTCCAGGTTGAAGAAATAGACGACGAAGGTCACGGCGAACAGAGAAAACGCCGCCGCCAGAAGCTTCAGCAGGAACCTTGAAAATTTATACATTGTATATATCCTCCAATATTACCAGGCGTTCTCGTCCGGCAGGATCTCGATCGAGGGATCGAGCGGCTCCTCGCGCATGACGGTGCGCATATACGCATTGAGCTGGTTGCGGATGGCCTGCCGCGTGAAGACGCGCGGGTCGCACAGATCGTGGCAGACCCACACGAGGTGGATGCCGCGCTCCCTCGCCTGCTCCTCGAACTGCCCGTGCATACCCGTCAGCGCCTTGCAGGACATATGCTCCCACATCATTATCATGTCGGCGTTCATCGTCTCGCAGAACTCCCACAGCTCATCGACCAGCACCTTGTAGCCGCCGTGGGTGCGGTTGCGCATGATCATGTTCTCGTTGAGCCAGGCCATGTCGTAATAGGCCTGCTCGCGGTTCTCGGGCGTGTCCACCTCGGCGATCTCCCGGGTGTTTATCATGGAGAGCATGTCGGTCAGCGGCACGATGCCCCAGCAGTGGATCATCCAGTTGAGCATGTCTATGCAGTACTGAGGCTGCACTCCCCAGATGATGGCTCTGTGGCGGTATTCGCGGTCCATCATTTTTTTGTTGCGGTAGCCGCGCTCGGCGTACTTCATGATCTTTTTGTCTATCGGCGGGAATTTCGCGGAGCGGCCGCAGTTGCCCATGTAGTTGGTGTCGTTATACAGCGAGAAGGGCGCGCCGACGAACTGCGGATAGGGCGTGCTGTTCATCTCGAGCCAGGCCACGCGGTTGCGCGTGGCGTCGTTCACGCGGGCGGCGCACTCGAAATAGTGCTTCCAGTCCCACTTTTCGCCCGTGTGCTCCTCAATGAAGGCGATGGCCTTGCGGATATCCTGCGCGGCGTAGGCCTGCACGTCGTCCTCGCGGTGGCGCATGGGCGCGACGAGCTGGAAGGTGGGGATGCCGTATTCCTGCTCAAGGCGCTTGGCGATGATGCCGTTGCCCATGAGCGAGCCGTCGCAGGTGGTGTTGACCTGCACGGCGCAGCAGCCGAGCACGGCGAAGTCGTCCTCGATGGAGGTGCCGGCCTCGGCCTCCGGCATGGGGCAGACGTCTCCGGGGATGCCCCACTCCTGCGCGACGTCGAGATAGTGGGTGGAGGAGTACTGCGTGAGGAGGTTCGCGACAAACATGCTCGGCACCTCGCGCAGGATCGCGTGCACGGTCGGGAAGCCCATCATGAAGGCGGTCATCGCGTTCTCGTCGGTCAGGACGCATTTGCTGGAGTATTTCTCGTCGTTGCCCGTGCGGCGGTCGCCCCTGAAAATGTTTTCCAGCGTGGAGGCTACGTCGTAAACGATGAAGTCCATGGAGGTGTGCACTATGCGCAGCGACTCGTCGCGCAGACCCATGGTGAATTTATCCAGCATGTGCGGCACGGCCAGATAGTTCGCCATCCAGCGGTAGCGGAACATGCCCTTGATATTGCGGGGCTTGGCGATGAATTTCGCGAGGATGGACATGATATAGAGCCATCTGCCGTAATCGTACAGCGTGTCCTTCAGGCCGCGCCATTCGCGGCGGCGGCGTACCTTGCCCCCGTCGAAAAGGACGCCGAGCTGCTTCTCGCCTATTCTCTCCGGACCTGTAACAGTGGCCATTATTCCGCACCTCCCCGAAGCTTTTTGATCTCGATGCTCTCCACGAACGCCTGTACGCGCGTGCGCATCTGCCCGAGAGAGGAGTTTATGTTGTACGGCCTGTCCACGCTCAGCACGGGGAAGCCGTATTCGTCGCGCAGCATGGCCGCGCCGAGAGTCCTCTCATAGGCCCAGGGATCGCAGAACTTGACCTGCTCGTAGATAATGCCGTCGGCATTGTACTCCTCGGCAATATCGCTGACGTATTTTTTGCGGCTGTAGACCTTTTCCATGTTCATCATGCGCGGGCACTGACATCTGTATACATACTCGCGGCAGACCTGCGTGAGCGCGTCCTCATCGTCGTTGAGCTCGATGGGGTCTCTGCCGGGCAGAGAGCCGAAGCAGAAGCGGTCGGCGCAGACATAGGCGCCGGTGTCCTCGATGAGCTTGATGAAGGCGCTGTCGTCGATCTCGGAGCCGACGACGACCACGCGCGCGCGATAGCCTCCCGCGTCCGGCTCTCTGGTCTTGAGCTCCTCGAGCGTCTCCTCCAGCTTGTCTATGAGAAGATACTTGGGCGCAACATATGTAGCGAGAGTGAGCACATGGAACTCATAGCCGGTTATGCGCGGCTTGGCCAGCTTCCGATATTCGCCGATGGCGCGGATAAGGCGGCAGACGCGGTTGTGCTCCTCGACGGATTTCCTTATGGCCGCGTCCGACACGTCGATGCCGTAGACCTTGTGCAGAGGATTGAGGATGTGGTTTGTGCACTGGAGGACGGAGAGATCCACGCCGTTTTCATCCGCCTTGAGCGCGATCTCCATGTTCTCGTGGAAAAACTTCTCCTTGCCCTTGCCCAGCGCCTTGAGCAGCTCCATGTTCTCCACGCAGCGGTTCATCATGGTGCAGCCGTCCGGCGCGATGACGCAGTCGGCAAAGTTGTAGCCGCCCTCGATGGCGCGCTCGAGCAGCGCGCGGCTGGTCTCGCAGAGCAGGCTCGTCATGTAGTAGGTGGCGATGTCCATCGACCCGGTGTTCGGCGCGAACAGGCGCACGGAAAAAGCGTTTCCGGTGTTCAAAAGAGGCTCCGGCGTATTCTCGCACACATAGGCGACGCACACCTTGCCTTCACGTTGAGCTTCCCCTATAAGCTCATTGTTTGCGTTTAACAAGAGATTCTCGAAATACAGCAAATGCTTCAAGTCTTTCATTAAACCTGCTACCCCCCTTTATTTTGTTGCTGTGTCAGTTCGCTATGATATTAATTTAACCCAACTTATATAAGAAGTCAACACCTCATTGCCCTCCATGGGATTTTTATCCTTGCGGGGAAGCCCGCGCGCGCCCGGGCAGGTTCGGCTTGCTTTTTCCGCCCGGAAAAGGTACACTCAGCCTTATAAACGGGGGAGAGGTAAACCGATGGAGAAAAGCATAGAGCTCTGCGGACGCGCCGTGACCTACGAGCTTCAGCGAAAAAAAGTGAAGAACATCAACCTGCGGATAAACGCCGACGGCAGCGTGCATGTGTCGGCCGACAGCCGCGTGCCGCTGCGCGAGGTGGAGGCCTTCGTCCGCTCGAGGGGGAGCCGCGTTATCGCCGCGCTCGACAGGTTCGCCGCCGCGGCGAAAAGCGCGCCGCGGCCGGAAAACTTCGAGGACGGGGAGCGCCTGTGCCTCTTCGGGGAGATAAAAACGCTCAGAATAGTGCGCGGCGGGCGCGCCGTCCGCTGCGAGGGGGGAGAGCTGCTGCTCCCCGCCGGGGCGGGAGATACGCGCGAGACGCGCGAGAGACGCCTGCGCCGCTGGCTGCGCGGGCAGGGCATAGCGGCCGTGACCGCCGCCTGCGACAGGCTCTATCCCATATACAGGGACTGCGGCATAGCCTATCCGGAGCTTCGCTTCCGCAGTATGCGCCGCCGCTGGGGGAGCTGTATGCCGCTCTCCGGCGTGCTGACCTTCAACACCGCGCTCGCCGCCGTCCCGCCGGACTGCATAGATTACGTCGTCGCCCATGAGTTCACGCACTTTCTCAGAGCCGACCACTCGCCCGAGTTTTACCGCCGGCTCTCCGAGGTCGTGCCAGACTGGGCCGAAAAGCGAAAAATGCTGTCAAATTACGCGGGAATACTGGGATAATTCGTGCTTATGCGCATTGACAGGTCACTCAGAGCCACATTATAATGTAGACACTATTTTACTCGGGAGGCCGCCATGGACAAGCTTCGCTCCTTCCTCGCCCGGAAGAACATCGTTTTTTCCGCAAAGCGCTATTTCGTTGACGCCATGGGAGCTATGGCGCAGGGACTGTTCTGCACGCTCCTCGTAGGGACCATCCTCAACACTATCGGCACGCAGTTCGACCTGGGCTTCCTCAAGGCCGTGGTGATGACTGTCGGCAAGGGCGAGGGCGCCGTGGGCTACACGATAGGCGGCCTGGCCTCGGCCATGGTCGGCCCGGGCATGGCGGTCGCCATAGGCAGCGCGCTGCAATGCCCGCCGCTGGTGCTCTTCTCGCTCATCCCCGTGGGCTTCGCCACCAACGCCATGGGCGGCGCAGGCGGCCCGCTGGCGGTGTTCTTCGTGGCGCTCGCCGCCTCCGAGGTCGGCAAGGCCGTCAGCAAGGAGACCAAGGTCGATATCCTCGTCACGCCTGTGGTCACCATCCTCGCGGGCGTCGGCCTCGCCGCGCTGATAGCGGCGCCGGTGGGCGCGGCCGCATCCGCCTTCGGCATGATGATAATGTGGGCCACCGAGCTCAGACCCTTCTTTATGGGCATCATCGTGTCCGTCACCGTCGGCATAATACTGACCCTGCCGATATCCAGCGCGGCCATATGCGCGGCGCTCGGGCTCGTGGGGCTCGCGGGCGGCGCGGCCGTGGCGGGCTGCTGCGCGCAGATGGTGGGCTTCGCGGTTATGAGCTTTCGCGAGAACCGCTGGGGCGGCCTTGTGGCGCAGGGCATAGGAACCAGTATGCTCCAGATGGGCAATATCGTGAAAAACCCCAGGATATGGATACCGCCGACGCTCGCCGCCGCGGTCACGGGGCCGATAGCCACCTGCGTCTTCCAGCTGAAGATGAACGGCGCGGCCGTGTCCTCCGGCATGGGCACCTGCGGCCTTGTCGGGCAGCTCGGCGTATATTCCGGCTGGGTCGCCGATATCGCCGCCGGGACGAAGGCGGGGATAAGCGGGATGGACTGGCTCGGCCTTATCCTGATCTCCTTTGTCCTGCCCGCCGTGCTGACCTGGCTCTTCGCCATGCCGCTGCGCCGGTGGGGCTGGATCAAGGAAGGGGATCTCAAGCTCGATCTCTGAGCGAAAAATAAACGGAGCCCGCTGCAAAAAGCGGCCGCGTCCGACCCTCCGCCGCGCGCGGCGTGGGACGGGGCGCGCCGCCCGCGGCGGACTCGCTGTCATCGGGGGTATAATGGCACAAGTCCAGACCCGAATGA
>JAYFNM010000004.1:0-49865 GCA_034933465.1 Oscillospiraceae bacterium | reverse complement strand
CGGTGATGTTTTGCGCCTTCCCGTTGTTATTGCAGCTGTATCCGGTCAGAGAGGTCGGGGCGATAAAGGCCTCCCCGCCGAAGAACAGGCCGTTGATCAGCGCCGCGGCGGCGACGTTGTTCATTGCGCGAATATTCGCGTTGTTCTGAAAAGCCTCGGCGCTCACCTGCTGAACCGTGCTCAGCTTAACATAGCTTCCGAGCCCCGGGATCACGGTTTCCTTAAAGGCGATGCCCTTCGCGGTCAGCGCCGCTTTGACGGCGTCTATCGACAGGCCGTTTGAAGGCCACAGGGTCAGGCCGGCCGTATACGGGACCGCCGTGACCGTGACCGTGCAGGATGCGGAAGCCCCGCCGGCCGTGGCGGTGATAACCGAGCTTCCGGCAGAACGTCCCGTGAGCGTCGCGACCTTGCCGTTCACGATGGGTGGGCCTCCGGCGGGATTTGTGTCGCGGCCGTCACTTACGCCGTTGATGTAGACGACCTCGGGATTGCTGGAGGTGAAGGATATAGTCTCCGTGCTGTCCGCCGGGGTCAGCGTGGCGCGCAGATATAGCGCCGCGCCCTCGGAGATCGTCGTCTCCGTCAGCGGCTCTGTCGGCAGAGGCTGGGCGTTTTTTCTGAGGAGTATGCTGACGGCTGTCGAGGCCTCCTCCGGCGCAAGGTTCGCCGGAACAGACTCGGCGGAGCAGGCCGCGCATTCCTCCGTGCAGACCGCGCCCGCTTTTGCTTCGGCGTAACCGCAGCCTTCGTCGTGGACATGGACAAAGGCGCAGGGCGTTTCAGCCTTATCCGCCGTCGCCTCGGCATAGCCGCAGGCCGCGTCGTGGACATGCGCCGCCTCGACCTGGCAGGGCTGTCCCTCCGCCGCCGCCTAATAGCCGCAGCTTTCATGCCCGTGGGGGCAGACGGAGGCCGCGACCGCGGAGGCGGGCAGAATACTCAGCACGATACACAGCATGAGCAGGAGCGACAGAAAGCGCTTTTCTTTTTTCCGGTTCATGGCAGAACCCCCCTAATTTAATATGATATTTATCTGTTTTACTTTTTGCCGTGCAATTGTTTTCTTCATTTAAGCACATGGGGCGTATCAATTCCGTAGACGCGCGGCTCGAAGCAGCGCAGTAACGCGGGAAAAAGCAGCGGCTTCCGCGCCGGTTTTCCGCCCTTCTCGCAGGAGGACGGCTCTTGAAATCAGGCTCGTATTCTGCTATAATCCGGTTCATACAGAATATGGAGGGATATTATGCTCTGGGGAATTCTTGCCGCCGCCGCCTTTGTCCTTGCCGCGGCAAAATATGCCGCGCGCAGAATGTGCGGCGGAAAATACGACAGGCTGTTTTTACAGATACACAAGCTCGCCGGGGCGCTGCTGCCCGTCTCCGCGCTGGTACACGGCGCGCTGATGGTTCGCCGGAGCCCGACCGCCGGCCAGACGGCAAGCGGTGCCTGCGCCGCTCTCGGCATATTTGGCCTCATGGCGAGCCACTTTTTTGCAAAGAAGCTCGGCAGACACGCCATGCCGCTGCACCGCTTCTTCACCGTGTTCACCGGCGTCGCGCTCGTCGCGCACCTCATCAGAAACGTCACGGTCGCGAAGAAATTCTGAAAAACCGCCGAAAAACTGCCGCTCTGAGGCCGGATGGCCGAAGGATCTTTCCGAAAAGTCCTTCGCCCCCCCTCAGAGCGGCAGTTTTTTGTTTCCCGCCGCCCCGCCCGCGAATAAGAGCCGGGGGATAGTTTTATTGCTGCAACAAAGCACCTTTTTCGTTAAAATATTGTAAGATATAGATAAAGCGCGCTTTTCCGCTCATTTTTCACTTGCGGTTTGTCTGTTGATGGAATATCATGCTAATCAAATAAAGCTTTAGATACCGGGCTTTTTTTGCCCCAAAAAAGGAGACGCGGCATATGGAACGCAGATTTCAGAAAGTTTTGGCCGCAAACCGCGGCGAGATAGCGATACGCATTTTTCGCGCCTGCTACGACCTCGGCTTGCGCACCGTCGCCATGTATTCCAAGGAGGACACGCTGACGCTGTTTCGCACGGAGGCGAACGAGGCCTACCTCACCGGCGAAAACAGCAGCCCGCTCGGCGCGTATCTCGATATCCCCTCGATAATCGACCTTGCGAGGAAGCACGGCGTCGAGGCCATACACCCGGGCTACGGGTTCCTGTCCGAGAACGCGGACTTCGTCCGCGCCTGCGAGGACAACGGCATCGCCTTTATCGGCCCCCCGTCGGACGTCATGGAGAAGATGGGCGACAAGCTCGCCGCAAAGCAGATAGCCATCTCCTGCGGCGTGCCCATCATCCCCGGCTGCACCGAGCCGCTGAGAGACGCGGACGAGGCGCTGGAAAAGGCCGTGAGCTTCGGCTTTCCGATAATCCTCAAGGCCTCCGCCGGCGGCGGCGGGCGCGGTATGCGCCGCTGCGAAAAGCCCGAGGAGGTCAAGCCCGCCTTTGAGCTTGTCAAGAGCGAGGCGAAAAAGGCCTTCGGCAACGACGATATTTTCATAGAAAAATTTCTGGTCGAACCCAAGCACATCGAGGTTCAGATTCTCGGCGACAAGTACGGCAGCGTGGTGCACCTCGGCGAGCGCGACTGTTCTCTCCAGCGCCGCTTCCAGAAGGTCGTGGAGATAGCGCCGGCCTGGTCGGTCCCGAAGGCAACGGTTGAGGCGCTCCGCGCGGACGCGGTGAAAATCGCCAAAAGCGTGGGCTATGTGAGCGCGGGCACGGTTGAATTTCTTGTCGATAAGTCCGGCCGGCATTATTTTATAGAGATGAACCCCCGCATTCAGGTCGAGCACACGATAACCGAGCTCGTGACCGGCGTCGATATCGTCCGCGCCCAGATCCTCATTGCCGAGGGCTATCCGCTCAGCTGCCCGGACATTGGGCTCTCCAGTCAGGACGACCTGCGCATCAACGGCTTCGCCATCCAGTGCCGCGTCACCACCGAGGATCCGCAGAACAATTTTGCTCCCGACAACGGCAAGGTCACCGCCTACCGCTCCAGCGGCGGCTGCGGCGTCAGGCTCGACGGCGGCAACACGGAGGCTGGCGCCGTTATCTCCCCGTACTACGATTCGCTGCTCGTCAAGGTCAGCTCCTGGGACAACACCTTCCCCGGCGTCTGCCGCCGCGCCGCCCGCGCGATAAGCGAGATACACGTGCGCGGCGTCAAGACCAATATCCCCTTTCTCGCGAACATACTGCACCATCCGGCCTTCATAAGCGGCCAGTGCCACACGAAGTTCATCGACGATACGCCGGAGCTGTTCGACATCGCCGATTCCCGCGACCGCGCGACGCGCGTGCTCAAATACATAGCCGGCATTCAGATCGCCGACCCCAGCCCCGAGCGCCGTCAGTACGACCCGCCGCGCTACTGCCGGAGCGAGCGCGAGGTGACGGCTGACATGGGTCTCAAGCGCCTGCTCGACACCGAGGGCCCCGAGGCCGTGAAGAAATGGGTGCTTGCTCAGAAAAAGCTGCTCATCTGCGACACCACCATGCGCGACGCCCACCAGAGCCTGCTGTCCACGCGCATGCGCACGCGCGATATGCTCAAGGCGGCCGAGGGCACGGCCGACATCCTTGCCGACTGCTTCTCGCTCGAGATGTGGGGCGGCGCGACCTTCGACACGGCCTATCGCTTTCTGCACGAATCCCCCTGGGAGCGCCTTGAGATGCTGCGCAGGAAGATACCGAACATCCCCTTCCAGATGCTGCTGCGCGGCTCGAACCTGCTCGGCTACGCGAGCTATCCGGACAATCTCGTGCGCGCGTTCATCGACGAGTCCGCCAGAAGCGGCATCGACGTCTTCCGCGTGTTCGACTCGCTCAACTGGATACCGAACATGGAGGTCGCCATGGACGAGGTCATAAAGCAGGGCAAGCTCTGCGAGGCCACCATGTGCTACACCGGCAATATCCTCGACCCCAAGCGGGACAAATACACGCTCGAATACTATGTGAAGCTCGCCAAGGAGCTTGAGCGCCGCGGCGCGCACACGCTCGCGATAAAGGACATGTCCGGCCTGCTCAAGCCCTATGCCGCCAAGAAGCTCGTCTCCACGCTCAAGCAGGAGATATCCCTCCCCATCCATCTGCACACCCACGACACCACCGGCAACCAGATAGCCGCCTATCTCATGGCCGCCGAGGCGGGCGTGGACATAGTAGATACCGCCATCTCCCCGCTCTCCTCTCTCACGAGCCAGCCGTCCATGAACGCGCTCGTGGAGGCGCTCGCCGGACAGGAGCGCGACACGGGCTTTGACCCCATGCGTCTGCAAGAGCTTGTGGATTACTGGTACGACGTGCGCCTGCGCTATGAGAAGTTTGACAACGGCCTCAAGGTCCCCGTCACGGACATCTACCGCTACGAGATACCCGGCGGACAATATACGAACCTTCAGCCCCAGGTGCAGTCTCTCGGCCTCGGCCACCGCTTCGGCGAGGTCAAGGAGATGTACAAGGCCGTCAACGACATGCTCGGCGACCTCGTCAAGGTCACGCCGTCCTCCAAGATGGTAGGCGACCTCGCGATATTCATGGTGCAAAACAGCCTCACTCCGGACAACATCGTCGAAAAGGGCGAGGGTCTCTCCTTCCCCGACTCCGTTGTGAGCTATTTCAAGGGCATGATGGGTCAGCCCGCCTGGGGCTTCCCCGAGCAGCTGCAACGGATAGTCCTCAAGGGCGACAAGCCCATATCCTGCCGCCCCGGCGAGCTGCTGCCCCCCGTGGACTTCGACGAGCTGCGCCGCGGCCTGCTTAAGTTCTATCCTGACAAAAAACCCAATATGCGCTCGCTGCTCTCCTTCGCCATGTACCCCAAGGTGTACGAGGAGTACATCAGCCACCGCAGGGAGTACGGCTACATCATGCGCATGGGCAGCCATGTGTTCTTCAACGGCATGGCCGTCGGCGAGACCAACCAGATAAACATCGAGGACGGCAAGACCCTTGTCATCAAGTATCTCGGCCTCGGTGACAAGAACGACGACGGGACGCGCAACGTGCAGTTCGAGCTAAACGGAATGCGCCGCGAGGTCAGCGTCCCCGACCCGACCGCGCGCGACACCGTCAAGCGCGCCGTCATGGTGGACCCGGACGACAAGAGCCAGGTCGGCGCGTCCATCCCCGGCATGGTCTCCAATGTGTCCGTAAAGCCCGGCGACAGGGTCGAGGCAAACCAGGTGCTCGCCGTCATAGAGGCCATGAAGATGGAGACGAGCATCGTCGCGCGTATGCCCGGCGTCGTCGATCAGGTCAAGGTCGCCGTCGGCCAGACCGTCGTCGCGGGCGAGCTGATAGTCACGATAAAATAGCCCGATAAAGAGCAAATCCGAAGGCTCGTCGAAACGCAAAAAACACCTGTCATTCCGAGGCTGAGAGCCGAAGAATGGCAGGTGTTTTTTTATTCCGCCCGTACTTTGCAGCGGGCTTTTTTATCCGGCGCACATGTCTTTTAAAGCTATTTTTAATGATAAAATCGTTTTATCGGATAATTCGCGTTGACATACGGGGCGTTCGAATATATACTCTTGCTATAAAAAGAAACGGGGAGAACGGCATGGAAGCAAAATCTGAGGCTTTGAACGGCGCGGGCGCCCTGTCCGGGCTCAACCGCGCGCAGCGCGAGGCGGTGACCGCGACGGAGGGCTATGTGCGCGTTATCGCGGGCGCCGGCTCCGGCAAGACGCGGGCGCTGTCGCAGCGCTTTGCCTATCTTGTGAGCGAGCTCGGCATACTCCCGGGAAACATCCTCTGCGTGACCTTCACCAACAAGGCGGCCAACGAGATGCGCCAGAGGATACATCTGCTCACCGGCGACAACGACACCGGCTATATCGGCACCTTTCACAGCTTCTGCGTGTCCGTCCTACAGGAGGACAGCGCCGCCGTGCAGTATCCGAAGAGCTTTCTCGTGCTGGACAACTCTGACATAGACGCGATGCTCGGCATAATTTATGCCGAGCGCGGCCTCTCCCTGCGCGACATGAGCTTTTCCAAGGCCCGCGACATGATAGAGATACAGAAGCTCTTCAAGCGCCCCGACTATTATCTCGACATGATAACGCTGCCGCTCGACACGCTGCGCGACAAGTATCTCGCCGCGACCGACACAAAGGACGTCATTTTTTACGGCTACCTGTATCAGGAGAAAAAATGCTTCGGGCTCGACTATAACGACCTGATAAAATTCACGCTGTACATCTTCTCGCAGGACGCCCGTATAAAGCAGAAATGGCAGAGCCGCCTTGAATACATAATGATAGACGAGTTTCAGGATATCGACTCGCTGCAATACGAGCTGATGGAGACGCTCTGCGCCTATCACAACAACCTGTTTATCGTGGGCGACCCTGACCAGACGATATACACCTGGCGCGGGGCGAACGTGAAATTCCTCATGGCTTTCGACAAGCGCTTTCCCGGCACAAAGACCGTGATGATGATGGACAACTACCGCTCCACGCCGCAGATACTCGCCGCCGCGAACTCCCTGATAAGCCGCAACCGCGCGAGGATAAAAAAGGAGCTCGTCCCGACCCTGCCCTCCGGCGCGCCCGTGGTCTGTCATTACGCCGACAGCGCCGAAAGGGAGGCCGAGTGGATAGCGGAGCGGATTCTGGCGCTCAAGGCCTCCGGCCTCCCCTTCCGGGACTGCGCGCTCCTCTATCGCGCGCACTATGTGACGCGCACCGTCGAGGAGGTCTTTCTAAAGCGGAAGATACCCTACGCGATATACAGCGGGACGCAGTTTTTCGGCCGGACGGAGATCAAGGACGCGCTGAGCTATCTCAGGCTGCTCGCCTACAGGGACGACCTGTCCTTCGCGCGCGTCGCGAACAGACCGCGGCGCAATCTCGGCGAGCGCCGCATGGGCTTTATAAAGGACTACGCCGAGAAAAACGGCTGCTCATATTACGACGCGCTGTGCCGCAACCTCGACGACGAGATCTTCAAAGGCACGAAGGCCGTGGCGTTTACCGAGCTTATTGAGCGCTTTTCCGCCGGCTGCGCCTCGCGCCCCATATCGGAGCTGCTGAGCGGCCTGCTCGACAAGAGCGGCTATGAGCGTATGCTCAGGACGGAGGGCAGTCAGGAGCGGCTGGACAACCTCGCGGAGCTCAAGCAGTCGGTGTATGAATACGAGAGCGGCTGCGGCGAGGAGGCGACGCTCGAGCACTATCTCGCGCACGTGGCGCTGTTTACGAACAGCGACGCCGCCGACAGCGGCGACAAGGTGAAGCTCATGACCGTCCACGCCGCGAAGGGGCTGGAATTCCCCGCCGTGTTTCTCCTGGAGATGAACGAGGGCGTCTTTCCCTCCAGGCGCACCGGCACGGTACAGGCGATGGAGGAGGAGCGCCGCCTCGCCTTTGTCGCCGTGACGAGAGCCGAAAAAGCGCTGTTCATCTCCGAGGCCGGCGGCAGGAGCTTTGACGGCTCCCCGCGCTACCCGTCGCGGTTCATTCTGGATATCGACAAAACGCTCCTGCAATTCACCCACGCCCCCGCCGAGAGCCTTATCACAGAGGCGATGGCCTATATAGAAAGCAGCGAGAAGTATCTGCCCGAGTCCGCGGCGGAGCCCGCCTTCGAGCTCGGCTGCCGCGTGCGCCACAATATTTTCGGCGACGGCACCGTGATAGACATCGACCCCGACCGCGCCGCCCATATAGTAAAGTTCGACGCCCTGCCGACGCCCCGGGCGATATCGTTTAAAAGCAAGCTGGAACGCCCTGACGCGGATTGAGGCCGACCGTTCGCAGCTGGCAATCCGCACGGTCAATTCTTGACTTGACCGCGCTTACATGCAGAATAGTAAAGCAACCGGCTCCCCGTCCACCCTCGAACGAGGCAAATATCAATCTGTCATTCTGAGCGAGGCGAAGAATCTTGACCCGAAAATGAAAGCTCTCAGGAATTTTTTTGAAAGATTCTTCAGCCATGCGGCCTCAGAATGACATCTTTTTTGGATTTCAAGTCTTTTGATGCGATTCGATTCCCCGACCTGTTACAGCATTCTGCCGTAACGCCTCCGGCGGATTGGACGTGCTTGGCACCTGAAGGTCGCGCGTTTCGCTCAAATTACTGTACCATAGACAAATCCCCCGCCTTTCGGCGGGGGAACACCACATGGCGCTTTTCAATGTCTCAGCTTTTCATCCTCGCAAAATCAAACCGCAAACCAGCGGAGCGTTCGCGGTTTGAAAAGGAGAAAGAACCCCGTCCGGCGCAGTTTTCCGCGAAGCGGGACACGGAGCGGTAAGGGGTTCTTTCGACGTGGTACGGCTGATGCGATTCGAACGCACGACCTTCAGAGTCGGAGTCTGACACTCTATCCAGCTGAGCTACAGCCGCAAATATTAACGAAATGTGCAAAAAGCTGCATATTTACATTGCCGGCGCAATTTGATATAATATTTAAGCGCATTTCGAAGCTTTGTTATTATAGCAAATCGCGCCGGCAAAGTAAATAGCGGTTTTAATTTTTATTTGCCTGTGCTACAATCAGCTCATCCGGCGCTCAGGCGCGGATGTCCGCCCGGGTGCGGGCGGAGAACGGAGAGAACATGAAAAAAGTCAGGCTCGGCAAGACCGGGCTGATGGTCACGAAGCCCGCGATGGGCTGCCTGCCCATACAGCGCTGCGACAAGGACTACGCGGTAAAGCTTTTGAGAGCCGCCTATGAGGGCGGGATAAACTATTTCGACACGGCCAACGCCTACACCGACAGCGAGGAGAAGATCGGCCTCGCCCTCTCCGACGTGCGCGACAGGATAGTCCTGTCCACAAAGAGCGCCGGGCAGGACAAGGCGACCGTTCTCGCCCACATCGAGAACAGCCTGCGCGTGATGAAGACGGACTATATCGACCTCTTCCAGTTCCACCAGGCCGCGGCCGTGCCGGACATGAGAGACCCGAAGGGTCCCTACGCGGGCGCGCTCGAAGCGAAAAAGCGCGGCTGGATAGGGCACATAGGCGTCACCTCGCACAGGATAGACGTCGCGGAGGCCTGCATAAGCTCCGGCAATTTCGAGACGCTCCAGTTCCCCTTCAGCTACATATCGTCCGACCGCGACCTCGCGCTGGCCGGAAAATGCGCCGAGGCGGACATGGGCTATATCGCCATGAAGGGTCTCGCCGGCGGCATCCTGAACAACGCCCGCGCCTGCTGCGCGTTTATGAACGGCTATCCGAACGTCGTCCCCATCTGGGGCATACAGGAGCTCGGTCAGCTCGAGCAGTGGCTCCGCCTTGCCGACGAGGAGCCGGCGGTCGATGAAGAGCTTACGGCCTACATCAAAAAAGAGCGGCAGGAGCTCTCCGGCAGCTTTTGCCGGAGCTGCGGATACTGTATGCCCTGCCCGAGGGGCATACAGATACGCGACTGCGCGCGCATGAACATGCTGCTGCGCCGCTCGCCCTGGCAGCAGTATATGACGCCCGAATGGCAGGAGAAGATGGCGAAGATAGACGACTGCATCGGCTGCCGTCTGTGCAGCAGCCGCTGCCCCTATCAGCTCGACACGCCGAACCTGCTCAAATACATGCTAAAGGACTACAGAGAATTTTATGAATCACACAAAGACCTTCTCTAAAACCGGCCGCGCACGCGGCGGCCTCTGCCGCCGCCTGGCCGCCGCTCTGCTGTGTCTGGCGGCGCTCTTGCCGCTCACCGGCTGCGGGGAGACCAGGGAGGCGCAGTCGCAGGTCTTCGCCATGGACACCGTGATGACGCTGACCGCCTACGGCAAAAACGGCGAGGCCGGGCTCTCCGCCGCGACCGACGTCATCACCGCCATGGACGCAATGCTCGACCCCGAGCTGTCCACGAGCACGGTGTATAAGATCAACAACGCAGAAGGCGCGAGCACCCCCGTGTCCGGGCAGATAGCGAAGATGATAAGCACGGCGCAGCTCGTGTATACGCGTAGCGGCGGCGCGCTGGATCTGACGATCTATCCGCTGGTCAAGCTCTGGGGCTTTGTCGATGGGAAATACTATGTCCCGACGGACGAAGAGATATCCGCCGAGATGGCCAAGTTCTGCTTCGACAAGCTGGTGCTCACGAGCTATCCCAGCACGGGCTCCTATTCGGTCACTATCCCCTCCGGCGGGCAGATGAGCTTTGCCGCCGTCGCGAAGGGTTGCACCTCCACGAACGCGATAGAGGCCATGCGCCTCGCCGGCGTGACGAGCGGCATTATCTCCCTCGGCGGGAACGTGCAGACCCTCGGCCTCAAGCCCGACGGGACCAATTGGAACGTCGCGGTGCAGGACCCGAACAACACCTCCAGCTACCTCGGCGTCATCAGTGTCGGCGAGACGGCGGTCATCACCAGCGGCTCTTATCAGCGCAATTTCACCAGCTCCAAGGGCAAGACCTACCATCATATCCTCAACCCCGCCACCGGCTATCCCGCGAACAACAGCCTCGTCTCCGTGACCATCATCTGCGAGGACGGCACCCTTGCCGACTGCCTGTCCACGGCGATGTTCGTCCTCGGCGAGAACAAGGCTCTCAACTACTGGCGCACCTACGGCGGCTTTGAAATGATACTTGTGACGACCGGCAACCAGATAATCTGCACCAAGGGTCTGATAGAGAAGTTTAACCTCACGAACGACAGCTACACGCTGAAATTCACCGAATAAGCCATGAGCGACCTGAATACCGACGTAAGATACATAAAGGGCATAGGAGAGAAAAAGGCGCTGGCGCTGGGCAAGCTCGGCGTCTTCTCCCTCCGTGACCTTTTGTCTTTTTTCCCGAGGAAATACGACGACAGGAGCACATTCAAGCCTCTCGCCCTCGCCCTCGACGGAGAGAGCGTCTGCGTGCGCGCCCTTGTGGCCGACACTCCCCGGCTGAGCCGGATACGCAAGGGTCTGGAGCTTGTGAAATTTCGCGCCGTGGACGACAGCGGTTCGGTTGACATAACTTTTTTTAATCAGCCTTATGTAAAGGAAAACATTCACCGCGGCGAGAGCTATGTGTTTTTTGGCCGCATAGAGGGCGCCGGCGCGCATAAGACGATGACGAACCCCGTGTACGAGCGCGAGGGCGTCGAGAACGGCGTCACGGGGCGCATCGTCCCTGTCTACAGGCTCGCCGCGGGTCTCAACCAGCGCTCGATAATGCAGGCTGTGCGGCAGGGGCTCGACGAGTGCGCCGGGCAGCTGCCGGAGCTGCTGCCGGAGGCGGTGAGGCGGCGCTGCGAGCTTGCGCAGACGCGCTATGCCTACGAAAACATCCACTTCCCCGCCGACATGGGCGCGCTTGAGCTCGCGCGGCGCAGGCTGATATTTGAGGAGCTGTTCGTCCTCGCCTGCGCGCTCGGCAAGCTGCGCGGCCAGCGCGTCCGCTCCGGCGGCCTGCCCGTCGGGAAAGCGGATATCGAAGAATTCTACGCCGCCCTGCCCTTCTCGCCGACCGGGGCACAGCGCAGAGCCGTCGCGCAGGCCGTGGCGGATATGGAGAGCGGGGAGGCGATGAGCAGGCTCGTGCAGGGCGACGTCGGCAGCGGAAAAACGCTCGTCGCGGCGGCGCTCATCTGGTATGTGTGGAAAAGCGGCTACAGCAGCGCCTTTATGGCGCCGACCGAGATGCTTGCGGAGCAGCACTATGCGACGCTCTCCGCCCTGCTCGCCCCGCTCGGGCTGCGCGTCGGCAAGCTGACGGGCGCGATGAGCGCGAAGGAGAAGCGGGCGATGAAGGCCGCGCTGTGCGCCGGGGAGGCAGACCTCGTCATCGGCACACACGCGCTGTTCTCCGCCGACGTGGAGTATGCGCGGCTCGGCCTTGTCGTGACGGACGAGCAGCACCGCTTCGGCGTGAACCAGCGCTCGGCGCTGATAAGCAAGGGCGCGAGGCCGCATGTGCTCGTCATGTCGGCGACGCCCATCCCGCGCACGCTCGCGCTGATAATCTACGGCGACCTCGACGTGTCCGTGATAGACGAGCTGCCCCCCGGCCGGCAGAAGGTGGACACCTTCGTTGTCGATGAGAGCTACCGGAAGCGGCTCGGCGGCTTTATCCGGAAGCTGGTCGCGCAGGGGCGGCAGGTGTTTGTCGTCTGCCCGATGGTGGAGGAGAACGAGGAGCTGCCCGTAAAGCTCAAATCCGCGCAGGAGCACGCAAAGGAGCTTGCCTCGCAGTTCCCGGAGCTGCGCGTGGGCTGCGTCCACGGCAGGCTGAAGGCGAAGGACAAGGACGCGGCCATGGCCGCTTTTGCCGCCGGGGAGACGGATATCCTCGTCGCGACGACCGTCATAGAGGTCGGCGTGGACGTGCCGAACGCGGCGCTGATGATAGTCGAGAACGCTGAGCGCTTCGGGCTCAGCCAGCTCCATCAGCTCAGAGGCCGCGTGGGTCGCGGGCAGTACAAGAGCTATTGCGTGCTCGTATCCGACAGCGACAGCGAGGAGGTCAAGGCGAGGCTGTCGATAATGAGCAAAACGAACGACGGCTTCAAGATCTCCGAGGAGGATCTCCGCCTGCGCGGGCCGGGCGATTTCTTCGGCTCCCGCCAGCACGGCCTGCCGGAGATGCACGTGGCCGATCTCGGCGCGGACGTGAACGTCCTGCAGCAGGCGCAGCGTGAGGCGAGCGCCCTGCTCGCCGCCGACCCGGAGCTGTCCGCGCCGGAGAACCGCGCCCTGAGCGAGCAGGTGGACCGGCTCTTCCGAGCCGGCGACGCAAGCTTCAACTGAATAAAAAAAGTCTGCCGGAAAGCTCAAACGAGTTTTCCGGCAGATTATTTTAAATGTTGCGGATAAATTCCCTGATCACCGCCACGGCGCCCTTGACGCCGGTCTTGCCGCTGTTCAGGCACAGGTCGAAATTGTCCGACTCGCCCCAGAGCTGGTCGGTGTAATACTTGTAGTAGCTTGAGCGGTCCTTGTCCACCTCTTTCATCAGCCTCCACGCCTGATCCTCGTTGATGCCCTTGCGCGCCATGAGCGTTTTCACGCGGAAATCGCTGTCCGCCATGATGAACACGCGCGCCAGATCCTTGCGGCTGCGGAGGATATAGTCCGCGCAGCGGCCGACGAAGATACAGTCCCCTTTTTCGGCGAGCCTGCGTATGGCCTCGAACTGGGCGGAGGCGACCTGCATGTTCAGCCGGAAGCTCTCCTGCATCCCGACGTAATGCGGGGTCGGCACAATATAGGGCGAGACCCGCTTTTCGTCGTATGAATTAAAAATCTCCCTGCTGAAATTTGAATTTTCGGCGGCATGATCGACTATTTCCTTGTCGTAGCACGTATAGCCGAGTTCATCCGCCAGCGCGCGGGCGATATCGTGCCCGTTGCTGCCGTGCTGTCTGCCGACTGTGATTATCATTTTAGCACTCTCCTTTTAAAGCCCTGCCGCGTTCTCCGCGCGGCACGCCGTTCATGTCCTGCGTGCGGCTGTCCTGCCGCCCTTATTTTATCATCACCGCGCCCCATAATTCAAGAGCCATCTGTCCCTCTTTCCTATTCTCAAACGCGCCCTTGTCCGCATAGAATTGTCTTATCGGAAGGGGTGCTCCCATGCAGCGAAAGCGCTTGATTTACAACACGGCTCTGCTGACCTGCTCGTCGCTGCTGATGAGCTGCATCGGCATGGCCTTTCAGGTCTGGCTGGTGGGCAGGATAGGCTCGGCCGGGATAGGGCTCTATCAGCTCAGCCTCTCGGTCACGAACCTCTGCGCCACCTTCGCCATCTCCGGCATTCGCTTTGCGACGACGCGGCTCATCTCGGAGGAGATAGGCTACGACAACCCCGTCGGCATCTGCGCGGCGATGAAGCGCTGTCTCGCCTACGGGGCGCTGTTCGGCGCGGCGGCGACGGCGGTGCTGTGGCTGCTCGCAGAGCCGATAGGCTTTCTCTGGATAGGCGACGCGCGCGCCGTGACGTCGCTGCGCCTTGCGGCCTTCTCCATGCCCTGCGTCTCGCTCTGCTCGTCGCTCTCCGGGTATTTCACCGCCTGCGGCAGGGTCTGGAAGCCCAGCCTCGTACACATTTTCGAGCAGCTGCTCGGCATTGCGCTGGTGGCCGTCTTTCTCCGGCTCGCGCCGTCGGGCGACATAGAAAAAAGCTGCGCCGCGGTCACCGCAGGGCGGCTCGCGGCGGACTTCACGGCTATGGGGCTGATGTTTCTGGCCTATCGCGCAGACAGGCGCTGCCACTACGGCGCTGCGGCCGGCGGCGGAGAGCTGACGGCGCGGATGCTGAGGATCGCGCTGCCGCTGGCCGTGTCCGCCTATGCCCGAAGCGCGCTGACGACCTTCCAGCATCTGCTGGTGCCGCGCGGGCTGAAGGCCTCCGGCTATTCGGCCGACGGCGCGCTCTCTGGCTACGGGACGATACAGGGCATGGTGCTGCCGATAGTCCTGTTCCCGTCGTGCATAATGGCCGCGGCGGCGGAGCTTATCGTCCCCGAGCTCACGGCCGCGCAGGTACAGCGGGACGCGGCGGGCATACGCCGCGCGTCCGGCGCGCTGCTGCGCCTGAGCGCGCTGTTCTCCGTCGCCGTGGGCGCTTTCATGTTCATCTTCGCGGATAAGCTTGGGCTCGCCGTCTACAGGAGCGCGGACGCCGGGCGCTTCATCCGGCTGCTCGCCCCGCTCATCCCCGTCATGTACACCGACATGACCGTGGACGGCTGTCTCAAGGGGCTGGGGCAGCAGGTGTGGAGCATGGGAATAAACATTCTCGACGCTCTGCTCGGGCTGTTGCTGGTCTGGACGCTGCTGCCGAGCTACGCCCTGACGGCCTACATAGGCATAATCTACTTTACGGAGCTGTTAAACTTTGTGTTCAGCCTCGCGCGGCTCAGCCGCATTCTCCGCTCCGGCGCGTTTTAGCTTTCTCGCGTCGGACCGGTGGAGGATGGGAGAGATGCGCTTATACAGCAGGAAGGTCAGCGCCGAGACCACCGCGCCCTTGAGCAGGTTGAAGGGCACGACGGCGAAGAGCACGAGCGTCCAGACGCTCGTGATAGCGCCGTTGACGGCGGTGCCCATGCCGACTATGGCGTCGAGCGGCATACCGAACAGCTCGGAAAACTTCGGCAGGAGATAGAGCGCGTTGAAGGCGCTGCCGAAGACCGTCATCACCAGCGTGCCGACCGCCATGCCGACAAGCGCGCTCTTCTTCCCGGGGCGCGCGTGATATATGACGCTCGCCGGAATGATGAACGAGCAGCCGACGACGAAGTTGGCAAAGTCGCCCACGAAGGCGGTGGTCGTGCCCTTGATGAGGAGCTTCACCATGACCTTGAGCAGCTCCGCCACGACGCCGGCCACGGGGCCGAGATAAAACGTGCATATCAGCACGGGCATCTCGCCAAGGTCCATTTTATAGAAGCCCGGCGCGAAAAACAGCGGTATCTCGACGAGCATCAGCACGCCCGCCATACTGGCAAAGATGGCGGTATAGCTGATATAGTGGGTGTTAGAAAAGGGCTTTCTGTCCTTGCAGAGCTTTCTCTCGCAGGCGTAGGCGACGAGGATTATCGCCGCGAACACGGCGAGGCACACAAGGACGAATTTCAGATTTTCCATGACTTTTCCCTCCAAAAAAATATGCCCGAAGAATAAATCTTCGGGCAGAAAATACAAAGAGCAGGAACAGGCAGCACGGCCCTTCCCGTATCTTCTTCCATCCAGACTGTACTGTCGGTCCCGGAATCACACCGGATCGTGCCTTTCGGCTCGCGGACTGTAAACTGAGCGCTCTTCGCGCCGTTCTCACCGCCGGTCGGGAATCACACCCCGCCCTGAAGATGCCCTGATTATAGCACTCAATTCTCCCTTTGACAATAGCAAATATTGAGCTTACAATCAGAACATGGTCAGTACTATCCGCCGCGGCGGACAAGAGGATTCGGAGAGCTTATGATTGACAGAGACCACAGCTGCTGTTTTACCGGGCACAGACCCGCCGGGCTGCCCTGGGGCGCCGCGGAGAGCGACCCGCGCTGCGTCGCGCTCAAGGACGAGCTGTCAATGCGCTTGCAGGGGATATACGAGGCGGGCTACAGGAATTTCATATGCGGGATGGCGCTCGGCTGCGACATGTATTTCGCCGAGGCCGCGCTCGCGCTGCGGGAGCTGCGGCCGGAGGTCAGTCTGGAGGCCGCGATACCCTGCGGCTCACAGCCGGACAGGTGGCCAAAGAGCCAGCGCGAGAGATACAACGGCCTTATAGACCGCTGCGACAAGGTGACTGTCCTGCAATACGGCTACACGCGCGACTGCATGATGCGGCGCAACCGGTACATGGTGGACCGCTCCTCCCTGCTGCTCGCCTGCTTCGACGGGCACCCCGGCGGCACGATGAACACCATCCTCTACGCCGAGCGGGAGAGTCTGAGGGTCATAGTCATAGAGATATGAAAAGCCGCCTCGTAAAAAACTGTCATTCTTCGGCTTGCGCCTCAGGATGACAGTTTTTTTACGCGGCGCACCCGGTTTTTCACCCGGCGGTTTTATCCGAGCAGCAGCTTTTCGAGCGCGGCCATGTCCGCCGCAAAATAGTCCGCCCCGGCGTTCTCGAGCTCGCCCTCGGCGGCGTAGCCGTAGCCGACGCCGGCGCACTTTATGCCGCACCGGTGCGCCCCGGCGACGTCGTACTTCGTGTCGCCCACGAGCAGGGTCTGTCCGGCGCTCGCGCCCATGCGCTCCATCGCCCAGCGGACTATCTCCCACTTGGCGTTGTTGTTGCCGTCCGGCGCGCTGCCCCTGATGACCTCGAACAGGCCGAGCATGTCCTCCCGGCGCAGGAGCGTCTCCGCGAGCGCCTGCGGCTTGGAGGTCGCAAGGCCGACATGGAGCTCGGCCGCCCGAAGCTTCTCCAGAAGCCGCTTCATCCCCGGGAACACCGCGCACTCATATAGCCCGATGGGGTTGTATCTCTCGCGAAAGTCCGCCGTCGCCCGCTCGGCCTGCGCCTGCGAAAAGCCGAAGCGCTCCATGAACATGTCCACCAGCGGCGGCCCGGCAAAGCACCTGAGCGCGTCGAGCGGCGCGTCTATCCCCTGCCTGTTTATCGCGTAGCGCACGGAGCGCGTTATCCCGACGACGGTGTCGAAGACCGTCCCGTCAAAATCGAACAAGATGTACTCGAACATCAGCTTCCTCTACTTTCTGTTTTGGAGATTATATACTCTGTCTATTTTTATGTCAATCCGGGAAAAATACGCATACGATATAGGTATCTGAGATTGTGAGGTGCTGTATGGAACAGACATATTTTCTCGGCGCGAATTCAAAAGACGGGTTCTATTCCCTGTACGGCGGCTTTCCCGCCGATAAAAACGCCTTCCTGCACATAATCAAGGGCGGCCCCGGCACCGGCAAATCCGGCTTTATGCGCGCCCTCGGCGACGCGGCCGCGGCAAGGGGTCTCGACGTGCAGCGCGCGCTCTGCTCCGGCGACCCGGATTCTCTGGACGGGCTGTACATGCCCGCGCTGAACGCCGCGTGGGTGGACGGCACCGCGCCGCACGTCGTCGAGCCGCGGGTTTTCGGCGCGGATGCTGATTATGTAAACCTTGGGAGCTTCTTCACGACGCCCTTCAGTCAGCGGGAAAAAGATCATGTAAACCGGCTTGGCGACAGCTACAGGGCTCTGTATCGGGAGGCCTACGCCTGCCTCGCCGCCGCCGCGGCGGCGGACGGACTGAAGCCGCGCGGGCTTTTTGCCGCCTGCGCGCTCGACACCGTCCACAGGCGCGTCGATGGGATACTCGACCGTGCGCTCGGCCGCTCCTCTCCGGGCGGCGGGCGGAGCGAGCGCCGCTTTCTCAGCGCGATATCCTGCCTCGGCGAATACCGGCTGAACGGCGAGCTTCAAGCATTATGTAAGCTCATCTATCAGTTTGACGACGAGCTCGGCGGCGCGGAGGAGGCGCTTCGCCGCGCGGCGGAGGGCGCGATGCGGCGCGGCGCGGACGTGATCCTCTGCCCCTCCCCGCTCGAGCCGGAGCTGCTTGAGGCGGTGGTCATACCGGGCTGCGCGCTCGGCTTTGCCGGAGGCCGCTGAGAGCTTGACAAGCCGCGGCGCGTCCGCCTCGACGCGCTCATCCCGGCCGGGGAGCGGCGCGCGCGGCGTGGCGAGCTGCGCGAGGCGGAGCGCCTTGCCGGGCGCGCCGCGGCGCTCGCCTGTGAAAAGCTGCGGCAGGCAAAGGCGCTGCACGACGAGCTGGAGGCGGTATACAAGGGGCACATGGACTTCCCCGCGCTGACGAAATTCACCGGGAGCGAGATAAAAAAGCTGCTTAAATAGACAAAGCGGGTCTGCCGCGAAACGGGAGAATAATGAAAACTCCGTCTCGCGGCAAACCCGCAAAAATCTATTCAGCAGCAGAAGAACCTGTACCCGCAGAGGGGGCCGAGGCACATATTGGCCGCGCACATGGTCATGCAGAGCTTGTCCGGGCTGATACCCGCGCTGTATTTTGTGGAGTAATTATTGTAAAAGTCGCCCCCGCCCTGAATCTGCTCGAGCAGGCGGCGGTATTCGTCGTTGACGGGGTCAAGCGCCACGGCCTTCTTCGCGGCCTCGAGCGCGGCGATCTTGTTGCCCATGTACATGTTCGCGCCGGCGGTGAGATAGTACCATCTGCCGTCCCGCTCCTGCACCGGCACACCCGAGAGCGCGTTGAGCGCCTCGCGGTACATCCCGTTGCGGATATAGTTCTTCGCGGCGGTATATTCGCTCCGCTCACTCTGCTGGTACTGCGCCCCGCCCCAGTTTGCCCAGCTGCCCCAGTTATACGCGCCGCCGTACTGCTGGTAGTTCTGTCCGTCCGGCCCGAAGGGCTGCTGCGGGATGTTCCCGTTTTTGATCTGGTCGTACGCCGCGTTCACCTCGTTCATCTTGTCGGCGGCGGATTTGTTGCCGGGATTCAGGTCGGGATGGTATTTTTTTGTCAGGTCTCTATATGCCTTTTTGATTTCTTCGTCCGTGGCGTCGGGAGAGACGCCGAGGACTTTATACGGATCCTGAATCATCTGAGGGTCCCTTCTTATCGCTGAATTTCCTGTCAAACTGCGCCCACAGACCGACGCACAGAATGTTCTTCAAAATGTCCGCATCCTGGACGAGGGGAAGCCGGTCGAAGTGCAGCAGACATTCGCCGAGTATCATTTCAAGGATGTCTCTGAAGCGCTGTTCGTTGTCCGGCAGGCCGTAGTACCTTCTGAACGGATTGTATCGGTTGTAGAGCGTGTCGCTGTCGAGATCGACGCAGGCGTCGGCCACATACAGGAATCTGCCGAGCGCGCGGCCCATCGCGCGAAGCTCGCCGGCCCATCTGTCCTCCCGGAGGACGAGCACCTCGCCCATAAGCGCGCCGAAGGTCTCCGCCGCGGCGTCGGGGTCGTCGGCGCCGGAGCTCTCTATGGCGTGCAGCGCGTCCATGGAGGCGCGCATTGCGCCGCACTGGCGCGGATAACGGGCGCAGACGCCGTCATACGCGGCTTTGAGCAGACCCGCTTCCGCGAGCGAGACAATGTTCGCGTCGTCGTCCCAGTTGTCGCGGCACTTGAGACAGGCGAGCGCGACGTTCATGTCGGCGGCATAGCCGGTGGCCTCGCTGCTCCACCACGACCTGCCCCGGAACGGGTGCGCGGCGCAGGCGTCCTCCCCGCGCCGCTCCTCCGGCTCGTACAGGGAGCTGAGCAGCAGCACAAGAAAGGTCATGTCGTAGTTGAGCGTCATGCGCGCAAGGCGGCCGTGCCGCTCCCTGAGGCTGCGGCAGAGGCCGCAATAGCACTCGCGGTAGCGGTCGTGCTGCTCCTGCGTCATCCGGTCGAGCGCGCCGATAAGAAAGCCGAACATATCAGGTCTTCCCCATAAAGGAGCTGCCGCACTTGCGGCAGACGATCTTTATCTTTCCGTGCCCGCGCGGGACGCGCAGCGTGGTCTTGCAGGAGGGGCAGGTAAAAAACTTATAGTCCCTGCGTTGCACCCAGCGCTCGTGCCGCACACGGAAGGCCGCCGATATCTTGAATTTCAGGCGGACGAATTTGCCGTTTTCCTCCCTGCGGCGGTTCACGTTGCGCGAAAACATCCTGAAATAGATGTAGACAAGCAAGACGAAGACGACGGGATAGAGGTATTTGCCCACGCTCTCAGAAAAGATTCCCGCGAGCAGCAGCAATACCACGTCCGCTATGAGAAGAAAAATATTGAGCTGGTCATTGCCGTTTCTTCCGGCCATGAATCTTGCGAAGCGTTCCCTCATGTTCTCACCTTTACAGTTTTTTTCTAATGTATAATTGTATCACAATCACAGGTCAAAACATCAAGAAATTGTTAACATCTATATGGCGCTCAGGCTCGCGTCTCCATCGACAGCTCCACTATTCTCTCGCACAGCCGCGCATAGCTCAGACCCTCTATGGTGGCGGCCTTCGGAATGAGGCTGTTCGGCGTCATGCCGGGCAGCGTGTTCACCTCGAGGCACCAGGCTCTGCCCTCGCTGTCGAGAATGAAATCCGCCCTGGAATAGACGGACAGACCCAGCGCGTTATGGATGCGCAGCGCGTATTCGCCGACGAGCGCCTTCTCGGCCTCCGTTATCGGCGCGGGGCATATCTCCCGCGCGCCCTCCGCGCCGCTCTGGTATTTGGCGACGTAGTCGAAGCTCATCCCCTCCGGCGGGACTATCTCTATGGGGCTGAGATACCGGCCGTCGAACACCGGCACGGTGAGCTCCCTGCCCTTAATCTTCTCCTCCACAAGTATGCGCTTGCCGTATTTCAGGATCTCCCGGAGCGCCGCTTCGAGCTCTCCCCTTGTCTCCGGCAGACCGACGCCTATGGACGAACCGCCGCCCACGACCTTCACGGCGCAGGGGACGGGCAGCTCCCCGGTCAGGCGCGGGATATCTGCCTCGGAGTATTGAAGCTCGCTCCAGCGGGGAGTGGGCACGCCGCAGCTGCCCATGATGCGCTTTGCCACGGCCTTATCCATGGCCATGCCGCTGCCGAGAGGGCCGGAGCCTGTATAGGGTACGCCCAGCAGCTCGAGCGCGGCCTGTATCTTGCCGTCCTCTCCGTCCGCCCCGTGCAGGCCGAGAAAAACGCAGTCCGCCAGAGAGCATATCTCCAGCACGTTTTTGCCGAGCCGGCTCGGGCTCTTGAATTTTCTGGAGGCGATCACGGCCGCGATGTCCGGCGCGGTCTTTTCAATGGCCACATTCCCGCAGAAGCCGTCCGGCGCGTCAAACGCGCTCTCGAGCGCCCCGCTGTAGTCCTCAAGCCCGAGGAACATATCCACGAATATTGCCCTGTGCCCCAGCGAACGCAGGGCGCGGCACACGGAGGTGCCAGACACAAGGGACACATGGCGCTCGGTACTGATACCGCCGCCGAGAACAACTATCTTCATACGCAGCCCCCTATAAACGACTGAAAATAAGATACCACTTACAGGCGCGAATAACAAGAAAAAAGAGTGCGAAAAGAGCTTTCGCCCGAGAAGCAGCAGAGAGCCTGCCGCAAATGCCGGTCGGGTCCTGACCCTTCCGCTTCGCGGCAGGCTCGCTTTGATGCGGCCGGCGCTCCGGGGTTTTTATTTTATATTGCGCATCGGCGTAAGCTCGAGATAGTCCTCAAGCGGCGCGTCCCTCAGGCACAGCTCGATAATCTGCCGTCCGAGCGGGTCGAGTTCGTCTGTCAGGAATTCCTGAAGCTGCTCCTTGAAGAAGTCGGTGAGTATCTTCGCGCCCGCGTCGTATCCCTCAAAGCCCAGCTTTGACTGAAGCTCCGGGCGGAGGAAGGTCTGGCGGACGTACTGCCCGTCGATCTTCATCTCCTCCAGCGAATACCCGAAGAGCGGGCAGCGGGATTTGACGAGATGCTTGAGCCTGACGGAGGCGTTTCTGCGGGCAAGGTACTCGCGCGTGATCCACTCGCCCATGAAGCCCACATGGTATGCGCCGATATACTGGTTCGGAATAAGGATGTTCAGGGTGTTCGGGCAGGCGAGCATCTGACGCAGGAGCATGTTGGCCTGCGTGACCTTTTTGCCGGTGGCAAACGGCCAGTAGGAGCCGACGCCCTCGCTCTTTAGGCCGCCGCCGGAGCCGGTGTCGGCGATGGAGGGGTTTTTGAAGCCGCGCGGGGAGATGAGCCGCCACAGCCACGCGAGCGATACCGGCACGAACTGTACCATGCCCATCACGCCGTAGTCGGGCGCCATGACCGTCGAGGGCGGCATACGCACTCCGAAGGAGCGGACGTTGACCTCCTGCGGCCGGTTGCCCGGGACTATGTTCTCTATCATGTCCCGCGGGATGATAACGCGGGGGTTGGAGCAGCGCTTGCCGTTGGACTCGAGCGCGTGCTCCCAGATGAGGCAGGTCGCGCCCGGGGTGCCGTCCATATTGAAAAACTCCAGCGGCTCGCTGGGATGAATGCTTATGCGCTCATAGGCGGGGCTGTTGCCGTAGTAGTTGTCCCCGTCCATACGCAGGAACCACCCGTCCTCCGCGTCGGCGATGACGAGGCGGCCGGACTCGTTCTGCATATCCTTGTGGGCAAGGACCATGTCGTCCGCGATGGGGTGTATCTTGCAGGTCTCTCCG
Source organism: Oscillospiraceae bacterium (assembly GCA_034933465.1). Classification (GTDB taxonomy): domain Bacteria; phylum Bacillota; class Clostridia; order Oscillospirales; family Oscillospiraceae; genus Limivicinus. The sequence continues at coordinate 27,248 of JAYFNM010000004.1, read as the reverse complement.
AAGCTGAGGTAGTATTTTTCGCCGCTGACGGTGTGCGTGCCCATGAGGATCTTGCCGTCCTCTTCCCTGTGCGCCTCCTCGAGCATCTCGCTCTTGCCGCCGCCCGACGCGCCCTCGTGCATGAAGACGACCTCGTTTTCATACGGGGTCTCCAGCATCGCGGCGGAGGCGTGGTCGGTTATCCAGCCCTCGTTCTCGCCGATGTCGAGCAGGATGGAGAAGACGCCCTTTTTCGCGGAGGGGCCGGGATAGAGGTTATACGAGAACACCTCGTGCAGAGACTCGCTGCGGTTATGCACGACGACCTGCTTGCCGTCGAAATGCGTCTGGCGGAAGGGCGGCGCGACGTAGATTATCGCGCGCGGAGTGTAGTTTTTCTTTATGTCGAAGATGCTCACAAAGCCCTGCATATTGGCGAGCGACAGCGCGAAAAACGCCGCGTTCATCGGGCAGATCATCAGGCTGTCGTAGCCGTAGTAGCGCCCGCCGGCCTTGAAGGGCAGAATAATGAGCTGCTGCTCGGAGAGCCAATCCATGGTCTCGCCCCTGAGCTTTGAAAACTCATAGCCGTATACGTCCTTAAAGCGGGGCTTGTCGGAGGGCAGCTCGTCGCCGATGCGCATACAGTCGGGGTCGCGGCGGCGCATATAGTCCTCCATGAAATTGACGACCGGGCCGTTTTTGCAGCGGACGACCTCGGCCTCCTTGAATATCCCCTTTCCGGGAATCGAATAGCTCACGTCGTATCTGGAGGTGTGCGTAGGGCCGAAGCACATTTCGAGAAGCTGATCCTTGGTCTCCGGAAAGCAGAGGCAGCGGCTCTTTCTCAGGGTCTCCAGCACGTCTTCGGGCAGGTTGAATCTATCAAAATAGGAGTCTGTAAACATGAAAGCAGTCCCTCTTCCCTTTCAGATGCTTATCTGTTAATTTTTTGATATTGTACCATAAAACGCCGATTACTTCAACGAATAAAAGTAGCTGAAATCGTGTGCAAACGGGGAGAAAATTTCGCCCCGATATGTACATTTTCCACAATCAGGACATATCGGGGCGCAGCATTTCGGGTAGAATACCCGAAAAGCATTATTTTTTTAACTGTATCATTTCCTGTTCTGCGCCATATATTCGACGCACACCGCGACGCCGGCGGCGCACATCACGAGCATATATACCTTCGACGCGTCGCTTGTCAGGAAGGCCATGAGCGGGTTATGCCCGTCGAGGACTATGAGCACGACCAGGCCGAGCAGCAGCGCGACGGCCAGGTGCGGCAGAAACGCCTTTAAAAACTTCATCATTTCTCCGCCTCCGCTCCGTCCGTCTCCCTGATGAGGAGCATGTCGCTCACGTATCTGCCGCCGGAGCTGGGCGCGTTCACCGTCCTCCCGCCGTACACCATCACGGCCGAAGCGCCGCCGTCGAGATTATACGCGCTGACGCAGCCGAGGGAGGCGAATATCTCCGCAAAGCCCCTCATATCCACGCCGTCGGAATACCCGCTCTGCCGGCCGTCGGCGATGACGAAGCAGTAGTGCCCCGGCTCGAAATAGCCTATCCCGCTTCTCGGGTGCAGCCCCGTCAGCACGTCGCTCGTGTTGAAGACGCTCTTGGCGGAGCCGTCGCTCTCGAGCAGCTCCGGACCGAATTTCCACACCTGATAGGGTCTGTCGCCGAGCACCTCGTCCACCAGATATTCATCCGGCGCGTAGGTCTCCATGCGGCCGTCGTAGTACAGCACGCAGATGTCCGCGGTGGTCTGCTCGGTGAGATAGACCTGCCCGTTTCTCACGAGGAAGCCCTCGGTCTGGTTGGTGCAATAATCTCCGTTTATCGCGACGACGGCGGCGTTCTGCCCCGCTATCGTCTCCGGCGCGTCGGCCGTCTGTCCGTCGGCAAAGCTGGTCCGGAAATTCTCTATCTGCGCGATATAGATATCGGCGACATAATAGGTCAGCGCGGGATAGGCCTCCGTGGACGAGTGCTTCGTCACGGTCACGGAGACGTCGGGGCTGGAATAGGAGCTCTCGCCGCTTATCACCGAGGCCGAGAAATGCTCCGCGAACTTCTCCCGCCATGTGAGCGCGGCGTCGCCGTTTTCTTTATTATATTCCGCGCCGCCCCCGGCCGCCACCGTCGCCACAGGCGCGGGGACGCCCTCCGCGCCGAGGCGCAGCTGGGGCAGGACGTGGTGAAACAGCGCGAACACGCAGAGCACCGCCCCGGTAAGACAGAGGTCGAATATGGCGGAGAGCAGCCACGCCCGCGCTTTTTTTCTCCCGCCTGAATTTTTCTGCGCCACCCTGTTTTTCTCCTTTTTCTCTGCGATCAAGTCTATGAATTATAATCCAAGGTATCGGCGAGTGTCAATATTTCTTGCAAAATTCCCTGCGCCGGTCTAAACTGAAGGCGGGGGTGAGCGTCTGAATGAGGAATTTTAAACTTACCGTCTGCTACGACGGCGGAAAATACCGCGGCTGGCAGAAGCAGGGCAACACGCCCGGAACGATACAGGAGAAGCTTGAAACGCTCCTGAGCCGCATTCTCGGACAGGAGACGGAGCTCGCTGGCAGCGGGCGGACGGACGCGGGCGTACACGCGCGCCGGCAGGTCTGCTCCTTTCGCGCGGACACTGCGCTCTCCTGCGGCGAGCTGCTGTCGCTCCTGCGCCGCTATCTGCCCGCGGACATCGGCGCCGTCTCGCTGGAGGACGCCCCGCCGCGCTTTCACGCGCGGCTCAACTGCGTGGAGAAGACCTATCTCTACCGCATATGGAACAGCGACGCGCCCAACGTCTTCGAGCGGCGCTATATGCTCGCCTACCCGGGCGCGCTCGACGCGGCGGCGATGCGCGCGGCGGCGGCGCTCCTCTGCGGAGAGCACGATTTCAGCGCCTTCTGCTCCAACCGGCACATGAAAAAGTCCGCCGTGCGCGAGCTGCGGCGGATAGACATTGAAAAGGCCGGGGACGAGCTGCGCATCGCGCTCACGGGGGATGGGTTTTTATACAACATGGCGCGCATAATCGTCGGGACGCTGCTCGAGGTCGGCTCGGGCGCGAGAGCGCCGGAGGAGATGAGCGGCATCCTCCTCTCCCGCGCGCGGGAGAACGCCGGCGCGACGGCGCCCGCCCTGGGGCTGACGCTGTGGGAGGTGCGCTATTGAGAGCGCAAAAAACGCCGCCCCGCAAATTTTTTGTATTGACAGAGCTGTTGAATGTTGTTAGAATAAGTCGTCTCGATTGGATATGAGTTATTCCAAAGCAAGATAGCGACCGCTGCCGTTTTCCGGCAGCTAAGGCCAGACGGACAGCCGGGTCGAATGCCGATTAACCGCGGGACGCGGTGGCAACTTCTGTTGCCTTATTGATTGAGTTAGAAGCTCAAGTTTTATAAGTTGGTAACTATAAACCAGTGCTTGCAAAGCATACAAACTTGTGAAATGGTCAATAAGAGTAGTAAAAGTAATCTTTGCTATATAGACTCTAAACCCATTGGGATCTCTCCGCCCGCACCCTGCGGGTACGGTTCGGTCTCTTATCAAGGTGACGTATGCGTATGCATATGTCATCTTTTTCTTTTTTTGGGGGCAGGAAATGAAAAAAATCATCGAGCTGAAGCATGTGACCAAATCCTTCGACGGCGAGGTCGTCCTCGACAATATCGACCTTGACATCTACGACAACGAGTTTTTGACCCTTTTAGGCCCCTCCGGCTGCGGGAAGACGACGACGCTGCGCCTCATAGGCGGCTTCGAGAGCGCCGACAGCGGTGATATCGTCTTCATGGGCGAAAACATCAACAACGTCCCGCCCTATAAGCGCAGCGTCAACACCGTCTTTCAGCGCTACGCGCTCTTCCCCCATCTGAACGTGTACGAGAACATCGCCTTCTCCCTGCGCGAAAAGCGCGCGCCGAAGGACGAGATAGAGCGGAAGGTCGGGGAGATGCTCTCGCTCGTGGCGCTCACCGGCTTTGAGCACAGGAGCGTCACCAGCCTCTCCGGCGGCCAGCAGCAGCGCGTCGCGATAGCGCGGGCGCTGGTGAGCAATCCGAAGGTGCTGCTGCTCGACGAGCCGCTTGCCGCGCTCGATCTGAAGCTGCGCAAGGATATGCAGCAGGAACTCAAGGGCATTCAGAAGGCCACCGGGATAACCTTCGTCTTCGTCACGCACGACCAGGAGGAGGCTCTGTCCATGTCCGACACCGTGGTCGTCATGTCCGAGGGGCGCATCCAGCAGATAGGCACGCCGATAGATATATATAACGAGCCGAAAAACGCCTTTGTGGCGGATTTCATCGGCGAGAGCAACATCGTGGACGGCGTCATGCTCGAGGACAGAAGGGTCGCCTTCTCCGGCCATGTGTTCACCTGCGTGGACTCGGGCTTTAAAAAGCGCGAGCCGGTGGACGTCGTGATACGCCCGGAGGACGTGGACATCGTGCCCGAGGAGCGCGGTATGCTCAGGGGCGTCGTCACAGCCGTCACCTTCCTCGGCGTGCACTATGAGATAATCGTCGATATAAACGGCTTCAAATGGATGATACAGACCACCGACTTTGTGGATGTGGACGAGCGCATCGGCCTATATATCGAGCCGGACGCCATACACATCATGCAAAAGTCGGAGTATTCCGGCATGTTCGGCGACTACTCCTCCTTCTCCAACGAGCTCGACGAGCTGTCGGACGCGGAAAGCGAGCCGGACGAATGAAGAACAACTCCGCCTCCGGCCGCGGCAGCCTTGTCCAGCGGCTCGCCATCGCGCCCTACTCCGTCTGGGCGCTGCTGTTCATCGTCGTGCCGCTCATATTCGTGGCCTACTACGCCTTTACCGACCAGAACTTCAATTTCACCCTTGAGAACGTCTCGAAGTTTTTCACCGCCACCTCCAGCATCAGCGACGACGGCGGGAGCGCGCGCGAGGTGCACACCTACCTGCTGATCTTCGTCCGCTCGCTCAAGCTCGCCGTGATATCGACGCTTATCTGCCTTCTGATGGGCTACCCCACCGCGTACATCATATCGCGCGCCGCGCCCAGAACGCAGAAGATAATGATAACGCTCATCATGATACCCATGTGGATGAACTTCCTTATCCGCACCTACGCCTGGATGACCATCCTCCAGGACACCGGCATCCTCAACGGCGTCCTCGCCCTCGTCGGCCTTGGCCCGCTGCATATCATCGGCACGGAGGCGGCGGTCGTCATAGGCATGGTGTACGACTATTTCCCGTATATGATACTTCCGGTGTACTCGGTGATGGCGAAGATGGACGTGAAGCTCATCGAGGCCGCGCGCGATCTCGGCTGCAACGGCGCGGGCGTTCTGCGGCGCGTCGTATGGCCGCTGAGCCTGCCGGGCGTCATCTCGGGGATCACGATGGTGCTCATCCCGTCTATCAGCACCTTCTATATCTCCCAGAAGCTCGGCAACGGCAAATTCTACCTGATAGGCGACGCGATAGAGGGTCAGTACGTGGCCAATAATCTCCACTTCGCGGCCGCGATCGCATTTATCCTGATGGTCATCCTGCTCGTGTGTATGGCGTTCATGCAGCGCTTCGCGAACAGGCGCGCCGTAGCGTGAGGGGGGTGAGAAGATGAGACCTGCCGCGAAAGTATATACAGCGCTGATTATGATCTTCCTCTTCGCGCCCATCGCGATACTGCTGGTGTTCTCGTTCAACGAGGCCAAGAGCCTGTCCGTCTTCTCCGGCTTCTCGTTCTACTGGTACGGGGAGCTGTTCCGCGATTCCGAGACGCTCAACGCCCTGAAGAACACGCTCCTGCTGGCCTTCAGCGCCGCGATAGTCTCCACCGTCATGGGCACGGCCGCCGCCGTCGGCATAAACCGGCTCAGAAACAGATACCTCCGCGCCGCGATGGACACCGTCACGAATATTCCGATGATAAACCCCGATATAATAACCGGTATCTCCCTGATGCTGATGTTCGTGTTCGTCGGCCGCCTCTTCGGCTCCGCCACGAGCCTGAGCTTCTGGACGATGCTCATCGCGCACATAACCTTCTGCCTGCCCTACGTGATATTGCAGGTGCTGCCGAAGCTGCAGCAGATGGACAAGGCGCTGCCGGAGGCCGCGATGGATCTCGGCTGCACGCCGCTGCGCGCGTTTTTCAAGGTCGAAGTGCCCGAGATACTGCCCGGCATCGTGACGGGGCTGATAATGGCCTTTACCCTCTCGCTGGACGACTTTGTGATAAGCTATTTCACCTCCGGCAACGGGTTCCAGACCCTGCCGATCCGCATATACAACATGACGAAAAAGACCGTCACGCCGAAAATGTACGCTCTCGCGACGATCATCTTCTTCGTTATCCTCACGCTTCTTCTGGTCTCCAATCTCTCCGACAGCGAGACCAGCCAGACTATGAAGGCCGCCCGGCAGAAGAAAAAAGCCGGGGTATGACAAAAATCAGGAGGAACAAAATGAAAAAAATCGTTTCGCTTTTCGCAGCGGCCGCCATCCTCTGCTCCGTGCTGCTCTCCGGCTGCGGCTCGTCCGACGCGCTGACGCTGAACGTCTACAACTGGGGCGAGTACATCTCCGACGGCTCGGACGGCTCCTTCGACACCATCCGTGAGTTTGAGCTCTGGTATGAGCAGACCTACGGGCAGAAGCTCAAGGTCAATTACGACACCTATGCCAGCAACGAGGACATGTACAACAAGCTCTCCAGCGGCGCCGTGAGCTACGACGTCGTCATCCCCTCGGACTATATGATAGAGCGTATGCGCAGCGAGGACATGCTCCTGCCCATAGACTTCGATAACATCCCCAACTATCAGTATATTACCGAGAGCTTCCGCGGCCTGTACTATGACCCGGACAGCCTCTATTCCGTGCCCTATACCTACGGCGTGGTCGGCATCATCTACAACGCGAACCTCGTCGATGCGGCCGACGCCGGGGACTGGGACCTGATGTGGAACAGCAAGTATTCCGGCAGCATCCTCCAGTTCAACAACCCCCGCGACGCCTTTTCCACCGCACAGTACAAGCTCGACCTCGATGTGAACAGCACCGACACGGCGAGCTGGGACAAGGCTCTCGCCGAGCTCAAGACCCAGGCTCCGCTCGTCAAGAGCTACGTGATGGACGAGGTCTACAACATGATGGAGTCCGGCGAGGCGGCCATCGCCCCCTATTACGCCGGGGACTATTTCACGATGCTCGAGGCCGAGGCGGACAATGTAGATCTTAAATTCTATTACCCCGAGCACACCAACTACTTCGTGGACGCGATGTGCATCCCCTCCTGCTGCCAGAATAAGGAGCTCGCCGAGATATTCATCAACTACATGCTCTCCGCCGAGCCCGCCATCGCCAACGCCGAGTACATCTCCTACGCCTCCCCCAACTCCCTGGTCTATGAGGACGCGGACTATCTCGACGACCTCGGCGAGGACGCCGTGAAGATCCTCTACCCCGGTATTGAGGATTTCGGCGCCCGGTATAACCTCTATGCCTTCCGCAATCTCGACAGCGACACCCTCGGCTATATCACCACGCTGTGGGAAGAGCTGAAAATCAGTTGACATAATTTAGTTTACGTAATATACGGCAGCTCAAATGCCGAAAACCGCCGAAAGCCTGTCATTCCGCGACTGAGGGATGACGGGCCTTTTTTATGCCGCCGCGGCCATGCGGCGGTTATTTTTTTCGCTTTGGGGCAAGCTATCCGCGAGACAATTCAGAAAAGGGGCAAAGGAATGTATAAACGCATCGGAAAGCAGACCGTTCAGCTCCCCTCCGCGCCCTTTATCCTCGCCCACGCGGGCGTCGCCGGGAAGAAGGAGGGCGAGGGGCCGTTGAAGGCCTGCTTCGACTATATCTCCGAGGACTCGTATTTCGGCGAGAAGAGCTGGGAGAAGTCCGAGAGCCACATGATAAAGCAGTGCTTCGAGCTCGCCTGCGGCAAGGCGAGGACAGCGCCCTCCGAGCTCGACTATATCTTTGCGGGCGACCTGCTCAATCAGTGCGTCAGCACGGTTTTTGCGATGAGGGAGAGCAATATCCCGTACTTCGGGGTATACGGCGCCTGCTCCACGATGATCGAGTCGCTCTCGCTCGCGGCGATGACGGTGGACGGCGGCTACGCCAACACCGTCTGCGCGGCGACGGGCTCGCATTTTTGCACGGCGGAGCGGCAGTACCGCTTTCCGCTCGAATACGGCGGACAGCGCCCGCCCACGGCGCAGTGGACGGTGACGGGCGCGGGCGCGCTGATACTCGGCGCGAGCGGGGCAGGCCCCCGCGTCACGAACGTCACGACCGGCGCGATCTGTGACGCCGGGATAACCGCCGCGAACAACATGGGCAGCGCGATGGCGCCCGCGGCCTACGAGACGCTCAAGGCGCACTTCGCCGACACCGGCAGAGCGCCGGATTATTACGACGCGATCTTCACGGGCGATCTCGGCGCGCTCGGGCACGACGCGCTTCAAGCGCTGTTTAAGGCGGATAAGGTGGAGCTGGGGCTGAACTATATGGACTGCGGGATGCTGATGTACGACCTGCGTACGCAGGACGTGCACTCGGGCGGCTCGGGCTGCGGCTGCTGCGCGAGCGTCCTCGGGGCGCATATTCTCTCCGCCATGGAAAAGGGCGTGTGGAAGCGCGTCCTCGTCGCGGCGACAGGGGCGCTGATGTCCACCACCAGCGCCCAGCAGGGTGAGAGCATCCCGGGCATCTGCCACGCCGTCTCCATAGAAATGTGAGGCTCAAATGGAATCGCTTACAGCTTATCTCAAGGTCTTCGCTGTCGGCGGCGCGCTCTGCGCCGCCGGCCAGCTCCGTATCGATTACACGCGCCTCACCCCCGCGAGGATATTGACGAGCTATGTCGTCGCGGGCGTGATGCTCGGCGCGCTCGGGCTGTATCAGCCGCTCGCCGACTGGGCGGGCGCGGGGGCGACCGTGCCGCTGACCGGCTTCGGCAACGCGCTCGCGAAGGGTGTGCGCAAGGCCGTGGAGGAGCAGGGGCTGCTCGGCGCTTTTACCGGCGGCTTCACCGCCGCGGCGGGCGGCGTCTGCGCCGCGGTATTCTTCGCGTTCATCTTCGCCCTCGTCTTCCGCCCGAGCGACAAAAACCGTTAACGCGAGCCGATGAGCGCTGTTTTGCGGCGCGGGGGCGCGCTGCCAATCGCCCCTCCCTGTCCGGGCAAAACAAGAAAGTGCTTTACTTGACGCCGCGAAGGTGGTATCTTTGTAACCGGCTTAAAATGAGCCGCCCGCTCCGGCGCGCAGAGGCGCGGCTTCTCGCAAGGTGCCTTGCGCTGCACGGGCACTATCTTGAGACGGGCTCTGTGCCCGGGAGAGGACAATAAATGGCAGACTTTCTTGAGGTGCTGATGCTGATATGCTTCGGCGTATCCTGGCCGCTGAACATACGCAAGGCCTGGCTCGCGCGCACGTCGAAGAGCAGCAGCGTCCTGTTCTACTTCTTCATCTGGGCGGGCTACCTTCTCGGCCTTTGGAGCAAGTATGAGCGGCTGCGCCTCGGCGTCGCCACCCCGCTATACGTCTGGTTTTTCTATGTGCTGAACCTCGTTATCGTCTCCGCCGGCATCGCGGTGTATTTCCGCAATCTCCGCCTCGACCGCGCGGCCGCGGACGAAGCCGCATAAAACAGGCCTGCCGCAAAACACCCGCCCTCTGAACACTTTGAAGAAGGGCAGGTATTTTGCGGCAGGCTTTTTTCACCTGTGGAAGCGGCGGCGCGCCTCCTCGCGGAGAGACGGGATGCGCCGCACCACGATGAGCGGTATAGACAGGCCGACGCAGACCGCCGTCACGATGAGAGACCAGGCCGGCCGCCACGCGCCGAAAAAGAATCTGTCAAAAAAGAACTCCGCGGCAATGGCAATAAGGCCGATGCCGACGAGCACGAAGACGATAGAGGTCAGCGTGGAGCAGCGCCCCTCTCGCGTGAGCCAGCTCACGCCCAGCGACACCGCGGCCGTGACGAGCAGTATCGGCAGCGCAAGGCCGACATACCACGCCTGCCCGTGGCAGGCGATGGCTATCAGGAAGACATACAGCGCGACCGCGCAGATATTTATCGCGAGCCTCGGCCAGCCGGGCAGCGCCCGGATGAGCAGCGGCGGCACGAACCATATCCAGAGCATGGCCGCCGCGCCCGCGGCGTACAGAAACCAGGCCGTCTCCGGATGCAGCAGCAGGTTCAGCAGTCCGCAGCAGACGGCCACCGAGGCGAGCATCGCCGTGAGCAGCACGGCGGCGGCTCTCTTTGACACCGGCCCCACAGGCTCGCGGCTGGTCGGGAAGAAGGGGGGCGCGTCGCCCGGGCAGTCTGTATCAGGGTCTATCACCGGCGTGTGGCAGAGGGGGCACTCCTTCAGATCCTCCCCCAGCTCCACGCCGCAGCGTACGCAATACCTCATCGGTTCTCCTCCTCTTCGTCCGTGGCAATATCCGGGCGGTGCCGGTTGCTCTCGATATGCACGGGCACGCCGCTTTTTACAAGAAATCTGAAGAAATCCCGCTCGACCCCGGTCTCGATCTGAGTGCCGGAAAAAGTGATGGTCATGGTGTTGCCGTAGCTCATGCAGGCCAGATGAGCCCGCGGCACGGTGGCCTGCCCCTGAATGGCCTCCATGTGCAGGATATATCCGCGCATCTCGTCCGGCACGTTGAAGACGCCGGGGTTGGTCATGGTGGCGGAATACGGCGTGAGCCCCTTTGTGCGGTAGCTCACGGCCATAATGGGGTTCTTCAAGACGCGCGGGATGAACTTCAAAAAGCCGTTGTTCTGGAAGCGGACGTTGCGCGAGAAGGCCGCGCGAAGCTCCTGCGGGGCGCAGTGGATGCGCATATAGTGGTGTATCAGCGCCGCTATCTCCTCAAAGCTGTACGGTCCGATGGCCGGGTCTATCCAGGGCTGCACGGTCAGAATAAAATTTCTGAGCGTCTCGGTCGGGAAGAAGGCTCTCAGGTTCACGGGCACCGCAAGCGCGACCGGCCTCTCGCGGAAAGGGCGCTCCTCCTTCTGCTTCTCGATGAGCACGAGGGTCAGCACCGCGCTGAGATATTCCGACACGGACACGCCCGCTTTCTTCGCCTGCTCCTTCAGCCTGTCCACCGGGACAAAGCCCATCGTCACATTGAAGGTGTAAAACGGCTCTGAGGTGCCGACATTCAGGTAGGCTCTCTTCATAAGCGGCTGGGGGCGCGTCCTGTTCGCGGCATAGCGGGAATAGGCGTCCTCCCATTCCTCGCGGCGCGGCGGCTCGTCCAGGTCGAGCACGCCGTTGCCCGCCGGGATATCCGCCCCGCGCCGCCGCAGATATTCTGCCAGCAGCGTGCGGAAAAAGGTCAGCGCGCCGTAGCCGTCGGCCAGCGCGTGAAACACCTCCACGGAGATGCGCGAGCCGTAATAATAAAACCGGACGAGCCAGTTGTTGTCCTCGTTGAAGCGCACCGGACGGCACGGCTCGGCCACGTCTTTTTTCAGGAAGGGGCCGGGGGCGGTGTTCGGCTCGAAATAATACCAGAACAGGCCCTTTTTTATGCGCACGGCAAAGCCCGGAAAGCGCGGCATGACCCTGTCGATCGCGCTTTGCAGCGCCTCCGGCTCGACCGGGGCGCTCATCATGGCGGAGAAGCGGTATATGGCGGAGTACTCCTCCTTCTGCAGGGACGAGTACATGACGCTCGCATTGTCCATTCTGTACCAGGGCAGCCTCGGCTTGTCCATATCTCTTCCTCACCTCCGAAATCGCGTTTATTCTACCACCATCGCGTCCCAGCCGCAATGGAGAAATAATTTTATCGCGCCGCACTTGTGCGGCGGCGGGAATATGATATAATGAGCTCAACACCATTGAAGGGATGTTACGTGATGAGAGAAGGCAAATTCAGGAAGAAACCGGCCGGGACGGCGCTGGAGCCCCGGCTTGACCCCGCGATGCGCGTGCTCAAGGCGCTGCACAGCGCCAGCGTCCCGGCGGAGCTTTGTCCCGAGGAGCTCGAGCGGCAGCGCAGGAACCAGGAGATACTCGGCAATCTCGTCGCGCCGATGGCGGGTATGCGCTGGGACGAGATCAAGATCGGCGCAATGCCGGCCGCCTGGATGGGGCTTGAACGCCCGCACAGGCACCGCCGCGCCGTGCTCTACTGCCACGGCGGCGGCTATACCAGCGGCAACCTCGGCTATTCCAAGGTGCTCGCCTCAAAGCTCACGCAGGTCACGGGCTTCGACGTGCTCTCCTTTGAATACCGCCTCGCGCCCGAGCACCCCTACCCCGCCGCGCTCAACGACGCCGTCAGCGCCTGGGACTATCTCATGCACCTCGGCTACGGCGCGCGGGATATCATCGTCGCGGGCGACTCCGCCGGCGGCAATCTCGCGCTGGTGCTCTGCCACGAGCTAAAGGCCGAGCGGCGTATGCTCCCCGGCGCGCTGCTGCTCATGTCGCCGTGGACGGACATGACAGCCTCCGGCGCGTCGTACACGGAGCGCGCGGACGTCGACCCGATGCTCACGATGGATTATATCCGCGTCGTGCGCGAAGCATACGCCGTCGGGCACGATCTGCGCGAGTGCTTCATCTCCCCCGTTTTCGGCGATTTTACCGACTTTCCGCCCACGCTCGTGCAGGTCGGCTCAAACGAGATACTCTTCTCCGACTCGGAGCTGCTCTGCCGGCGCATGAAGGAGGCCGGCGTCCAGTGCCGGCTCGAGGAGTGGGAGGATATGTGGCACGTGTTCCAGATGTTCCCCATCAGGAAGGCCTCCTACGCCATCGACAGCATGGCGCACTTCCTGCTCGAGGAGCTGTAAAACAAAACCCTGTCGTTCCGAGACCTTGCTCCGGACGACAGGGTTTTTTTCGTGGCGGCATATATCGCGTCTGCCGCCTATTCGTTTATGAACAATATGCCGAGCGTCTTCGGGCCGCAGTGGGACGAGACTGAGCAGCCGGCGACGGTGTGGTGTATCTCCCGGGCGTCCGTGAGGCTGCGCACATAGTCCCTCAGCTCGTTTATGACGATCTCCCCCACCTCGCCCGACTCGGTGATGAAGACATGGCCGGGGCGGAGCCTTTTCCCGGCAAGGCGCTCCGCGATATACTGGCGGTAGACGCGGCCGATGTCTCCGCGGTATTTTTTATACACCTCAAGGCGGCCGTTTCTCATCTCGAGCGCGGGCTTGAGCCGGAGGATGTTCGCGCCGAGCGCCGTGACCCCGGTGCATCTGCCGCCCTTCCACATGAATTCGAGCGTGTCCAGCACAAAGCTCACGTCCACCTTCGCCGTGAGCTCGGTCAGGCGCGCAGCGATATCCGCCGCGGACATGCCCCTGTCGCGGCACTCCGCGCCCTCTATGGCGAGCAGCCCCACGCCCGTGGAGAGCATACAGCTGTCCACGGTGTATACCCCCTCCAGCTCCGCCGCCGCAAGGCGCGCGTTATTATAGGTTCCTGACAGCTCCGAGCTAATGTCTAGATGGACTATCTCATAGCCCTCCCGAAGATATTTTGAGAAGAAATCCAGAAATTCCTGCAAGCCGACGGCGGAGGTCTTCGGCAGCAGGCCGTCCCGGCGGTAGCGCTCGTACATATCGCGCGGGCTGAAGCCCTCCCCGTCAAGGAAGCTGCTGTCCCCCAGGATTATCGTGAGCGGGATGAGCTTTATATTGAATCTCTCTGTCAGCTCCGGCGACAGATCGCAGGTGCTGTCGGCCGTGATAACAACAGGCTTCATATTATCGTCCGCCTTTCCTTTAAAAATTTGAAGCAATGTGATTATAACACAGCGCCCCCTCCCTGACAACGTGTTTTTTCCCGTGATTTTGTACAATATAACGATTCTGACATTATCTATTGCTTTTTTGGCCGAAATATAACATAATATGGTCAATATTGCGCGTATAGGAGGAAAAGCACTTGAAAAGGATGACACGGGTCGCGCTTATTACCAGCGGCGGAGACTGTCAGGGTCTCAACGCCGCCATCCGCGGCGTCGGCAAAGCGCTCTTTGAGCGGCTTGGCAATGTGGAGATCTTTGGCATGTACGACGGCTACCGCGGGCTGATAGAGGGCGACTATAAATATATGGAGCCGAAGGATTTCTCCGGCATACTCACGGAGGGCGGCACTATTCTCGGCACCTCCCGCCAGCGCTACATCCCCGGCAAGGACATCGTCGATGAGAAGGGCGACAGCCTTATCCCCGGGATGCTCGACACATACAACCGCCTCAACCTCGACTGCCTCGTGATAATGGGCGGCAACGGCACGCAGAAGAGCGCCAAGCTCCTCTCCGACGCCGGGATGAACGTCGTGACCCTGCCCAAGACCATCGACAACGACATCTGGGGCACCGACACCACCTTCGGCTTTCAGAGCGCGGTGGACATCGCCACGAACGTCATCGACTATATCCATTCCACCGCGAGCTCGCACAGCCGCATCTTCGTCGTGGAGCTCATGGGGCGCGACGCCGGCTGGCTCACGCTCAACGCCGGTATCTCCAGCGGGGCGGATGTCATCCTCATCCCCGAGATACCCTACGATATCACAAAGATAGTGGAGCTTATTGAGGCCCGCAAGAAGAAAGGGCGCTCCTTCTCCATCATCGCCTGCGCCGAGGGCGCCGTCTCCGTCAAGGACAAGGTGCTCGACGAGGAGGCCAGCCGCAAAAAGCGCGAGAACAGCCGCTATCCGACCGTGTCCTACGCCATCGCCGCCGAGCTTGAATCCCTCACCGGTCAGGAGACGCGCGTCACCGTCCCGGGGCACTATCAGCGCGGCGGCCCCCCCTGCCCTTACGACAGGCTGCTCGCCACGCAGTTCGGCGCCGCGGCGGCGGAGCTGATAATCAACAAGCAGTACGACCGCATGGTCGCCATCCAGGACGGCCGCATCATCTCCATCCCCCTGGACGACGCCGCGAGCAAGACAAAGTTCCTGCCTGTTGACCACCCGCTCATAAAAGTGGCGACCGATATCGGCATAAGCTTCGGAAGATAAAAAATGCGAAAGCACAGTCCCCCCGGTATGCTCCGGAGGGGCTGTGCTTTTTTCACGGAACTCCTTACCGGGCGGCCGGTCGATTCCCGCCGGACACAAGCCCCCGCCCACAGCGAGCTGTCGGACGTGAAACGCGCGGCAAAACCTGACCTGTCACCCTGAGCGCATCTCTGTCACCCCGGGAGCGTCCCTGTCATCCTGAGCGTAGACCTGTCATCCTGAGCGCCAGCGAAGGATCTTTTTCGAAGCGCGCGGTCTTCGATAAGATTCTTCGGCCGTCGGCCTCAGAATGACAGGTCTTTTTGGGTGTCCTGCGGTCTGGATTCGCTCCTGCGCCTTTACTCGCTCTTGCGCCTTTACTCGCTCTTGCAGCCTTGCTCAGTCGCCGTCGGCGTTGCTCACGATGCCGTAATAGGTCTTCGCGGTCAGGGCGTATACCGCCGCGTAGAGCAGCGCGAACACGCCGAAGGTCGCGAGCGTGCAGAGCGCGGCGAGCTTCGCGTTCACCATGCCGAAGAGCGTCAGCAGTATGCGCACAAGGTTGAAGTCGAAGAACACGTGTATCCCCGCCACGACGAGCGGCGCGAAGAACACGACCAGCACCTGCACGTTTATACTGCGGCGTATCTCGGACTTCGGCAGACCGACCTGCCGCATTATGGTAAAGCGCGCTCTGTCCTCATAGCCCTCCGAGATCTGCTTGTAGTACATAATCAGCACCATCGCCATGATGAAGATGAAGCCGAGGAAGATGCCGAGGAAGAAGAAGCCGCCGTTGGTCGAATAGAAGTCCTCGCTGTTTGCCTCGCGGCTTTCGGCGTTGTAGCGCTCCCACTCGAAGCCGTTGAGAGAACCTATCCCGACATAGTCGACGTCACACAGCTTTTTATAGCAGGCGATCTGCTGCTCGGGCGAGCCGTCGGTGTCGATAAGGCAGCTCCATGATACGGCGCCGCTGTCGTTCCCGCTCTCGCTGGCGAGCGCGGTGAGCTCCACCACGCTCTCGATATCGGGCAGTATCAGGTACCGGGTCGTCCTCGCGTAGACCATAAAGTCGCCCAGCGCGAAGTTTTCATCGCCCTGTATGAGCGAATACTCCCTGCCCTTTACCTCGCCCTTGCCGTTCTTGCTGAAGTTCAGGCTTATCGTGTCGCTGTCGGCCTTGGCGCCTGCCAGCATCGCCTGGTCTTTTTTCAGCTCGACGCTCCCGCCGTAGAGCTTGTTGTAGTCCCCGGCGCTCATGACGACCAGCGTGCATTCGGAATAGCCTGTGCCGAGAGCGCTCTCGCTGTTGCTGAAGCTGCTGCCGGAGCGGTACATTTGCAGCGTCTTAAGGTTGTAGCTCGTGAGCTCCGTCACGCCGAGCCCCTGCCGCGTGACCGCGGCTGCGAGCGTCTCCTCCGCCGCGGCACAGTCGAAGTCCTGCCCGGGCTTATAGTAGACAGTCGTGACGAGCTGAGCCGGATAGCGGCTGTTCAGCGAGTCCTCCGTGCCGAGATACAGCGAGAGCGTGCCCGAGATCATGACGAGCACCATGGTCGAGAGAATGCAGATGTTCGCAAGACCCACGGCGTTGCGTTTCATGCGGTGCAGCATACCGGAGACGCCGATGAAGTTGCCGGTCTTGTAATAGAAGCGCTTATTTTTTCTCAGCGCCTTGAGCACCGCGATGCTCACGGCGGTAAAGAGGCAGTAGGTGCCGATTATCACGAGCAGCACCGCCACGAAATACATCGCGACCGCCGAGAAGGCGTCGCTCGTGGTCACGGCGATATAGTAGCCGCCGAAGAGCGTCAGCACGCCGACAAGGGCGATTATCCAGCGGGTCCTTGGCTCCCGCTCGCCCACGCTGCCGCCGCGCAGCAGCTCCACCGGCTTTTGCACATGCACACGCCGCAGATTGACCAGCAGCGTCAGCAGCAGGACGCCGCCGAAGAAGAGCGCCGTTATGCCGATGGCCTTGGCCGAGATATAATACTGATACACCACGTTCACGCGCATCAGCTTCTGCGCGAGCAGCGTCATGAATTTTTGCAGCAGCATCCCGAGCAGGATGCCGAGCCCCGTGCCGATGAGCCAGGTATACAGCGTCTCATAGCTCAGCACGACGCCGATGTTGCGCTTGCCCATGCCGAGCACGTTGTACAGCCCCAGCTCCTTTGAGCGGCGCTTCATGAGAAAGCTGTTGGTATAGATGAGAAAAATCAGGGAAAAGACCCCGAGGATGATCGTCCCGGCGGCCATGTACGCCGAGAGATAGGAATACCTGCTGAGCTCCGAGTCGGCCTTCGTCACGGATATGGCGAGGTTGATATAGAAGCCGGCGGCGGTGCAGATTATGGTCAGCAGATAGGGGAAATAGAACTTCCCGTTCTTGATGCAGTTTTGCGCGGCGAGGCGCGGATAAAACGACTTACTCATCCCTGCCGCCTTTCTGCAGGACGGTGAGCGTGTCGGATATCTTGGCGTACATCTCTTCCTCTGTCATGTTGGCTCTGTAGAGCTGGTGGAAGACCTGCCCGTCCTTTATGAACAGCACGCGCTTGGCGTGGCTCGCGGCCTTGACGGAGTGCGTCACCATCAGTATGGTCTGCCCGTCGGCGTTTATCTCCTCGAACAGGCGCAGCAGGTGGTCGGTCGCCTTGGAGTCAAGCGCGCCGGTCGGCTCGTCGGCGAGGACGAGCTGCGGGTCGGTTATCAGCGCTCTCGCGACGGCGGCGCGCTGCTTCTGGCCGCCGGATATCTCATAGGGGTACTTGCTCAGGATGTCGCCGATGCCGAGCCTGGCCGCAATGGGCTGGAGGCGGCGGCTCATCTCGTCATAGCCCCTGCCGGAGAGGACGAGCGGAAGGAAAATGTTGTCCTGCACGCTGAAGGTGTCGAGCAGGTTGAAGTCCTGAAACACGAAGCCGAGATTGTCGCGGCGAAATTCCGCGATCTCCTTCTCCTTTATCTCCACGGTGTTGCGCTCGTTGAGCAGCACCTCGCCGGAGCTGGGCTTGTCGAGGGAGGCGAGGATATTCAGCAGCGTCGTCTTGCCGGAGCCGGACTCGCCCATTATGGCCACGTATTCGCCCTTCTCCACAGAGAAGCTGACGTTCGTGAGCGCCTGGACGCTGTTGCCGCCGAAGCGGGAGGTGTATATCTTTTTGAGGTTGTTGACTTCAAGCATCGCCATAGTTATATGCTCCTTTTCTTTTGTTGCGCGCTTATTATAAGCCCCGCGCGCCCCCGCCTGCCATAGCGCTGTCTTACAGTTTGCCCCTCTGGCTTACATTTTTGTAAGAAATCGGGAAATGCCTCGGCCTAAACGGGGCGCGAAAAAGCGCCCCGCGAGCGCTGTCACTCGCGGGGTGTTCCCCTGCTTTCTCCGAAGTCTACCGTCACCGTCGTCCCGCGACCCGCCTCGGAGGCGATGTTTATCGTGTGGCCAAGCTTTTCAAGTATCCTCCGGCAGAGATACAGCCCTATCCCGGTGGATTTTTTGTCCGTCCGGCCGTTGTAGCCGGTGTAGCCCTTCTGGAAAACGCGCGGCAGGTCCTCCGGCGCTATGCCTATCCCCGTGTCGCCGACGCTCATACGCCGGCTGTCGGCTCTGATCTCTATGCTGCCGGTGTTCGTGTATTTCAGGGCGTTTGCCAGCAGCTGCTCCATGACGAAGCCGAGCCACTTCTCATCCGTCAGCACCAGCGCGTCCGTGCCCTCGTACACGAGGCTTATCCTCTTTCTGATGAACTGGTTCGCGTAGCGGCGCACCGCCTGCTTTATGATACCGTCCAGCTCACAGCGGCGCAGCACGAAGTCCGAATAGTCGCTGTCGAGCCTGAGATAGGTCAGCACCATCTCCACATACTGCTCTATCCGAAACAGCTCCTGCTCCAGCTCCGCACTGTATTTCTCGCCGTCCGACTGGAGGATGAGGCGCATCGCGGCTATGGGCGTTTTTATCTGGTGCGCCCAGAGGGTAAAATAGTCCAGCAGCTCGCCGTAGCGGAGCTGGTCAGCGTTGAGCGCGGCGAGGGCGTCGTCGTGCAGCAGGACGGCCATCTCGCGGTAGTCCTCCTCCTGCTGCGTCTCCGCGGGCGGGAGATTGTCCAGCGACACAAGTATCTGCCGCATGGCGACGCTAAGCTCCCTGTGCCGGACATAAAAATGCCTGATATCCGCCGCCGCGGCGACGGCCGTGACCGCCGCGCAGAGCAGCAGCGCATATCCGATGCGCTCGCCCGTCATCCCGCTGAGCCAGCCCACGGCCAGATACACCGCGCAGAGCGCCGCGATGAGCGCGAGCGCGCCGAGACGGGTCTTCAAATAAGTCCAAAAAAGCCCCATCACTCCACCATATAGCCGAGACCCTTACGGGTGACGATATACCCGTCAAGACCGGCGCTCTCGAGCTTTTTGCGCAGCCGCGCGACGTTCACGCTCAGCGTGTTCTCGTCCACGAAGCTGTCCGACTCCCACAGGCGCTGCATCAGCGTGTCGCGCGCCACAGCGCGGCCGTTGTTCTCCATGAGCACCTGCATTATCCTGTATTCGTTTTTCGTCAGCTCGAGCTTCACGCCCTTGTAGCTGACGCTGCCGTCGTCCGTGCTGAGCAGTACGCCCCGGTGCTCCAGCACCCGGCCGAAGACCGCAAAGTCGTAGCTTCTGCGCAAAAGCGCCTGCACCTTCGCCGTGAGCACCTGCAAATCGAAGGGCTTGGCGATAAAATCGTCCGCGCCCATGTTCACGGCCATCACGATGTTCATGTTGTCCGACGCGGAGGAGATGAAGATTATCGGCGCCTTGGATATCTTCCGTATCTCGGCGCACCAGTGGTAGCCGTTATAAAACGGCAGCCCGATATCCATCAGCATGAGCTGCGGGTCGAAGGAGGCGAACTCCCCCGTCACGTTTTTAAAGTCCTCCACGACGCGCGTCTCGCAGCCCCAGGCGGATATATGCCGCGCTATCGCCCCGGCTATGACCGCGTCGTCCTCAACGATGAAAATTTTTATCGCCCTCACCTCCTTTTTTATTATACACGCAAAAGGCATTTGACCGCAAGCGCTTGTCATATTTCTTAAGCTGTGGTATTCTTATTTTCATAAAACGCATACGAAACGGAGATGACATATATTAAAATAGCAGTTGTGACCGGGGCGTCCTCCGGCATGGGGCGCGAATTCGTATACGCGCTCGACAGGGACGAGGCCTTCGACGAGATCTGGGTCATCGCGAGGCGGGAGCAGAGACTGCGCGAGCTTCAGGACAGGTGCAGGGCGAGGATACGCCCGCTCCCGCTCGACCTGCAGCTCCGGGAGAGCTTCAAGACCTACAGGGCGCTGCTCGAGCAGGAGAAGCCGGAGATAGCCGTGCTTGTAAACGCGGCGGGCTTCGGACTGTTCGGCGTGTTCGCGGACATGGACATGGACGAGCAGCTCGACATCATCGATCTCAACGACAGGGCGCTCACCGCGATGTGCCACATGAGCATCCCATATATGTCCCCCGGCAGCCGGATATACAACATGGGCTCCATGTCCTCCTGGCAGCCCGTGCCCTACATCAACGTCTACGGCGCGTCCAAGGCCTACGTGCTGAGCTTTTCGAGGGCGCTGAGCGTGGAGCTGAAAAAGCAGGGCGTGCGCGTCATGGCCGTCTGCCCCGGCTGGATAACGACAGAGTTTTTCGACCGCGCCGTGCATGACGACACGATAAGCTACTACAACCGCTATTACCCGCCCGAGCAGGTCGTCGAGCAGGCGCTCAGGGACATGGGGAAGGGGCGTCTGAGCTCCGTGCTCGGCGCGCCGGAGCGGCTTCAGGCGAGGCTCGTGAAGCTTCTGCCCGTCAGAACGGTGATGTCCACCTGGTGCAGGCAGCAGGGAAAATAAAATTAAAAGGAGAAGCATATGATACAGCCAAACGACGTGATGAGCGTGGACAACGAGAACTGGGAGAGCTTCAAAAAGGAGGCCGCAAAGGACGAGCTGTACTATAACGGCCCCGGCGACATGCTGGACACGCCGGAGGGGCGGGCAAAGTTCTGCCGTCTCAACGAGAGCAGCGTTTTCAGAAAGCCCGACCCGGACTATCCGGATTCCAAGATATGGGTCTTCAACGTGCAGGGCAAGGGGCTGGTGATAAAAAAGCGCAGCCGCGTGGACCCCGCGCTGATGGAGGACGTCGAGTACGACGCCGACGGAAACGAGACCGGCAAATCCTTCGAGCCCGCGTAAAATAACGAAGACCGGCCGCCTTAAAAGCGGCCGGTTTATTGTATCGCGAGGCGAGCCCTGTCCTCTCGCTTTTGTAAGGGCGACCGGTGAATCGCCCGCATAAGCCGGGCTTTTTTACTTGATGTTTCCGAACAGGCCGCGGATGATGGAGCTCGAGCCGCTGCGCATGACGGAGCTGAGGGCGTTGGTCGCGGCGCGCTTGGCCATGGTTCTCCCGCTGACCTGCTTTCCGCCCAGCACGGAGTTTATCAGGTTCGTGCTCATCGAGCGGGCGACGGAGGAGGCGGCGTTGGACGCGGCGCGCTCCGCGGTCTTCTTTCTGGCGGCGGCCTTTTTGGCCTCCTCCCGCTCCTGCGCGGCGGCGGCGCGAGCCTCCTCCTTCTCGGCGGCGGCCTCGTCTCTCAGGCGCTGTCTCTCAAGCGCCTTCTCCTCCTTCTCGCGCTGCTTTTCGGCGGCGGCCTCCTCGGCCTCGTCCCGGCGGCGCTGCTCAAGCTCTTCGTTCGCCCTGAGGAGCAGCTCGTAGGCCGACTCCCTGTCCACGTCCTCGCGGTATTTGATATCGAACTCGTCCGTCACGATGCTCGTCTGCACGGCCTTGTCGTCGGCGGGTCCCATAAGGCTCTGCGGCGGGAGGATACGCGCGCGCTCTGCCACGGTGGGGATGCCGTCCGCGTCAAGAAAGCTGACCAGCGCCTCGCCGACGCCAAGCTCCGTGAGCGCCTGCTCGGTGTCGAGGGCGGGGTTTTCCCGGAAGGCTCTCGCCGCGGCGCGGACGGCCTTCTGTTCGTCCGGCGTATAGGCGCGCAGCGCGTGCTGCACGCGGTTCGAGAGCTGGGCGAGCACGTCGTTGGGGATGTCCGAGGGGCTCTGCGTGACGAAATAAATGCCGACGCCCTTGGAGCGGATGAGCTTCACGACCTGCACTATCTTCTGCACGAGCGCCTTTGGCGCGTCGGAAAACAGGAAGTGCGCCTCGTCAAAGAAGAATATCATGCGGGGCTTTTCGAGATCGCCCACCTCGGGCAGCTTCTCGAACAGCTCCGTCATCAGCCAGAGCAGGAAGGTGGCGTACACCGTCGGGCTCTTTATTAGGCGCTGGCTGCTGAGGATGTTTATAAAGCCGCGGCCGTCCGTGTCGGTGCGTATCCAGTCGCGGATGTCGAGCGCCGGCTCGCCGAAAAGCTCCTCGCCGCCCTCCTCCTCGAAGCTCAGCAGCGCCCTCTGTATCGCGCCGATGCTGGCCGCGGACACGTTGCCGTACATGGTCGTAAACTCCGCGCGGTTGTCGCCCACATACTTGAGCATGGCGCGCAGATCCTTCAGGTCCAAAAGCAGCAGGCCGTGCTCGTCGGCCACCTTGAAGACGATGTTCAGTACGCCGCCCTGCACCTCGCTGAGATTGAGCAGCCTTGTGAGCAGGGTCGGCCCCATGTCGGACACGGTCACCCTTACCGGGTGCCCGGCCTCGCCGAAGATGTCCCAGAAGCGGGTGGGGTAGGCGCGAAGCTCAAAGCCGTCTATGCCGAAGCGCGCTATCCGCTCGCGCATATCCGCGCTGTCGTTTCCCGGGCGGCACATCCCCGACAGGTCGCCCTTCACGTCCGACAGGAAGACCGGCACGCCCATGTCCGAAAAGGCCTCCGCGAGAACCTTCATGCTTATTGTTTTCCCGGTGCCGGTGGCTCCGGCGATCAGCCCGTGGCGATTGGCCATCTGCGGGAGAAGGAACAGATCCTTGTCCGACTGCGCGAGCCAGACTTTTTTGTCGATATACATGAGGCCGCCTCCTGTTTTTTTCTGTTTTTACTATAATATCACAGCTTTTTCCGGGGTACAATAAAAAAAGGAATTTCGGTTGCCTGCCCCGCCCCAAATATGGTATCATGATAGAAAAAAGCAGGAGGACGACATGATCCTATATTATTCCGGCACCGGCAACAGTCGCTTCGCCGCCTCTATCCTCGCCGCTCAGACCGGCGACGAGCTGATAAGCATGAACGACATCATGCGCGAGCGCATCCTCGACCCCTATGTGGCACGGTATTCCTTCAAGTCAGACCGGCCGCTCGTTTTCGTGAGCCCCACCTACTGCTGGCGTCTGCCCCGCGTCGTGGAGCAGTTTATCCGCAACAGCCGCTTTGAGGGCTGCCGGGACGCGTATTTCTATCTCACCTGCGGCGACGGCACCGGCGCCGCGGCCAAATGCGCGGAGAGCTTCTGCGCGGAGATGGAGTTTAATTTCATGGGGCTGAGCTCTGTGAAAATGCCGGAAAACTATATCGCCATGTTCAACTCCCCCTCCTACGACGAGGCGCAGGGCATCGTCCGCGCCGCCGTCTCGCAGATAGAGAGCGCCGGGCGGCTCATCAGCATGTCCAAGCCCCTCAGCGACCCGAACGAGGGCGTCGGCATCCGCGCGCTGCCGACGAAGCTCAACTCCCTGTTTTACCGCTTCTTCGTCAACGACAAAAAATATCTCGCGACGGACGCCTGCATCGGCTGCGGGAGCTGCGAAAAGATCTGTCCGCTGGGAAACATCCGCCTTGAGGACGGCAGGCCGGTCTGGGGCGGCAACTGCACGCAGTGCATGGGCTGCATCTCCGTCTGCCCGCAGCGCGCCATCGAATACGGCAAGCGCTCCGCCGGCAAGCGCAGATACTATCTCTATGCCTCCGGGGAGCAGAAAAGGGATTAAC
Organism: Oscillospiraceae bacterium; assembly: GCA_034933465.1. Classification (GTDB taxonomy): domain Bacteria; phylum Bacillota; class Clostridia; order Oscillospirales; family Oscillospiraceae; genus Limivicinus. The sequence continues at coordinate 3,310 of JAYFNM010000004.1, read as the reverse complement.
AAACTGTTAAATTTCGCTCCCGCCGTTCGATTTTGCGCAAAACCGGAAGCTTGCATATTGAGCGGGACGCGAAAATATGCTATTTTTAATTGGGGCAAAGGAAAGTTTGAGCTGTATCCGACTTTCCCGCTTTAATTTTTTTGCCGCCCGCGCGGCCTGTTCCCGCATATAAAGAGAGAGAGGGCTATAATAATTGAAGACGAGAGTGATATCGGCCGTCGTGCTGCTGGCCATCGCCCTTAGCTGTGTTTTTCTGTCCTATGTGACGCGCGTTCTGTTCTTTGCCGCCGCCGGCATCCTCTGCGCCTATGAGCTCAGCCGCAATCTGGAAAAGCTCGAGGTGTACTGCTGCGCGTGGGTCATGTACGTGTACATCGGCATCCAGGCTCTGCTCGCCATCTTTCACGCGGAGCCGGTCTTATATATCTCGTGCTTTGCCGTCGGCGTCTTTCTCGCGATGTTCTCCGGCATTCTGCACAGCAAGGTCTCCGGACAGGGCGCCATCTATACGGTCGCCGGTCTCGCCTATCCCTGCTTCCTCTTCGGCCTGCTGATGATCATCAGCGTCAGCGACATCTGGCTCGAGACGCTCGCCATAGGCTGCATCTCCACCTGGGTCTGCGACAGCTTCGCCCTCTTCGGCGGCAGCCGCTTCGGAAAGCACAAGCTCGCCCCGCTGGTCAGCCCGCACAAGACCGTCGAGGGCTGTCTCTGCGGCGCGCTCGCCTCCGTCGCCGCGGGGGCGCTCATCTATATCCTCCGCCTCTTCCCCGCCATCCCGCTCCACGTGTGTATGCTCACCGCGCTCATCGCCTCCTCCCTCGGTCAGATCGGCGACCTCGCGGAATCCCTCGTAAAGCGGATGCTCGGCATAAAGGATTTCAGCAATCTCATCCCCGGCCACGGCGGCATGTTCGACCGCGCGGACAGCCTGCTCTTCTCCGTCCCCACGGCCTATATCTGCCTGCATATTGCCGGCATCGGCGTGTAAGCCCGCCGCGCCGTCGATATCACTCTTCAAGGAGATAAAATGTATACCAGCATGGAAGCCGCGGCGCCTGATCTGTCAAAAAAGACGCTGCTCATCGTAAACCCAGTCTCCGGGAAAAAACAGGTGCTGCGCTTTATCCCGCAGATAACGCGCATTTTTATGGACGCCGGCTACATGGTCACGCTGATGGTGACCTCAAGGCGCGGCGAAGCCACGGAGTTTTCCCGCCGCTACGGGAGGGATTTCGACCTCGTCTGCTGCACCGGCGGCGACGGCACCCTCAACGAGACGCTCAGCGGACTTTTGGCGGAGGATATCCGCGTCCCGCTGGGCTATATCCCCTGCGGCAGCACCAATGACTTCGCGAATTCCCACGCGCTGTCCGTCGATATTCTGACAGCCGCCCGCAATATCGCCTCCGGGCGGCGCGCAAGCTACGACGTCGGCCGTTTCGGAGGGCATTATTTCTCATATGTGGCCGCCTTCGGCGCTTTTTCCTGGCTGTCCTACACGACCGACCAGAGCCTCAAGAACGTCTTCGGCCACACGGCGTACATCCTCGACGGGATAAAGGATCTGTCGAAGATAAAGCCTCTGCATATGAAGCTCCGCTCCGGCGGCGCGCTTTATGAGGGCGACTATATTTTCGGCGCGGTCTGCAATTCCACCTCCGTCGCCGGGGCGATAGAGCTGCCCAGAACCATTGTGGACATGAGCGACGGGCTTTTCGAGGTGCTGCTCATAAAGGTTCCGAAGACCATTATGGATCTCGACGCGATAGTGCGCGGGATGCTGAACCAGGATTACTCCTGTCCGCTCATCGACTTTTTCCAGTCGGACGGGCTGTATGTCGAAAACCCGGCCGGCCTTGAATGGTCGCTGGACGGGGAATGTCCCGGCTTTTACGAGACGGTCCGCATCGAGCCGCTGCAGGGCTTTCTGAGCCTGCAAGGCTGACGCCCGCGGCATATTTTTACAGTCTGAAGCGCCTTTCGGAAATGAAAGGCGCTTCAGACTGTTTACAATTGCCGCGGCTGATGTTATAATCCAGCAGTCGCTTTCGTGAGGTATTGAAATGGATATAAAACAGCGCGCCGCAAACATCGAATATGCGCTTGTCCAGGGCTTCTACTGGATGGGCTTCTGTGTCTCGGTCAGCTTTGCCGCGGTATTTCTTCAATATAAAGGATACTCGAACTCGCAGCTCGGCCTTGTCATGGCGGCGGGCAATGTTTTCGGCTTTCTCCTGTCGCCCTTTCTTGCGTCCGTCGTAGACCGCAGCCGGCGTATAACGGTCTGTCACTGTATTCTGGCGCTGCTGGCGATGCAGGCGCTTTTTCTCGTCTCCTTCATCCTCATCCCGGAGCGCTCCCTGCTTCTGTCCGTCTGCTACAGCCTGTATATGGCCTGTATCATCGCCGTCAATCCTCTCAACACGCAGCTCAGCTTTGAGCTGGAGCACGGCGGCTTTCACATCAACTACGGCGCGGCGCGCGGCACGGGCTCCCTTTTCTTCGCGCTCATAGCCATCCTGCTCGGCCGGCTCACCGTGCGCTGCGGCGCGGGTATGCTGCCCGCGGCCGGCCTGTGCTGCATTGCGGCACAGGGCGCGATACTGCTCCCGACGGCCTTGCGGCGCGGCCGCGGCCTGTCCGGAGGCTTTTCGGGGCGGCGGCAGGAGGCCGCCGGCTCCACCCTGCCGGAGTTCATCCGCGCCAACCGCCGCTTCTGCGCGATGATGCTCGGCGTGGCGCTGCTCTTTTTCGCGCACAACCTTGTCAACAACTATCTGATAAACGTCGTGCGGAACGTCGGCGGGGACAGCGCCTCCATGGGCAGTCTCAACGCCTTTATGGCGCTGTTCGAGCTGCCCGCGATGTTCCTGTACGACCGCCTGACGCGCCGCGTGAGCTGCTCGGTCACCCTGCGCTTCGCCGCGGTCGTCTTCGCGCTGAAGGCGCTCGCCATCGCCCTGTCCGTGAACATGGCGATGCTCTATGCCGCGCACCTGCTCCAGGCGCTCTCCTTCGCCGTGCTCACCCCGGCGCTCGTGCGTTATGTAAACCTCACCATCGACCACAGGGACTCCGTGAAGGGGCAGGCGATATCCTACGGCATGACGACGCTGGGCTCTATCTTCTCCAGCAGCCTCGGCGGGCTGATGTTCGACGCCTTCAGCGTGAGCACGACGCTGCTTATCGGCAGCGCCGCCTCCGCCCTCGGCGCCGCCGTGTGCATCGGCTTTACGGAGCAAAGCGAATAAAGGCGCGCGAAAAGAAGTCCGCTGAAAACGGAACGGCCAAGGCCGTTCCGTTTTCA
>JAYFNM010000003.1:0-15974 GCA_034933465.1 Oscillospiraceae bacterium | reverse complement strand
TTTTCGCGGTGGAGATAGGCAAGGCCACCTTCGACGTGGAGGCCGAGGCCTCGGGGACGCTGCTGGATATCTTCGTCGATGAGGGCGAGGAGGCGGCGATAAAAAGCCCCGTGTGCGTGATAGGCGAGCCGGGCGAGAGCTATGAGCGCCCCGCCGGACAGGCGGCCGCGGCGGCGCCGGAGAGCGCGGCGGCGGAGAGCGCGCCGGTATCCGCCCCGCCGGCGGCGAGCGGGAGCGAGCCGGACGGGCTGTTTGTCTCGCCGCGCGCCAGAGCCGCGGCGGAGAGGATGGGCGTGGATTACAGCGCCGCCCGCGCCAGCGGCGCGGAGGGGCGGATAATAGAGCGCGACGTCGCGGCGCTCGCCGCCGGGAGGCCGGCGGAAAAGGCCGCGCCTGTGCCGGAGGCCGCGAGCGAGGAGGAGTTCAGCGTCGTGCCGAACAGCGGCATCCGCCGGGTCATCGCGAAGAACATGCACGAGTCGCTCGCCAACATGGCGCAGCTGTCGATGAGCGCGTATTTCGACGCGACAGATATCCTCGCCTTTCGCGAGAAGCTCAAGGCGCAGGGGGCGGAGTTAGGCTACGCGAACATCTCGCTTAACGACATGGTGCTCTTCGCCGTCTCGCGCGTGCTCGCCTCGCACCCGGCGCTCAACGCGCACTACAGCGACAGGGAGATGAAGCTCTTCCGCCATGTGCATCTCGGCGTGGCCGTCGATACGGAGCGCGGCCTCATGGTGCCGACTCTGCGCTGCGCGGACACGAAGAGCCTCAACGAAATATCCGCCGAGGCGAAGGCGCTCGCAAAGGCCTGCCGCGACAACAGCGTCTCGCCGTCCGCGCTCGCGGGCGCGACGATAACCGTCACGAATCTCGGCAATACGGGCATCTCCTCCTTCACGCCGGTCATCAATCCGCCGCAGATCGCGATAGTCGGCGTCTGCGGGCTTGAGTGGAGGGTCCGTCCCGGCCGGGACGGCGCGCCGGAGCTGTACCGCGCCATGGGTCTGTCGCTGACCATCGACCACCGCGCGGTGGACGGCGCGCCCGCCTCAAGGTTTTTGCAGGAGCTCTGCGCGCGGCTTGAGAGCTTCACGCTGCTGCTCGCGCGATAGGGGGCGGAGAGATGAAATACGATGTTATCGTCCTCGGCGGCGGCCCCGGCGGATATCTCGCGGCCGAGCGCGCCGGACAGGCGGGTCTGTCCGCCCTGCTCATCGAGAGCCGGCATATCGGCGGCACCTGCCTGAACGAGGGCTGCATACCCACAAAGACGCTCCTGCGCTCGGCAAAGCTCTATAAGGCCTGCCTCACCGCCGCGCCCTACGGCGTTCGCTGCGAGGGCGCGGCGATAGACCAGAGCGCCGTCGTTGACAGAAAACGCCGCGTCACGGCGAGCCTTGTATCCGGCGTGAAGGCCGGGCTCAAGAGCGCGAGGGTGAAGACCGTCGAGGGCGTCGGCACGATAGAGGGCAGGGGCGCGGAGGGCATAAGCGTCAGCGCCGCGGGGGAGACCCATACCTGCAAAAAGCTGATAATCGCCTCCGGCTCAAGAGCGATAATTCCCAAAATAGAGGGTCTGGACGCGGCGATGAAGAGCGGCTTTGCGCTCACAAGCACGGAGCTTCTTGAGCAGCGGGAGCATATTGACCGGCTCTGCGTCGTCGGCGGCGGGGTCATCGGCCTCGAGATGGCGACCTATTATGCCATGACCGGGACAAAGCTCAGCGTCGTGGAGGCCGCGCCGAAGATAGCGGGCGCGCTCGACACGGAGCTCACCGCCGTCGTCCAAAAGGGCTGTGAGGCGATCGGGATGGAGTTTTATCTCAACTCGAGAGCCGTCCGCTTCGAGAGCGGCGCGGTGGTCATAGAGGGCGCGCAGGGCGAAAAAAAGATAGATTGCGACAGGGCGCTGCTGTGCATCGGCCGCCGCGCGAACACGGAGGGCTTCGGGCTTGAAAAGCTGAACGTCCCCTGCACCGCGCGGGGGATAAGCGTGGACGAGCACTGCCTCACCGGCGTGCCCGACGTCTACGCCATAGGCGACTGCACAGGGCAGAGTATGCAGGCGCACGTGGCCTATCGCGAGGCGGAGGTGGCCGTAAATCACATTCTCGGCGTCGCGGATGAAATGCGCTGGGGCGCGGTGCCGGGGCTCGTGCACACCGAGCCGGAGGCCGCCTTCGCGGGGCTGACCGCGGAGGAGGCGAAGAGCGCCGGGATAGACGCCGTCTGCTCGAAGCTGAGCATGAACTATTCCGGCCTCTATCTCGCCGAGAACGAGAACGGGGCGGGCATAATAAAGCTCGTGTTCGACCGGAAGCGCCGCACGCTCATCGGCGCGCACATCGCGGGCGGCCCCGCCGCGGAGCTCATCACGATCTGCTCCCTGCTCATAGAAAACGAGCTGCCGATAGAGCGCATGAAGCGCTATGTTTTCCCGCACCCCACCTGCGGCGAGGCGATAAGAGAAGCCCTCTTCGCCGCAAAACTTTAAAGGAGGCAAAAACCCATGCCTAAAAGTCTGATGTATAGCCCGGAGAGCGTCATGAACGAGAAGGACATCCGCTTTGAGGATATCCCCGTGCTGCGCTACGACAGGACGCTGGAGCAGGAGCTGGCCGCGAAGGCCTATACGCCCCAGGCGCTGCTGCGCATCTACCGCGACATGCGCTACATCCGCGAGTTTGAAAACATGCTGATGGCCGTGCGCACCACGAAGAATTATAACGGCATAGAATATATGTACACCGGCCCCGCGCACCTGTATATCGGCGAGGAGTCGGCGGCGGTCGGACAGGCCTACCTGCTCGGCGTGAACGATCTGATCTTCGGCAGCCACCGCAGCCACGGCGAGGTCATCGCGAAGGGTCTGTCCGCGATAAACAAGCTCGCAGACGGCGAGCTGATGGAGATAATGCAGAGCAGCTTCGACGGGCGCATTCTCGCCATAGTCAAAAAGGACTGGGACGGGCAGAGCGTGAAGGAGCTTGCGATCCGCTTCCTGCTCTACGGGCTGATGGCGGAGCTGTTCGGGCGGGAGACGGGCTTTTCAAAGGGGCTCGGCAACTCGATGCACTTTTTCTTCCTGCCCTTCGGCATCTATCCGAACAACGCCATCGTCGGCGGCTCCGCGCCCGTAGCGGCGGGAGCCGGACTGTTCAAAAAGCTCCGCAAGCAGGAGGGCGTCTGCATCGCGAACATCGGCGACGGCTCGCTCGGCTGCGGGCCGGTGTTCGAGGCGCTGAACTTCGCCTCCATGGATCAGTACTCCACGCTCTGGGAGGACGGCTATAAGGGCGGCCTGCCCGTCATCTTCAACATCATGGACAACGGCTACGGCATGGGCGGCCAGACCCGCGGCGAGACCATGGCCTACCGGCAGGCGGCGCGCGTTGCCGCCGGGGTCAGCCCGACGCAGCTGCACGCCGAGCGCGTCAACGGCGAGGATCCGCTCGCCGTCATAGAGGCGTATTCGAGAAAGCTGCGCCTGATAAGGGACGGAGAGGGGCCGGTCTTCCTCGATGTGCTGACCTATCGCTTCTGCGGGCACGCCCCCTCCGATCAGGACGCCTACCGCACGCGCGAGGAGATAGAGAGCTGGCAGAAGATAGACTGCATCACGACCTTTGCCGGAAAGCTGACGGCGGCGGGCGTCGCCACGGAGGCGGACTTCGCGGCCATAGACGCGCAGATAAAGGAGAATATCACCGCCGCCTTCCGCCTTGCGACCGACCTTGAGCTCTCGCCGAGGATGGATCTCCGCCGCGACCCGGACGCCGTCGCGCGCTATATCTTCTCCAACCGGCGCGTTCCGGCCATGCTGCCGGGCGAGCCGGAGGTAAACGGCGCGCGCGAGGACAACTCCCGCTGGAAAAAGATACAGAAAAAGGCGCGCTACGCCTACGGCGCGGACGGAAAGCTCCTGAGCCAGAGCGCCGTGTACAGCTATCGCGACGCGATATTCGAGCCGATTTTCGACAAGATGTACGAGGACGCCAGCCTCATCGCCTACGGCGAGGACGTCCGCGACTGGGGCGGCGCTTTCGGCGTGTATCAGGGCATGAGCGAGTCGATACCCTATCACAGGCTGTTCAATTCGCCGATCTCCGAGTCTGCCATCGTCTCGAGCGCGGTGGGCTACGGCATGTGCGGCGGGCGCAGCGTGATAGAGCTGATGTACTGCGACTTTATGGGTAGGGCGGGGGACGAGATATTCAACCAGCTCGCCAAATGGCAGGCGATGAGCGCGGGGCAGCTGCTGATGCCGGTGGTTCTGCGCGTCTCGGTCGGCGCGCTCTACGGCGCGCAGCACTCGCAGGATTGGACGAGCCTTGCCGCGCATGTTCCGGGGCTGAAGATAGTCTTCCCCGCGACGCCCTACGACGCGAAGGGTCTCATGACCGCCGCGCTGAACGGCACCGACCCGGTGCTGTTTTTCGAGAGCCAGCGCCTGTATAGCATCGGCGAGCAGCTTCACGAGCCAGGCGTCCCGGCGGAGAGCTACGAGATAGCCATAGGCGAGCCGGACATAAAGCGCGCCGGCAGCGACGTGACCGTCCTCTCCGTCGGCGCGGCGCTGTACGCGGCGCTCGGCGCGGCGAAGACGCTCGCGGAGAAATACGGCGTTTCCGCCGAGGTCATCGACGCGCGCAGCCTTGTGCCCTTCGATTACGGCAAGGTCGTCGCCTCGGTGAAGAAGACCGGCAAGATAGTTCTCGTGTCGGACGCCTGCTCGCGCGGCAGCTATCTCAACGACCTCGCGCGCAATATAAGCGAGCTCTGCTTCAACTATCTCGACGCGCCCCCGGTGCTCGTCGGCGCGCAGAACTGGATAACCCCCTGCGCGGAGCTGGAAAAGGAGTTCTTCCCCCAGCCGGAGTGGATAATCGACGCGATAGACCAGAAGATCATGCGCCTCGGCGTGGACGAGCCCGCCCACAATTTCACGGCGGTCGAACAGCTCCTGCGCGAGAGCCGCGGCGTGTAATAAAAAAATTACGGCGCGAGCTTGTTAAAGCCGTTTAAATTTGATATTATACTCCTGTAGCCGATATAAGGACACAGGAGTATAATTTTGAAACAGAGGTAATAAAATGGCGGTTCAGGATACAGGGTCTCCGGCGCTGGTGCTGAAGATATTGAACATGATGCAGAGCCTGAGCAAATCCGAGCAGGCGGTGGCCACATACATAACGCAGCACCCCGAGGAGGTGGTCTACCTCTCGGTGGCGGCGCTCGCAGAGAACAGCGGCGTGTCCGACCCGACCGTCGTCCGCGCCTGCCAGAAGCTCGGCTTCACCGGGTATCAGGATCTCAAGGTCACGCTCGCGCAGGACATCGTCACCCCGCTGCAGAGCGTCCACGAGGAGGTTCTGCCGGACGACGACATGCAGAAGATAATCTCCAAGGTGTTTCAGGGCACGGTACACACGCTCGAATTCACGCACGACACGCTGAACGTCGCCGATGTGGAGCACGCGGCGAAGCTGCTGATGAACGCCCGGCGGGTGCTCATCTTCGGGCTGGGTGGCTCCGGCCCGATAGCCATGGACCTGCAGCACAAGCTGCTGCGCCTCGGCCTGAGCGCCAACGCCTATACCGACCCGCACCTACAGGCGATAAACAGCGTCTATGTCGGGGCGGAGGACGTCGTCTTCGCCATCAGCCATTCCGGCAGCAGCCGCAGCGTCGTGGACAACACGCGCATTGCCAAGAATAACGGCGCGAGCGTCATCAGCCTCACGAGCATGGGACACTCGCCGCTCTCGAAGATCGCGGATATCAGCCTCTTCACCGCCTCGAGCGAGACGCGCTTTCACATTGTCGCCATATCCTCCCGCATCGCGGAGCTGACCATTATCGACTCGATTTACACCTATATCGCCATGCGCTCGGAGAGCGTGAAGAACCTCAAGGTCGAAAAGGCCATGGAGGGCATGAAGTACTGAGCGGGAGTCAGCTGCCTGTGCCGGTACAGACGGATGAGCGCGAAAAACCTGTCATTCTCCTTATAGAGAACGACAGGTTTTTGCTTTTCATATGACCCCGGAGTGATCCTCGCTGCCGGCGACCTCAGTACGCCTGCGCGCGGCAGAGCCTTGAAACCTATTCCTGCCCGAGCTTTTGAAGCAGGGCGTGCAGGGCTTTGAAGCGGTGGCTGATGCGATTTTTCTCCTCCGCGCTGATCTGCGCGCAGGTGCGGCCGTAATCCGGGAGAAGGAACAGCGGGTCGTAGCCGAAGCCGTTGCTACCGGCCGGGGCGCGGGCGATAGAGCCGTACATGCGCCCCTCCGCGCCGACGCAGCTCCCGTCCGGCCGCACGAGCGCCACGGCGCAGCTGTAGTGCGCGCCGCGCTCGTCGGTATCCCGCAGCTTTTCGAGCAGGAGGCGGTTGTTGGCCTCGTCATCCCCGTGCACACCCGAAAAGCGCGCGGAGAAGATGCCGGGCGCGCCGCCGAGCGCGTCCACGCAGAGGCCGCTGTCGTCGGCGAGGGCGCAGCAGCCGGACAGCCCCGCTATCTCCCGCGCCTTTTTCTCCGCGTTCTCCATGAAGGTCGCGCCGTCCTCTATCGTCTCGTGCTCGATGCCCGCCTCCCGCATGGAGACTATCTCGTCGAACATCCCGCCGAGGATGGCTTTTATTTCTATGAGCTTGTGCGCGTTGTTTGACGCGATGATGAGTTTCATTTATTATCCCTCTAAAACAGTTTTAGGCTCTCAGAACAGCCCGCTTATCACGCCGTCCTCGCCCACGTCTATCCGCTCCGCGGCGGGGGCTTTGGGGAGTCCGGGCATGGTCATGATATCTCCCGCGAGGGCGACGATGAAGTTCGCGCCGGCGGAGACCTTGACGTTTTTGATGGTGACGGTGAAGCCCTCCGGCGCGCCGAGCTTGGACGCATCGTCGGAAAAGCTGTACTGGGTCTTCGCGATGCAGACCGGCAGCGCGCCGAAGCCGAGGCGGGTCAGCTCCTCTATCTGCTTTTTCGCGCCCGGCAGGACGCTTATCCCGGCGCCGCCGTAGATGCGCTTCGTGACCGCCTCGAGCTTTTCCTCAATGCCCGCGTCGAGCTCATAGCTGAAGCGAAAATCGCCCTTCTCCTCTTTGCACAGGCGCACGACCTCCCGCGCGAGCTCCTCGCCGCCCGCGCCGCCCTCGGCCCAGACATTGGAGAGCACGACGTTCACGCCGAGCTCGCGGCACCTGTCGATGATGAAGCGGACCTCGCTGTCGGTGTCGGTCGGAAATTTGTTGACCGCGACGACGCAGGGGAGCCGGTAGACGTTTTTGATGTTGGAGACGTGGCGCAGCAGGTTCGGCACGCCCTTCGACAGCGCCTCGAGATCCTCATGCCCGAGCTCGCTCTTCGGGAGCCCGCCGTGCATTTTCAGCGCGCGGATCGTCGCCACGACGACCACGGCGGACGGGGTCAGCCCCGCGGCGCGGCACTTTATATCCAGAAACTTCTCCGCGCCGAGGTCGGCGCCGAAGCCCGCCTCCGTGACGACGTAGTCCGCCGTTTTGAGCGCCATTCTGGTGGCGAGCACCGAGTTGCAGCCGTGGGCGATGTTGGCGAAGGGGCCGCCGTGCACGAAGGCGGGCGTGCCCTCGAGGGTCTGGACAAGGTTGGGCTTGAGTGCGTCCCTGAGCAGCGCCGTCATCGCGCCCTGCGCGTGCAGCTGCGCGCAGGTGACGGGCTGCCCGTCATAGCTGTAGCCCACGACGATGCGCCCGAGGCGCGCCTTGAGATCGCTTATGGAGCCGGCGAGGCAGAGCACCGCCATTATCTCGCTCGCGACGGTGATATCGAAGCCGTCCTCGCGCGGCACGCCGTTCGTCCGCCCGCCGAGGCCGTCCACCATATAGCGCAGCTGCCTGTCGTTCATATCGACGCAGCGCCGCCAGGTGATGCGCCTGACGTCTATGCCGAGGGCGTTGCCCTGCTGGATGTGGTTGTCGAGCATGGCGGCGAGCAGGTTGTTCGCCGCGCCTATGGCGTGGATATCGCCGGTGAAGTGGAGGTTTATCTCCTCCATCGGCACGACCTGGGCGTAGCCGCCGCCGCAGGCGCCGCCCTTCACGCCGAATACGGGGCCGAGCGACGGCTCGCGCATCGCGACGACGGACTGCTCGCCGATGCGCCGCAGCGCGTCGGCAAGGCCGATGGTCGTCGTGGTCTTGCCCTCGCCGGCGGGGGTGGGCGTGATGGCCGTGACCAGCACGAGCCTGCCGTCCGGGCGCTGCGCGTCCTTGAGGAAGGACAGGTCTACCTTGGCCTTGTACCGGCCGTACTGTTCAAGATATTTTTCGTCAATATGCGCCGTCTCCGCGACCTGCCCGATGGGGCGCGGGCTGCATTTCTGCGCTATTTCGATGTCTGTGAGCATAGCTGTTCTCCCTTCAAATTCAACGGAAATATTTCACTGCCGCGGTGAACATCTTCATATCGTAGTTGCCGGGGACGTTCTTGTACAGCCCCGCGCCCACGCGCTCCGCGTGACCCATCTTGCCGAACACGCGGCCGTCCGGGGAGCAGACGCCCTCCACCGAGAAGGCGGAGCCGTTGGGGTTGAAGCGCACGTCGTTTGAGGCTCTGCCCTCGAGATCGACATACTGCGTGGCAATCTGCCCGTTCGCCGCCAGAGAGCGGATGAGCGCCTCGTCCGCCAAAAAGCGCCCCTCCCCGTGGGAGATGGGGACGGAGTATATCTCGCCGGCGGAGGTCTCCGAGAGCCAGGGGGCCTTGTTCGAGGCCACGCGCACGCGCACGATGCGCGACTGGTGGCGGGCGATGGTGTTGTAGGTCAGCGTGGGGCAGGTCTCGTCCGTGTCGATTATTCTGCCGTAGGGGACGAGGCCGAGCTTTATCAGCGCCTGGAAGCCGTTGCATATGCCGCAGATAAGCCCGCCGCGACTGTCAAGAAGCTCTGTCACGCCGTCCTTCACGGCGGCGCTGCGGAAGAAGGCGGTGATGAATTTGCCGGAGCCGTCCGGCTCGTCGCCGCCGGAGAAGCCGCCGGGGATAAAAATCATCTGCGCCGTCCCGAGCGCGCTCGCGAAGCGCTCCACGCTCCTTGAGATGCCCTCGGAGCTGAGGTTGTTGACGACGATGATCTCCGCCTGAGCCCCCGCGTCCTCCATGGCCTTCGCGCTGTCGTATTCACAGTTCGTGCCGGGGAAGACCGGGATGAGCACCCTCGGCCGCGCGGTCTTCACCGCGCAGCGCGGAGTCTTAGCGGCGCTGTAGCTGAACAGCTCCGTCTTTTCCCCGCCGTCCGGGATGTTGCAGGCGTAGACGCTCTCGAGCTTCCCCTCGTATATGCCGAGCAGCCTGTCGAGCGCGGCGCGCTCTGAGCCGCGGAGAAATTCCGGCTCGCCCAGCACCGTGCCGATGAATTCGCCCGCGCTCTCGCCGGGGCGCAGCTCCAGCAGGAACGCGCCGCAGCGGCAGGAGAAGAGCTTTTCAAGGCTCAGCGCCTTGTCGAAGGCAAAGCCCAGACCCTCGCCGAGCGCCATCTTCAGCACAGCCTCGGCGACGCCGCCGTAGCCCGGGGCGTAGGCCGCGACAGCCGCGCCCGAGGCGAGCAGCCGGTGTACCTCCTCGAACACGGCCAGCAGGGAGGCGGTGACGGGAAGCCCGTCCGCGTCATAGTCCGGCTCGAGCAGGAAGAGGGCGTCTCCGGCGGCCTTGAGCTGGTTTGGAACGATATCCGCGGTCTTCGCCGTCGTCACGGCGAAGGAGACCAGCGTCGGCGGGACGTCCCTGTCCTCGAAGGAGCCGCTCATGGAATCCTTGCCGCCGATTGCGCCTATGCCGAGCTCCATCTGCGCCTCGAACGCGCCGAGCAGCGCCGCGAGCGGCTTGCCCCAGCGCGAGGGCTCGCGCCGCAGGCGCTCGAAATATTCCTGAAAGCTGAGATATACGTCTTTAAACTCGGCGCCGGTCGCAATGAGCTTGCACACCGACTCCACCACCGCGAGATACGCGCCGTGGTAGGGGCTTTTTTCGCTTATGAAGGGATTATAGCCCCAGGCCATCAGGGAACAGTCGTCCGTGTGCTTTTTTTCCACGGAAATTTTCTGCACCATGGCCTGTATCGGGCTGAGCTGGTTTTTGCCGCCAAAGGGCATGAGCACCGTGCCCGCGCCTATGGTCGAGTCGAAGCGCTCCGAAAGGCCGCGCCTCGAGCAGACGTTCAGGTCTCCGGCGAGCGCCTCCATGCCGGCGGCAAAGGAGGCGGGGGCGGGTCTCATGTACCGCCCCGGCTTTTCGACATGGGCGCTCGTGTGCTTCTCCGCGCCGTTGGAGTCGAGAAATTCCCGGCTGACGTCTACTATTATATTATTGTTCCACCGCATCACGAGCCGCGGCTTTTCGGTCACGCGCGCGAGCACGCCCGCCTCGAGGTTTTCGCCCGCCGCGATCTCCATAAAGCGCGCCGCGTCCTCCGGCGCAACGACGACCGCCATGCGCTCCTGCGATTCGCTGATCGCGAGCTCCGTGCCGTCCAGACCCTCGTACTTTTTCGGCACGGCGTTGAGGTCGATGTCGAGCCCGTCCGCGAGCTCACCCACGGCGACGGACACGCCGCCCGCGCCGAAGTCGTTGCAGCGCTTTATCATACGGCAGGCCTCGCCGTTTCTGAACAGGCGCTGGAGCTTGCGCTCCTCGGGCGCGTTGCCCTTCTGCACCTCAGCCCCGCAGCTCTCGAGCGATTCGAGCGTGTGAGATTTGGAGGAGCCGGTCGCGCCGCCGCAGCCGTCGCGCCCGGTGCGCCCGCCGAGCAGGATGACGACGTCTCCCGGCACGGGGCGCTCGCGGCGGACATTTTCCGCCGGAGCCGCGGCGATGACCGCGCCTATCTCCATGCGCTTTGCGGCGTAGCCCGGGTGGTACAGCTCATCGACGATGCCGGTGGCGAGGCCTATCTGGTTGCCGTAGGAGGAATAGCCCGCCGCCGCGCCTGTGCAGAGCTTGCGCTGGGGCAGCTTGCCGGGCAGCGTGTCGGCGACCGGCGTCAGCGGGTCGGCGGCGCCTGTGAGGCGCATCGCGCCGTAGACGTAAGCGCGGCCGGAGAGCGGGTCGCGTATCGCGCCGCCTATGCAGGTGGCCGCGCCGCCGAAGGGCTCTATCTCGGTGGGGTGGTTGTGGGTCTCGTTTTTGAACAGCAGCAGCCAGGGCTCGCGCGCGCCGTCGATTTCGACGTCTATCTTCACGGTGCAGGCGTTTATCTCCTCCGACTCGTCGAGCCGGTCGAGCTTCCCGGCTTTTTTGAGATATTTCACAGCTATTGTGGCCACGTCCATCAGGTTTACGGGCTTCGTCCGGCCGAGCGCGGCGCGCGTGTCGAGATAGCGCCGGTAGGCGCGCTCTACGGTCTCGTCCTCGAAGCTCACGCTGTCTATGGTCGTGGTGAAGGTCGTGTGGCGGCAGTGATCCGACCAGTAGGTATCTATCATGCGTATCTCGGTGATGCTCGGCTCGCGCCCCTCCGCGCGGAAATAATCCCGGCAGAAGCTGATGTCGTCGATATCCATCGCCAGGCCGCGCCGGGCGATGAAGGCCTCGAGCCCCGCTCTGTCGAGCGCGGTGAAGCCGTCGAGCGTCTCCACGCACAGCGGCACGGGGTAGTTCGTCTTCAGGGTCTCGGGCTTATCCATGGCGGCCTCGCGAGCCTCCACAGGGTTTATGACGTATTTTTTTATCTCCGCGATCTCGCTCTCGCCGAGCGCGCCGTACAGCAGGTATACCTTCGCCGTGCGCACGTCCGGCCGCGCCGAGCGGGAGATTATCTGCATGCACTGCGCGGCGGAATCCGCCCGCTGGTCGAACTGCCCCGGCAGGTACTCCACCGCGAAAACGGCGTCCGCGCCGGAGGCGTCGAGCTCGCCGCTCACGCTGTCGAGCTGCGGCTCGGAGAGGACGGTCTTCACGGCGTAGTCGAAGAGCTCCGGGGAGATATTCTCCACGTCGTAGCGGTTGACTGTCCGAAGCGCCGTCAGCGCGCCGACGCCGAGCAGGCCGCGGACGTCCTCAAGCAGGTTTTTCGCCTCCTGGGCGAGCTCTTTTTTCTTTTCAACATAGACGCGGTATACCATTATCTGCCCTCCATGAACGCCTTCATCGCCCTCGCGCCGATGTCGCGGCGACAGTACGCGTTTTCAAAATGCACATGCTCTGTGAGCTCGTAGGCGGCGGAAATCGCCTCGCCGAGGCTGTCTCTCACGGCGGTGACGCCGAGCACGCGCCCGCCGGCCGTGACGAGCCGCCCGTCCGCGCGGAGCTTTGCCCCGGCGACATAGGCGCTCGGCCTTGCAGGAGCGTCTATCGTCAGCTCAAAGCCGGTGTCGTATTGCTTCGGATAGCCCCGCGACGCCAGGACGACGCAGCAGGCGCTGCGCGGGCTGAAGCGCAGCCCGGCGTCTCTGAGCGTGCCGTCGGTCACGGCGCGCATGACGGTCAGCAGGTCGCTCTCCAGCAGCGGCAGCACCACCTGCGTCTCCGGGTCGCCGAAGCGGCAGTTGTATTCTATCACCTTCGGCCCCTGCGGCGTGAGCATCAGGCCGAAATACAGGCAGCCCTTAAAGGGGCGGCCCTCGGCCTTCATCGCCCGCACGGTCGGCATGAAGATGGTCTCCATGCACTGCCTTGCGATGTCCGCGGTGTAGTACGGGTTCGGGGCGACGGCGCCCATGCCGCCGGTGTTGAGCCCCTCGTCGTTATCGAGCGCGCGCTTGTGGTCCATGGAGGAGACCATGGGCACGAGCGTCTCCCCGTCTGTAAACGACAGGACGGACACCTCCGGCCCCGTGAGGAATTCCTCTATGACGACGCTTCTGCCGCTCTGCCCGAACTGCCCGTCGCGCATCATGGCCGTGACTGCCTGCCGCGCCGCCTCGCGCGTTTCGGCGATGACGACGCCCTTGCCGAGGGCGAGCCCGTCCGCCTTCACGACGATGGGCAGGGGGGCGGAGGCTATATAGTCGAGCGCGGCATCCGCGTCGTCGAAGCTCTCGTAGGCCGCGGTCGGTATGCCGTATTTTTTCATCAGGTGCTTGGAGAAGACCTTGCTGCCCTCTATTTCGGCGGCGGCCGCCGTCGGCCCGAAGCAGGGTATGCCGACGGCGTTGAGCGCGTCCACCGCGCCGAGCACCAGCGGGTCGTCCGGCGCGACGACGGCGTAGCCTATGCCCTGGTCCTCCGCGAACGCGACGATGCCGGCGATATCCTTAGCCGCTATCGGCACGCAGCTGCAGTCCCCGGCCATGCCGCCGTTGCCGGGCAGGGCGAATATCTCCGTGACCTCAGGGCTTTCGCGGAGCTTCTTGATAATGGCGTGCTCGCGGCCGCCGCCGCCCACGACAAGCAGTTTCATTGTTCTCTTCTCCCTATCTCAGTGGTGGAACAGGCGCATCCCGGTAAAGCACATCACCATGCCGAAGCTGTCGGCGGTCTCAATGACGTTGTCGTCGCGGATGCTGCCGCCGGGCTCGGCGATGTACTGCACGCCGCTCTTCCGGGCGCGCCTGACGTTGTCCCCGAAGGGGAAGAACGCGTCGCTGCCGCAGGTGACGCCGGTCTGGGTCGCGATGTAGCGCTTTTTCTCCTCGGCCGTCAGTATCTCCGGCCGCTCGGCGAAGACCTTCTGCCACTCGCCGTCTGCGAGGACGTCCATATATTCGTCGGAGCTGTAGATATCGATGGCGTTGTCGCGGTCGGGGCGGCGGATGCCGGGCACGAATTTCAGCCCCAGCACCAGCGGGTGCTGGCGGAGATACCAGTTGTCCGCCTTGCTCCCGGCGAGCCGCGTGCAGTGGATGCGGCTCTGCTGTCCCGCGCCGACGCCGATGGCCTGCCCGTCCTTGACGTAGCAGACGGAGTTGGATTGGGTATATTTGAGCGTTATGAGCGCGACTGTCATGTCGATGACGGCCTGCTCGGGCAGGCTTTTGTTTTTGGTGACGATGTTCGAGAGCAGCGCGCGGTCTATTTTAAAGTTGTTGCGCCCCTGCTCGAAGGTGACGCCGAACACGTCCTTGCGCTCGATGGGGGCGGGGACGTAATCCGGGTCTATCCGCACGACGTTGTAGCCGCCTTTTTTCTTGGTCTTGAGTATTTCGAGCGCGCCGTCGGTGTAGCCCGGGGCTATCACGCCGTCGGACACCTCGTCCTTCAGATAGCGCGCGGCGGACTCGTCGCAGACCTCGCTGAGCGCGGCCCAGTCGCCGTAGGAGCAGAGCCTGTCCGCGCCGCGGGCGCGGATATAGGCGCAGGCTATGGGGGAGAGCGCGGCGTCCTTATCGACGAAGTATATCGCGCGGTCGATATCGCTCAGCGGCAGGCCGACGGCGGCGCCGGCGGGGGAGACGTGCTTGAAGGAGGCGGCGGCGGGCAGGCCGGTGGCCTCGCGCAGCTCCTTTACGAGCTGCCAGGAGTTGAAGGCGTCCAGAAGGTTAATATATCCGGGCTTGCCGTTGAGCACCGTGATGGGCAGCTCGCCCTCCGCCATGAAAATGCGGGAGGGCTTCTGATTCGGGTTGCAGCCGTATTTCAGTTCCAGCTCTCTCATGCCTCTGCCTCGCTTCCTTTGTTTTTGTTTATAAGGCGCTCCGCGACGGCGCCGGTCTCAAGGTCTGTGTAGCTCACATAGAGGGATATGCGGTTGGCCTCGTCAAGGCCGCTCCAGAGGGAGGCTGTGAAGAGGTCTATGTCGTCGGGTATGGCCACGCGCTCCGGCTCGCCCTGAAAGCTCGGGATGGGGCTGCCGTCGGTGACATAGGTGTGGATAAAGTGGCCGAGGCCGGGGAGCGAGGGATAGTCGAAGGTGTAGCGGCAGCAGGCCGTGCCCGCGGCGTCGGTGCTCTTGAGGATGCTGAGCTGATAGCCGAAGTCGCCTGAGAGGTTCAAAAGCGCGCTTATCCTCGGCGTGAGGTTCGGCGCGTCCGGCTCGAACTGCCGTCCGGAGAGCGCCTCGGAGAAGCTCTTCCCGGCGGAGAGCGCCTCGTATATCGTGTCGGTCTGGTCGCCGTTGGTGACGATGAGGCGGCTGCCGAGCCGCCGCACGGCGGCGTAGATTATAAGGCTCGCGTCCTGCACGAGGGCGGCGTCGTAGGGCTCGGTATAGAGCGCGCCGTCTCTGAGCGCGAAGACGCGGTTGCGGCTGTTGAGGCTCCGGCCCATGATGAAGTACGCGGCGGCGGCCTTTTTCCCGTCCGCCGTCATGCCCGCGACCAGCCCGCGGCCGACATAGGGGTTGCCGCTGATAAGCTCGTGAATGTCGTTGATCTTATAAACTTCCATTGTCGCTGCTCCTCATTTTCAAAATATTGGCCGCCACAAGCTCCGCCGCCTGCGGCAGGATGACCCATTCCGCCTGCTCCATGACGCGCCTTTGCAGCGTCTCCGGCGTGTCGCCCGGCTGGACGGACACGGCCTTTTGCAGGATTATCTTCCCCCCGTCCGGGATCTCGTTGACATAGTGCACCGTCGCTCCCGTCACCTTTACGCCGTATTCGAGCGCCGCCTCGTGTACGTGCAGCCCGTAAAAGCCCTTCCCGCAGAAGGCGGGGATCAGCGAGGGGTGGACGTTGATTATCCGCTTTTTAAAGCGATCGGTGAAATCGGCGCTGAGTATGCTCATGAACCCGGCCAGCACTATCATGTCTATCCTGTGCTCGCGCAGCAGCGCGGTGAGCGCGGCCTCAAAGCCCTCCTGCCCGCCGCAGTCCTTCTTTGTGAGCGTGACGGCGGGGATGCCGGCGGCCTCGGCGCGCTTGAGCGCGTAGGCGCGGGAGTTGTTCGACACGACGAGGCTCAGCTCCCCGCTCGGCAGAGCGCCGCTCTTCTGGCTGTCGATGAGCGCCTGCAAATTCGTGCCTCCGCCGGAGACGAAGACGGCTATCCGCGCTTTCAGCATATCCTCACCTTGTCCCCGCTCTCGGCCACATGGCCGATAAGATATGCGTCCTC
>JAYFNM010000002.1:0-44060 GCA_034933465.1 Oscillospiraceae bacterium | reverse complement strand
TTTGCGAGCGGCGCGATATTCTCGGTCGCCTCCGCGTGGGCGGGGACGAACATCGCCCCCTCAAGAGCCTGCACGCGCTCGAGCGTGTCGAGATAGGCGGCGACGTCGTAGATGAAGCCTATCCGGTACTTCTCCAGCGTCTCCCGGCTCGAAAGGCAGTCGGCGAGATAGACCGTGCCGTCGGCTGTGCGAAAGCCGGTCATGTCGAAGAAGTGCCCCGGCAGGGGGATCATGCTCATCCCCGCGGGGAGCTTGTCCGGCGTCAGGTATTCCGCGCCGCTCTCCTGCGCGAGCAGGAATTTATGCCGCAGCTGCTTCGGGGGAAAGCCGCCGTAGAGGAAGGCCGGCTCGAGCACCGGGTGGCGGGTGAAGGCGCAGTCTATGCCGGGGGCGTATATTTTGCAGCCGGTCTGCGCTTGCAGGTATTTATTGCCGCCGATATGGTCGGCGTTGGAGTGGGTGTTGTATATGGCGGCGAGCTGCCAGCCGTTTTTGTCGAGCAGCTGCCGGAGCTTGCGCCCGGCGTCCTTGTCGTTGCCGCTGTCGATGAGGCAGACCTCGTCCTCCGCGAGCTTCACCAGCCCAATCTTCGCCGGGCTCTGGATATAATAGCTCTCCGCGCCCACCTGATACAGTTCAAACATGGCCTGTCCTTTCCGGGCGACGCCCTGAAAACAATATCCTTGATTATATTGCTTTTTCCGCCCGCGGTAAAGAGGGGAAAACGCGCGAGGGCAGATTTTTTCCCGGAGGCCGCGGCGCGCAAACGACGGCAAGGGGAACCCGGAAAACGGGTTCCCCTTGCCGGTAATGTAAAAACGTAAAACCGAGCGCGCTTATTTGAGACCGGCCAGAGCCTGGTCGAAGTCGGCGATGACGTCCTTGATGTCCTCAAGGCCGACGCTGATGCGCACAAGACCCTCGGAGATGCCGGCGGCGGCGAGCTCCTCGGAGGAATAGGTGGAGTGGGTCATGGAGGCGGCGTGCTCGACAAGGGTCTCCGCGTCGCCCAGGGAGACGGCGATCTTGCACAGCTCGAGCCTGTTCAGCGCGGCCGCGGTGGCGGCCTTGTCGGCCTTGAGCTCTATGGAGATCATGCCGCCGAACTGATCCATCTGCTTTTTGGCTATCTCATAGCCCTCAAAGCTCTCCAGACCGGGGTAGTAGACCTTGGCCACGGCCGGGTGCGCCTCGAAATACTTTGCCAGCTCCATGGCGTTGGCGCAGTGGCGATCCATGCGGATGTTCAGGGTCTTCAGGCCGCGGGCGATGAGGAAGGCGTTGAAGGGGCTCATGGTGGCGCCGGTCATGTGGACCAGACCCATGTTGCGCACCTTGTAGATGACCTCGTTTGTCCCGATGACGAAGCCCGCTATGACGTCGCCGTGGCCGTTGATGTACTTGGTGGCGCTGTGGACGACCACGTCCGCGCCCAGATCCAGAGGGCGCTGGAGATAGGGGGAGGAGAAGGTGTTGTCAACTATCACGCGGATGTCGGCGCAGTAGGCGTGCGCCGCGTCGGCGACGGCCTTGATGTCCACGATCTTCAGCGTGGGGTTGCAGGGGGTCTCGAAATAGACGACCTTGGTGTCCTTGCTGAGCGCCTGCCGGAGGTTTTCGAGATTTGAGAGGTCAACGAATTTGACCTTGACGCCGAGCTGGGAGATCTCATGGCTGAAAAAGGCGTAGGTGCAGCCGTAGAGGGTCTCGTCGGCAATGATCTCGTCCCCGGCGACGACGCTGGAATAGATGGTCGCGGTGATCGCGCCCATGCCGGAGGCGGCGGCCACGGCGGCCTCGCCGTTTTCAAGAGAGGCCATCTTTTCCTCGATGACGTTGAGGGAGGGGTTGGAGAGGCGGGAATAGATGTAGCCCTCCTCCGCGCCCGCGAAGCGCGCGCCGCCCTGCTCGACCGTGTCAAACACGAAGGTGGAGGTCTGATAGATGGGGCCGCAGAGGGCGCCGGCGGTGTTCTTCATTGTGCCGACGTGGATCTGCCGCGTTGCGAAGCCAAGATTTTTCTTGTCCATGATTAGTCCTTCCTTTTTTAAAATTATTTGCTTTCAGCCGTTTGTTCGCTTACACAGTTTTTGCGGCTCAGCGCAGACCGGCGGCGCGCTCGTATATCTCGAAATGCGCCTGACGGTCAAGCCCGACGTAGCCGCCGGTGACGCCGTCGCCTATCTCGTTCATCTCGACGAGCCTGGGGATATCCTTGGGGTCGGCGCCGATCTCGGCGAAGCTCAGGGGCATACCGATGGAGCGCAGGAAGGTCTTGAAGGCCTCCACGCCCTCGCGGGCGGTGCGGCGCGGGTCGGCATAGTCCATCTGGCAGCCGAAGATGCGCGTCGCCATCTGAGCCAGGCGCAGCGCGTCGGGGTGGTGCTCCACGCAGTAGCTCATCCACGCGGGCATGATGACCGAGATGCCCGCCCCGTGGGGGCAGTCGTACAGGGCGGAGAGCACGTGCTCAAGATGGTGGGTGTTCCAGTCCTGCTTGCGGCCGACGCCCATTATGTCGTTGTGGCAGGTCATGCCCGCCCACATGATGTTCGCGCGCGCGTCGAAATTGTCCGGCTCCTCAAGGGCGCGGCGCCCCTCGTGCATCACCGCGAGGACGACGCCCTCAAGCAGCCGGTCGGTGGTCTCCACGCCCGGGGTGTTGGTGAAATACCGCTCGAAGGCGTGGGAGATGATATCGGTGACGCCGTAGGCGGTCTGGCGGGGGGGCAGACTCTGCGTCAGCGCCGGGTCCATGATGGAGAACTTGGGGCGGATGCAGTCGGCCTCGGCCGCGGTCTTGGCGAGGGTCTTCTCGTTGGTGATGATGGCGTTGGGCGAGCCCTCGCTGCCGGAGGCCGCGATGGTGAGCACCGTGCCCACAGGCAGGGATACCTCGGGAGTCTTGCCGGAGAAGAAATCCCAGAAATCGCCCTCGTAGGGCACGCCCATGGCGATGGATTTGGCCGTGTCGATGACGCTGCCGCCGCCGACGGCGAGAAGGAAGTCCACCTTCTCCCGGCGGGCAAGCTCTATGCCGTCGTAGACGAGGCCGCTGCGGGGATTGGGCTTTATCCCGCCGAGCTCGGTGTAGTACAGTCCCGCGCCGGTCAGGGACTGCTCTATGCGGTCGAGCAGGCCGGATTTTTTCGCCGAATGGCCGCCGTACACTATCATGACCCGCGAGCCGCCGTATCTGCGCACATACTTTGCCGTCTCGCTTTCGCGGTCGAGGCCGAAAACGAAATATGTGGGGCTGTAGAAATCAAAAGAATTCATATAGCTTATCTCCATTCTGCCGCTGTGTGTTTTGACGCGGCGGCCGCCCTGCGGCGGGCGGCGCCGCCTCGGCGCGCGGTTGGCGCGTTTGCCGGGAGGAAGGGCTCAGTAGCCCTTCTTGCCGCTGTTGGGCTGGCCGTAGGATTTGAACTTCTCCATGACGACGGCCATCTGCTCGTCGGAGAGGTAGTTGGGCTTGCCGATGCACATCGCCTGATACTGGAGCTGCGCCATATATTCCATGTTGTTGGCGAGGCTGAAGGCGCTGGCGATGTTCTTGCCGCAGACGACGATGCCGTGGTTGCCGAGCAGGACGGCGTCGCTCTCGCCGCAGACCTTGATGGCGGCCTCCGCCAGCTCCTCGGTGCCGAAGGTCTGGTAGGGCGCGCAGGGCACGACGTCGGTGTTGGCGTCGCCGATGACATAGTGGACGGCACGGATGGGCTGGCCGAGCACGGCGAAGGTGGTGCAGTACACGGAGTGTGTGTGGACGACGGCGCGGGCGTGGGGCTTGTTCCGGTAGAAGATGGTGTGCAGCGCCCACTCGCTGGAGGGCTTGCGCGCCCCGTCCACCACCTTGGCGTTGAGGTCGGTGACGACGACGTCCTCGGGCTTGGTGCTGAAGTAGTCCATGCCGGAGGGGCTGATGGCCATGAGACCCTGCTCGGCGTTATAGATGCTGATGTTGCCGCTGGTGCCGGGGCACAGGCCGGAAAGGCTGACCTTCTTGCCGTATTCTACTACGAGTTCTCTTTCTTCCTGCATTAACATAGGGGTGTACCTCCAAAATTATTTTAAGTTTTTTTATATGTCGCTTCGGTTTGCCCGGCTCCTGTTTTCGAGCCAGACGGGGTAGTAGCTGTGGATAAGCTGTTGTCTGCGCGGGGAATAGACCGTTGCGGCCGCCGCCCCGTCACAGCCGCTCCGGAGCCCGAAGCGGTCGTTGCAGAGAGAGACGAGGCCGGCTATGGTGGCCTGCTCGAAGCCGGGGCGCAGCAGCAGCTCAAGCCCCGACAGGTCGGAGAGCATCCGGCAGAGCGCCGCGGAGCGGAAGCCGCCGCCGCAGCACAGCACGCGCCGGCTTTCGCAGCCGGTGAGCGCCATGAGCCGGGACAGCTGCTCGTAGATGGAGCAGGCGATGTCGGCGAGCACGGCCCAGGCCATATCGACCCTGTCCGGCTCGCTGCCCAGCGGCGAGCGCATGAAGAAGCCGCCGTTTTTCAGGGAGCGCCGCTCGTAGAACAGCAGCGAGGAAAAGGAGGCCGTGCATGAGAAGTCCGTCTTCGCGGCGTAGGCCGCCTCAAGCTCCTCATAGCTCAGGTCCGCGCACAGCCCGGCCTTTATCCGCTGGTAGTTCAGCCCCGTGACGCCGGGGTTCATCTCCACGATGAAGCTCTCGCCGCCGAGGTTGGCGTCCGTCCAGACGCGCTGCTGCGCGTCGTAATACTTTTCACGGCAGAGGGCGGCCACCGGGGAGGTGGTGCCGGACACCACGGCGATGTCCCCCTCGCCGAGGCCTGTCTGCCGAAGGGCGGTCTGCGTGTCGGCTCCGCCCCTGATGAATACGGCGCCGTCGGCCATGCCGAAGGCGGAGACTTGCTCCGGGAGGACGCGCCCCACGACGGAGCCGGCCGGCATGAGCGGGGGCAGCAGGCCGATATCCACCCCGTAGCAGCCGCAGAGCCTTTCGGACCAGCGCCGCGCCGCGAGATCGTACAGCTGCGTCTCGCAGGCCTGCGAGTGCTCCATGGCGCGCACGCCGGTGAAGATATAGGCTATCCATTCGCTGATGCTCAGCACCGTGCCGAGCAGGGAATACAGCTCCGGCCGGCGCAGGCGAAGCCCCATGAGCTTGGCCGCGCAGAAATCCTCCGTGACCCATTTTCCGCTCAGCGCGTATATCTCGTCCCGGTTTTCTATTAGGGACATGTAGTCCCGCCCGCGGTTGTCGATGTTGGGCAGGCCGTAATAGGCGCGGCCGTCTTTGTCGAGCAGCACGATGCTCTGGCGCGCGCCGGCGGAGGACACGGCGTCCGCGCGGATATCGGGGAACTGCCGGTGCAGCCGCGCGCAGCAGCCGAGGATGCTTTCCGCCCATTCCCCGGGCAGAAAATACTGGGCGTCGCCGTAGGCCGCGTCCCGGTAATACAGGTTTGTAAAGGTCTCTATGGCGAGGATCGCGCCGTCGGAGCGGACGAGAGCCACGCGGGTGTTCCCGGTGCCCAGGTCCACCGTAAGATAGTGTTTCATGCGAGCGCTTATTTCAGGACGTCCCTGTTGTAGACGATGCGCTCAAGCTCCTCCCCGCGGAGCCACTTTGCGATGCGGCCGTTGAGGATCTCGGCCTGATGGTTCGTGACCTCGTAGGTGGCGCCGCAGATGTGCGGGGTGACAAGGGTGTTGGGACAGGCGGCGATGGCCATGTCCTCGGCCGTGGGCGGCTCGTTATCGAGCACGTCGAGCACTGCCCCGCCGATGGCGCCCTCGCTGAGCGCCGCCGCGAGCGCCTTGTAGTCCACCACCGCGGAGCGCGCGGCGTTGACGAGCAGGGCGTCCTTTTTCATCGAGCGCAGCAGCTTTTCGTTGACCATGCCGCGGGTGCTGTCGTTGACGGGGACATGGAGGGTGACGACGTCGCTCTCGGAGAAGATCTCCTCAAGGCTCACCCTGCGGTAATGGCCGATGGACTCGGTCTTATGTGGGGCGAAGAAGGAGATGTCGCAGTCGAAGCCGTCGAGGATTTTCGCCACGGCCTGCCCGATGGCGCCGAAGCCCACGATGCCGACCTTCTTGCCCTGTAGCTCGTGCCCCATCCACAGGAAATAGGGCGTCGTGCCCTCGACCCATTTGCCGTCCCGCGCCCACTCTATGGCGGGGATGGCTTTTCGCATCTGAATTATCATAAGACCGACCACGAGCTCGGCGACGGCCTGGGTGTTCCGGCCGGGGGTACACATTATGGGCACTCCCGCCTTCGTGCACTCCTCGACCTGGAGGTTTGCGGGCGTGGCGCGGCAGTCGCCTATGAAGCGGAGCCCGCCGTAGCCTGCCAGCACCTTGGCGGTGACGCGGTCAAGCTCGGTGATGAGGGCGTCCGGCCGGACGCGCAGCAGGTTTTCCAGCATCTCGTCCTCATAATAGCGTTCGCCGGTCTCCGTCCACGGCTCGTACACCACCTCGTCAAAGAGCTCCCTCAGCTCGGCGAGGTTTTTTTCGGGATATGGTGCGCGCACATAGATCTTCATCGTGAATTTCTCCTTTTGATGTGGATTATCAATAAAACTGCTTAACAGCGCTGTCAAAGTAGCTGTCGAGCATATAGGGGACGTAAACGCCCTTGTCCGTGACCGCGCCGGAGATGAGATGCGGCGGCACGATGTCGAAGGAGGGGTATATGGCCTTGACGCCGGGGACGGTGTTCTGTATCCCGCGGTAGCTGAGCACCTGCGCCGGGTCGCGCATCTCGATGACGATGTCGTCCTTCGTGCGCTTGCCCTCGTCGGGGATGCCGGTCACATAGTAGGGGACGCCGAAATACTTGGCCAGTATCGCTATCTGGAAGGTGCCTATCTTGTTGGCGATATGTCCGTCGCGGGCGATGGAGTCCGCCGCGGAGGTGAAGAGGTCTATGCCCTCGCGCTCCATGCAGTAGGCTATCATGTTGTCCGTGACGACCGTGGTGTCGAAGCCCATCTGCTCAAAGCAGCTCGAGGTGAGCCGCGCGCCCTGCAAATAGGGGCGGGTCTCCGCGCAGAAGACCTTGAAGTGCTTCCCGCGCCTGAGCGCCGCGCGCATGACCGTGCCGATTATCGTCTCCCCGAAGCACTGGGTCAGGATGGTGCCGTTTTCGGGGATGAGGCGCTCCAGATAGTCGCCCACGATCTGCATGGTGCTGTAGCGGCGGTTGAGCGAGTCCACCGTGGTCTCGACGACGGCCTGCACGGGGTCGCGCCCAGCCTCAAGGGCGGCCTCGGCCACATCCGCGCAGCGCCCGGTTATCTGCCCGTAGCGGTTGGCCGTGGTCGGCCGGGAGTGGGCGAGGTCGTGGGCGGCCTGCCGCAGAAAGGCGAGCTGCTCCTTCTTCCCCAGGTCTCGCGCCTCGTGAGCCGCGAGAGCCATGCCCATGCCGACTGCGGTGTAGGGCCCGGCGCTCTGCGTCACCATGTCGGCGACGGCCTGCGCCACCTCCCTGTAGCTTGAGCACTCCACGAAGCGCAGCTGCGTGGGGTATACGCGGCGGTCGAGGATGCGCACCTTGCCGTCTTCATACCATGCCACATGCTCGTACTGGAGCAGGAAGGGCATGTTGTCGTCCATTCTCTGCATTGGGATATCTCCTTTCCGCCGCGCCGTCAGGCCAGAATGAGCCTGAACAGCTCAGTCAGCTCCCTGCCGGAGCCTAAGCTCTCGCGCTGCTTTATGAGCGCGATGCCGAGCTTTATGAGCGCGCGCTCCATGGGCACGCGCTTTTCGGGCTCGGTCACGGAGCTGAGCTCCATGACCTTCGCGTCGCCCACCACGCGGCGGATGATCTCCGTCCCGGCATAGCCGAAGGAGTCGGACATCACGCTGTCGAGGTAGGCCGCCTTGAAGCTCTCCTCCCTGTATAGCGGGAAGAGGACGAGCTCGTCGTATTTGCGCTCAAGCTTGTCGAAGGTGAGGTCGCAGAGCTGCTCTATGGTCGTCTCGAGCGCGGCGATAGCCTCTTTTTCTCCGGGCATGGTGAAGACCTTGTTCGCCCAGGAGAAGAAGAGGTTGCCTATGACGTTGCCGATATCGTAGCCCATGGGGCCGTAAAACGCGAATTCCGGGTCGAGTATCTTCACGCCGTCCGCGTTTGCGAAGATGGAGCCGGAGTGCAGATCGCCGTGTACGAGCGACTGCGCATAGTTCATAAAGCGCTCGCGGAGCAGCCCCGCCTGCGCGCGCAGCTCCCCGTCGCCGTAGAGGTATTCCTCTACGAAGTCCTCGTTGCCGGGGGTGACGATATTCCCGTTCCTGTAATTATAGTAGGGCTCGGTCAGCACCAAATCCTCGGTGATGGCGCAGAGCTCAGGGTTTGTAAAGAATTTGACCCGCCGCTTCTTCTCCGCCCTGTCCGTCACGAGATCGGTCGTGGGCAGCAGCGTGTCGGCCATAAAGGTGGAGAGGTTCTCGGCGAGATGGGGATACACCCGGTTGGCCATAAGCTCCTTGCGGAGATTCTTGTACGCGGACACGTCCTCCATGGAGGTGGCGGCCATGACCTCGTCATAGTGATAGACCTCCGGCACGAAGCCGGGCGCCAGCTCGCCCTCAAGGCGGAGAATGCTGGCCTCAATCTTGTTGCGGTAGGTGTCGAGCGGGCGGCCGGAGGAGCGCAGCAGCCTGTCCGCCTGCTTGACGATGACGGAGTGCCCGTCCCGCTTCGACCAGACGCGGAAGACATAGTTGATGTTTCCGTCGCCTATCTCCACGCTGTCGGTCTCCTCGTCGGGCTCAAATTTGTGCAGGACCTCCACGGCGTAGCGCTTCACGTCCTCGGTGTTCATCAGGAAAAACTCATTGAAATTCTCCATATGTATGACCCTTCCTTTCACATTGCTTCAAGGCACAACAGGCCGCGCGCGGGGCTGGCCGTGATTGTGCAGGTTTTTCGGCCGCCGCTTCGGCGGCAGGGCATATAATACGGCAAATCGACCAATAACAATAGTTGCGGCGAGTGACGATATGTGAGATAACACTGAACTTGTGAAGATAATACAGCACAAAACCACAAAAGTCAACACATAAATGTGCCGAAAACAACATCCGCATACAGGCCGCCGATCCGCCGGAAAGCGCGGCGGGCGGGGATAAAACCGCGGCGTCCCACGGCCGGCGGGGCGGGGGAGCGGCAAAGAGCTCCCTCTTAAAATGAGGATATTGACATTTATTCGGTCAACATTATATAATAGACAAGCTGTCGCGGACAAAATGACAGAAAAATACACAGATGGTGGAATCAAAATGCTTAAAATCGAACGCCAGAAGATAATCGAACAGGAGGTTCACAAGCAGGGCTTCGTGCTTGTGCCGTCCATGAGCGAGCTGCTAAGATGCAGCGAGGAGACCGTGCGCCGGGATCTCAAGGAGCTGGAGAAGTCCGGCAGACTTGTGCGCACCCACGGCGGAGCGTACCTTATCGAGCAGTACGACAAGAGCTATCCCACGGATCTGCGCAAGTCCTACATGCACAAGACCAAGGAGCGCATGGCGCATGTCGCCATGGGACACATCCACGAGAACGACGTCATAATGCTCGACTCCAGCACGACCTGTCTTGCGCTGGCGGAGTCTATCGTCCAGTCGAAGATGAACCTGACCGTGATAACCAACTCCCTGCCTATCTGCGACCTCTGCAACGACAGCAACACCAACATCAATCTGGTCTGCATCGGCGGCACCTTCCGCCGCCGCACCTCCTCCTTCACCGATTACCACACGGTGGACGTGCTCAGCTCCTTTCACGCCGACAGAGCCTTTATCAGCTGCCCCAAGGTGACAACGGAATTCGGCCTGTCGGACAACCATCTCAGCGAGTCGAGAGTCAGGGAGTGCATGATTAAGCACGCGGAGACCAGCAGCCTCATCCTCGACCATACGAAGTTCGAGGGCACGGCGAACATCCTCTTCGGCGGCTTTGAGTGCATCAAGGCCATCATCACCGACCGGCGCCTCAGCGCCGAGTGGGAGGAGTACACCCGCAGCCACGGCATAGCCGTGGAGTACGCGATGGAGTGAGCGGGAAAATAAAGTATTCTATGGAAGCGGGTCAGCCCCGCTTCCTTTTTTTATGCCCGGCCTCCCGTCAGAGGGACTGGCCGGGGTTCCACCGAAACTCCGGATAGGGCGGCTCGCCGGGCTCCCAGAGCTCCCCGCTGAACATGACGGCCTCCATCTGCTCAATCAGCTCGAGCGAGCCCTGATGGTGGCCGCCGTCGTATTCCGTGCTCAGCCAGACATCGACTGTCTCAAGCAGCTCCCACCTGCCGAGCAGACAGCCGCCCAGACACAGGATGTTGGAGTCGTTGTGCCGCCGCGTCAGCCGGGCGGCATAGGGGTCGGAGACCACGGCGGCGCGCACGCCCCTGAATTTGTTCGCCGCGATGCTCATCCCCACGCCGGAGCCGCAGAGGAGTATGCCCCGGCGTATCCTGCCCGCCGACACGGCGGAGGCCACGCGGGCCGCGTAATACGGGTAGCGCGAGGGCTCGGGCCCGCCGCCGCAGTCGAGATAGGAGAGACCCCGCTCGCGCAGGCGCTCCATCACGGCGAGCTTCATCTCGTAGCCGGAGTCGTCGCAGCCGATGTAAATTATGTCCTCCATCCGGCCGCCCCCTTACTTTTTCAGGGACACGGCAAGCCTTGCCTTCGCGGCTATGTCCGCGGCGGTTATATGGTAGATCTTCATCAGCTCGTAGGGGTCGCCGCTGCGGCCGAACTCGTCCTGTATGCCGACGCGGAGCAGCGGCACGGGGCAGCTCTCGCCGAGCGTCTCCGCCACGGCGCCGCCGAGGCCGCCGAGAACGTTGGCCTCCTCCGCGGTCACGACGCAGCCGGCGGCTCTTGCCGCCGCCACGACGGCCTCGCTGTCGAGCGGCTTGACGGTGTGGATATCGAGCACGGCGGCGCTGATGCCCTCGGCCTTCAGCTCCTCGCGCGCCTTCAGCGCCTCCTGCACCATGAGCCCGGTGGCAATTATGGCGACGTCGTCCCCCTCGGCGAGCTTCGCGGCCTTGCCCAGCTCGAATTTATAGCCGGGGATGCTGTCGGTGCACTCGTCCACGTCCAGCCGGCCCAGGCGCATGTAGCAGGGGCCGTCGTATTCGGCGATGGCGCGGGTGAGCAGACGCGTCTCGTTCGCGTCGCAGGGGGAGAGCACCGTCATGCCGGGGATGGCGCGCATCACGGCCAGATCCTCTATGCATTCGTGCGTGGCGCCGTCCTTGCCGACGGTGACTCCGGCATGGGTGCCTATGACCTTCACGTTGAGGCGGGGATAGGCCAGGGAGTTGCGTATCTGCTCGAAGGCTCGTCCGGCGGTGAACATGGCGAAGGAGTTGACAAAGACCGTCTTCCCGCAGGCGGCGAGCCCGGCGGCCATGCCGACCATGTTGGCCTCCGCGATGCCGACGTTTCTCGAGCGCTCCGGATAGAGCGCGGCGAACTTGTCGGTGCGGGTGCAGCATTGCAGGTCCGCGTCCAGCACCACTATGCGCCTGTCGGCGCCGATCTCGGCGAGAGCCTCGCCGTAGGCCGCGCGCGTGGATATTTTACTCATATTTTTCGACCTCCTTTACGGCCGCGGCTATCGCCGCGTCAAGCTCGGCCGCGGCCGCCTCGTACTGCTGCGCGTCCGGGTCGTTGCCGTGCCAGTGACAGCTGTTCTCCATAAAGGAGACGCCCTTGCCCTTGATCGTCTTCGCGAGTATCATGGTGGGTCTGCCGGCGGTCTGCCTCGCCTCGGCGAAGGCGGCCGCGATGCTCCGCGCGTCGTGCCCGTCGCAGCGGACGACGTGCCAGCCGAAGGCCTCGAATTTCCTGTCGATGGGGTAGGGGGACATGATCTCTTCTATAGTACCGTCTATCTGTATGTTGTTGTTGTCCACTATGGCGCAGAGATTGTCCAGCTTGTAGTTGCCCGCGGCCATCGCCGCCTCCCAGACCTGCCCCTCCTCGATCTCGCCGTCGCCGAGGATTGCGTAGACCCGGTAAGCCTTTTCATCGAGCTTCCCGGCGAGCGCCATGCCCACGGCCGCGGAAATGCCCTGTCCCAGACTGCCCGTGGACATGTCCACGCCCTTCACGTGGCGCATCTCCGCGTGGCCGGACAGATGCCCGTAGGCGTCGCGGAAGGTCGCGAGCTCCTCCATGGGGAAGTAGCCGCGGTACGCCAGCGCGGAATACAGCGCGGGGGTGCAGTGACCCTTGCTGAGCACCAGCCTGTCGCGCTCCGGGCACTGGGGCTGCGCCGGGTCTATCCGCATCTCATTAAAGTAGAGCACGCCCAAAAGCTCGCAGATCGAAAACGAACCGCCGATATGCCCCGATGTGGCGCGATAGACCATCTCCAGAGCGCTGCGCCGAATTCGGGCAGAAATCAACATTATTTTGGCCGCCTCCGCGGCGCCGATGCTTTTTTCCAAGATAAATGCCTCCGTTCAGATAAATTCCAGGGGGTAGAACTACAAATATTATATACAAGGACGCGCATAAATCAAATTGTTTGTGAGTGAAAGACGTATTTTTGTTAAATACCAACAAAAAGAAACAGTCAATTTTGCATAAAACAACAAAAAGCTCTGGTCAAAGGGCAAAAACAAAAAAATAACACAAATATTTTGAGAACTTTACATGGAGCTTTGCGGATAAAAAGAGCAATAAGCGCCGAATAGCGTGATTTATAAAGCAAAAACTCCGAGAAGACCGTTTCGTTTGACTTGAGCCCAAAACCACAGAAAACGACTTGACAAGAACAAAAATGTGTGGTTAATTAGCTAATAAGGATAACTATGGAGCCGCTTTTTTTGCGGTATCCATGGCAAAACGAACAAAGTAAAAGGAGGAACAAACATGAAAAAAACAGCAGCGCTTCTGCTCGCGGTAGTTATGGTTCTCTCTCTCGCCGCCTGTGGCAGCACCACGACCGGAACCACCGCTCCCGACGCGACCGAATCGACCACCGCTTCCACGGAGACGATCAAGATCGGCTATGTCTCCGACCTGACGGGCGCCACCGCCCTCTGGGGCACCGCCGGACAGTACGGCGCGGAGATCGCCGTCAAGGATATCAACGAGGCCGGCGGCGTGCTCGGCGGCCGGATGCTCGAGCTTGTCCCCATGGACGGCAAGGGCGAGGCGGCAGACTCCGTCTCCGCCTTCAAGAAGCTGGTCGAGGAATACGGCATCGTGGCTGAGATCGGCACCAACTTCTCTTCCTGCAACATCCCGATGGCCTCCGTCGCCGACGAGGTCAAGGTTCCCATCATCGGCACCGCCGCCTCCAATGAGCTCGTCACCGTCGATGAGAACGGCAAGCTGCATCCCTACTCCTTCCGTATGTGCTTCATAGATTCCTATCTCGGAACCGTTATCGGCAACTACTCCGCCAAGGAGCTGGGCTACACCAAGGCCGCCCTGTTCACCATCGCCGGCAACACCAACTCCGAGTCTGTCGGCAAGTTCGTTAAGGACGCCTTCACCGCCAACGGCGGCACGATAGTGGCCGACGAGCAGTGCCAGGAGGGCGATGTTGACTTCCGCGCCCAGCTCGCCAACATCAAGAACGCCGACCCCGAGGTCATCTTCGTCCTGATGAACGACTACGCGAAGATCGCCACCTTTGCAAAGCAGGCCCGCGAGCTCGGCATTGAGTGCCTGCTCATGGGACACGACGGCTGGGACTCCGCACAGCTCGCAGGTGAGGCCGCCGGCGCCCTGGAGGGCTGCGTATACTTCTCCCGTATCGGCTTTAACTCCCCCGAGGCCAAGGCCTTCGGCGAGAGAGTCGTCGCCGAGTACAACACCAGCATGGAGGCCGAGTGCCTGTTCGGCCGTGACGGCGTCTACTGGATAGCCGACGCCATCAACCGCGCCGGCTCCGCCGACCCCGTCGCCATCCGCGACGCGCTTGAGTCTACCGACGTGTTCGAGGGTCTCATCGGCACCCTGGTCATGCATCCGGAGACCCACAACCCCTCGATGGCCTGCGCCGTTTACAAGTGCGTCGGAGACGCGTTTGAATACCAGGCCACCATAGAGGCACAGTAATCTGCCCGCATATATGGGGGAGGATCGCTCCTCCCCCATATGCTTTTTAGGCAATATGAGCTGCTGTTCCACAGAGGTGGACGCGCCGGGCCGCCGCGGTCCGCGCGCCAAAGCTCCGGTGTGCCGGGCTCACACGCCCTAACCGACACTATGTTTTAGGAGAGAGAGAATCATGTTTCTGCAACAGTTAGTGACCGGAATCTCGATCGGCGGAATATACGCGCTTCTGGCCACGGGTTATTCCTTGATATACAGCTTGCTTGATTTCTCTAACTGGGCTCACGGCGAATTTGCCATGGTAGGCGCATATGTCGCCATTGTTTTTGCAAATATATTGGGCGTTCCTTTTCTTGTGGCTGCAGTTGCCGGCGTCCTTGGCGGCGCGGCGATCAGCTTTTTGTGCGAAAGGCTTGCTTACAGACGTATCAGAAGCAATGGCGCACCCAACATGTTCCTTATGATCGCGGCAATGGGCCTGTCGAGCGTGTTCCAGCAGGCTGCGAACCTCATCTTTTCCGGGCAATACCGCTCCTTCGATTTCAAGCTTCCCGTATCCACAGTCCAGGTGGCCGGCGCATATCTCGGAGTGCTCGACCTTGTAAGCCTTCTGATAACCGCGCTGGTGCTGATAGTTCTCATGTATCTTATAAACAAAACTCAGTTCGGCCTAAACGTCCGTGCGATAGCCTGCAACGCGGGCGCCGCAAAGGTGCTCGGCGTCAGAGTGGACAGCTGCATTGCCCGCGTCTTTCTTCTGGCCGGCGGCCTCGCCGGTATCGGCGGCATTTTGTACGGCATGAAATATAACGTTTTTCCGACCATGGGCAACGTCGGCCTCAAGGCCTTCATCGCCTCTATCATCGGCGGCCTCGGCAGCGTTCCCGGCGCCATAGTCGGCGCGATACTGCTGGGTGTTCTGGAGACGATGGTCTCCGCGTACGTAAGCTCCAGTCTGCGCGACTTCTTCTCGTTTGCGCTGCTGATAGTCCTGCTCCTCGTCAAGCCCAGCGGCCTGTTCGGCGTTGACGTGCAGGACAAGGCCTGATTAAGGGGGCGATGTTGATATGATGGCTGTTTTTAACGACATAAACAGCGCCTTCTGCGGCTTTCTCGGGATCAATTCCTATTTGCAGGGCGTTGTGGTAATGATATGCATCAATATCATTGCGGTTTTGGGCATGTCGGTGCTCACGGGCTTTACCCGTCTGTTCTCCTTCGGCAACGCCGGGTTTATGTCCATCGGGGCCTATACCGCCGCTATCCTCGCGGTGGAGTTCAAGGTCAATTTCCTCCTGGCGATCCTCGGCGGCGCGCTTGTGGCCGGCCTGGTCGCGTTTCTTCTCGGTTCGATAACGCTCCGCCTGAAGGGGGACTATTTCCTCATCACCTGCCTGGGCTTCGGAGAGTGCGTGCGAGTGCTCTTCAACTACCTCAAGGATGTGACAGGCGGCTCGGCGGGATATCCGGGCATACCGGCGTATTCCAACATGCTCTTCTGCGTCGTCTGCGTGGTTATCGCCTTCTTTGTGGCCTGGCGCTTTATCCACTCCAAGTACGGCCGCAACCTCACCTCCATACGTGAAAACGAGATGGCGGCGGAGGCGGTCGGCGTCAACGCGTACCGCTTTAAGAGGATGTCCTTCACCTTCTCCGCCATATACGCCGGCTGGGCGGGTACGCTCTATGCCGGATACCTCATGTACATTGTCCCCAGCAGCTTCAACCTCGCCAAGAGCAGCGAGCTTATCACCACCACCGTTATCGGCGGCCTGGGCTCGCTGACCGGCTCCGTCATGGGCGCGGTCGTCGTGACCGTGCTGCCGGAGATATTCCGCTCCATGTCGAACTACCGTATGCTGTTCTACGGGCTCGCGGTCGTGCTGATAATCCTCTTCAGACCCTCGGGTCTCTACGGCTACAAGGAATTCTCCGCGAAGCGGCTGTGGAAGAACATCAAGCGTCTGTGCGCGTGGATCGCGAATCTTTTCCGCGGTAAAAACAAGGCCGTTGCGGCCGAAGGGAAGGAGGGCGACGGTCAATGAGCGAGGATAAGACCCCCGTGCTTGAGCTGCAAAACGTCGAAAAACACTTCGGCGGAGTTCACGCCATCGACGATTTCAGCGTGAAGGTGGAGCACGGCAAGATACACGGCCTCATCGGCCCCAACGGCGCCGGAAAGACCACCATATTCAACAACATAACCGGCATTTACGCCCCCGACGCCGGCAAGATCCTCTTCTGCGGACAGGACATAACCGGCTCCGCGCCGCATAAGGCGGCGCAGCTCGGCATAGGGCGCACCTTCCAGAACATCAGGCTCTTCTCGAACCTCTCCGTGCTCGATAACGTCGTCATCGCGAGCAATATGGACGCGACCTACAACATGCCGCAGGCGATCTTCAAGACAAAGAGATATAAGGAGCGGGAAAAATTCGTCAGGGACAAGGCGCTGCATCTGCTGGAGGTCGTCGGCCTACAGGACAAGCTCGAGGAGCGCGCAAGCTCCCTCCCCTACGGGCACCAGCGCAAGCTGGAGATAGCCCGCGCCATGGCGCTCGACCCGAAGCTGCTGCTGCTCGACGAGCCCGCCGCGGGAATGAACGCGGAGGAGTCCGCGGATCTCGTGAGCTTCGTCAGCGATATCCGCGACAAATTTGACATCACCATCCTGATGATCGAGCACCATATGGACGTCGTCAGCAACCTGTGCGATTTCTGCACGGTGCTGAATTTCGGCAAGACTATCGCCGTGGGCACGCCCGCCGAGGTCAAGAGCAATCCCGAGGTCATCAAGGCATATCTGGGAGGTGCGGTCTGATGGGAACGATCCTGAAGGTAGAAAATCTGACCGCCGCGTACGGCGGCATTCAGGCGCTGAGAGGGGTCTCCCTCGAGGTGAACGAGGGCGAGATAGTCGCCGTCCTCGGCGCAAACGGCGCCGGCAAATCCACGCTTATCAAGTGCATCTCGGCGGTCATGAAGACGACCGGCGGAAGCATCGAGTTTATGGGCAAGCCCATCTCCAGCAAGCCCTATGAGATGGTGGCGAGCGGCCTTGTGCAGGTTCCGGAGGCGCGCCAGATCTTTTCAAAGCTCACCGTCATGGAGAACCTGCGCATCGGCTGCGGCCATCGGAAGGACACCGCGGGCATCAAAGCGGATTTCGAGCATGTCTTTGCGCTCTTCCCCCGCCTCAAGGAGCGCGAAAAGCAATACGGCGGCCTTCTCTCCGGCGGCGAGCAGCAGATGCTGGCCATCGGCCGCGGGATAATGGCCCGCCCCAAGCTCATGATGTTCGACGAGCCCTCCCTCGGCCTTGCGCCCGTCATCGTCAGCCAGGTCTTCGACGCCATACAGCGCATCAACAAGGACGGCACGACCATAATGCTCATCGAGCAGAACGCGCAGAAGGCGCTCGGCATCTGCGACCACGCCTTTATCATGCAGACCGGCCTTGTCGTCGCCAGCGGCACGGGCGCGGAGCTGCTTGCGGACGAGTCGCTGACCTCCGCCTATCTCGGCGACTGACGTCTTGTTTTCAATTAAACCGGCTTTTTTTCCACGCCCCCCGGACGGCCAGACGCGCCGCCCGGGGGACTTGCGTTATTTCCCCCGAAAAAGTTACATAAAGCTTGTAAGAACGGCCTGACTTGTGGTAAAATGATAAAACCAAGTATAGGCGCACACCGCGCCTGAAAACTGTAACTTTATTACCAAGGAGGACATTATGAACGAAACATATGCCAAAGACTTCAGCGGGATAGTAGAGAAGGCCAAGGCCGCCGGCAAGCCGATGCGCGTCGCCGTCGCCGGAGCCGACGCCGAAAACATCCTGCGCGGTCTGTTCGACGCCCAGGCGGACGGCTTTGCCGAGCCCATACTTATCGGCAATCCCGACAAGATCCGCGCCGCGCTCGAGAGAGCCGGGCTGTCGGAGCGCAGCTATGATCTGCACTCGGTCACGGGCGGCGCGAATTCCGTGCAGTACGCTATCGAGATGATAAACGCCGGGCAGGCCGACACCCTGATGCGCGGCAACACCAGCACGCGCGACTTTCTGCTCCCGGTGCTCAACAAGTCCAACCACCTCCTCCGGAAGGACGAGCTGCTCACGCACATCGTCTTTCTTAAGGTACCCTCTTATCCGAAGCTGCTGGCCGTCTCCGACGTGACGGTGCTCATTGACCCGCCGGCCGACGGGCGCAAGGAGGTCGTGCGCAACATGGTCAAGGCGCTGAAGGTCTTCGGCGTAGAGCACCCCAATATCGCGCTGCTCGCGCTGGTCGAGACGCCGAGCTTCCACATGCGCGACACCGTGGAGGATCAGACCATGGCCCGCGAAAATCTCACCCGCCCGATAGCGGACTGCAATCTCGTCGGCCCCATCGCCTACGACCTGATAATCAGCAAGGAGGCCGCGCGCCTGAAGAATTACGACTGCCCGTACTGCGGGGAGTTCGACGGTATAGTCGTCCCGAACCTGATGTCCGGCAACCTGCTCGTCAAGGTCCTGCAGCACAATGTGGGCGCGACCGGCTGCGGCCTGCTCGTCGGCGCGACGATACCCATAGCCATCTCCTCCCGGAGCGACGCGCCCGAACAGGCCTATCTCTCCCTCGCCGCCTGCGCCGCCATGCTCAGCGACGCCGCCGGCAGGAGCATACTCGGATAAAAGCCCAGCTGCAAAAAACAGACCCGCCGCATAACGCGGCAGGTCTGTTTTTTATTCGAATTCCACGGTCGCGGGGGGCTTGGAGGTTATGTCGTAGAGCACGCGGTTGACGCCGCGCACCTCGTTGACGATGCGGCTTGAGACCCGGTCGAGCAGCTCATAGGGGATGCGCGTCCAGTCGGCGGTCATAAAATCGCTGGTGGTGACACTGCGCAGAGCCACGGCGTAGTCGTAGCTGCGCCCGTCGCCCATCACGCCGACGGAGCGCATGTTGGTCAGCGCCGCGAAATACTGGTCCATCGCGCCGCCGAGACCGGCCTTGGCCACCTCGTCGCGGAAGATGAAGTCCGCCTCGCGGAGCAGCTCGAGCTTTTCCGCGGTGACCTCGCCGATGACGCGGATGCCGAGCCCGGGGCCGGGGAAGGGCTGGCGCATGATCAGATATTCCGGCAGACCCAGCTCGCGCCCGAGCTGGCGCACCTCGTCCTTGAAGAGCATACGCAGCGGCTCGATTATCTCCTTGAAGTCCACGAAAGCGGGCAGGCCGCCCACGTTGTGGTGGCTCTTGATGACGGCGGCGTCGCCCTTGCCGGACTCTATCACGTCGGGATATATCGTGCCCTGCGCGAGATAATCGACCGAGCCGATCTTCTTCGCCTCTTCCTCGAAGACGCGGATAAACTCCTCGCCGATGATCTTGCGCTTGCGCTCGGGGTCGGTGACGCCGGCAAGGCGCGAGAGAAAGCGCTCCTGCGCGTTTACGCGGATAAAGTTAATATCCCAGCGGGCGAAGGCGCGCTCGACCTCGTCCCCCTCGTCCTTGCGCATCAGGCCGTGATCGACGAACACGCAGCTGAGCTGACTGCCGGCGGCCTCCGCCAGCAGCGCCGCGGCGACAGAGGAATCGACCCCGCCGGAGAGCGCCAGCAGCACCTTGCCCGCGCCGACCTTCGCCCGGACGGTTTCTATTGCCTCGCGCTTATAGTCGGACATGGTCCACTCGCCCCTCGCGCCGCAGATCTCATACAGGAAGTTTCGCAGCATATCGCGGCCGTGCTCGGTGTGGTTCACCTCCGGGTGAAATTGCAGCCCGTAAAAGCGCCGCTTTTCGTCGCAGATGCCCACGGTGGGGCAGGCGTCGGACTGCGCGGCGAGGGAAAAGCCGTCCGGCGTCCTGGCCATATAGTCGCCGTGGCTCATCCAGGTGACGCTCTCGGCGGGCAGCCCTTTGAAGAGGCGGCAGGACGTGTCGAAGCGCGTGAGGGTCTTGCCGTATTCGCGGGCGGAGTCCTCCTGCGCCCCGGTGACCTTCCCGCCCAGCTCGTAGGCCAGAAGCTGGCAGCCGTAGCAGATGCCGAGTATCGGCACACCGAGCGAGAACACGCCCCTGTCCGCGTGCGGGGAACCCGCCGCGTACACGCTGTTCGGCCCGCCGGTGAAGATAATGCCGACAGGGTCAAAGCGGCGGATGTCCTCAAGGCTCATGTCGTAGGGCTTGACCTCGCAGTAGACATTGGCCTCCCTCACGCGGCGGGCGATAAGCTGGTTATACTGGCCGCCGAAGTCCAGAATGAGAATTTTTTCCTTGTTCACGCTGCGCCTCCAGTCAGTACATTGAGATGCAGGCCTCGCGCTCCGCGCCGACGGAGACGTATTTGACGGGGCAGTTTATGGCCTTCTCGATAAAGCGGATGTAGTCCAGCGCGGCCTGCGGCAGCTCCTCGGGGCGGCGGCAGGCGCCGATGTCGCAGTGAAAGCCCGGGAGATATTCGTACACGGGCTTCGCCGCCTCGAGCTCGTCTATATCGGAGGGGAAGCGGTCGATGCGCCTGCCGTCCAGCTCATAGGCGGTGCAGACGGGGATCTTTTCGAGATAGCTCAGCACGTCGAGCTTCGTGAGGGCGACATAGCTGCAGCCCTGCATCAGAGCGCCGTAGCGCGAGGCAACGGCGTCGAAGCCGCCCACTCTGCGCGGTCTGCCGGTGGCGGCGCCGTATTCGCCGCCCGCCTCGCGCAGAGCCTGCGCCTCGGACCCGAAGAGCTCGCAGGTGAAGGGACCCTCGCCGACGCAGCTCGAATAGGCCTTCATTATGCCGATGCTCTCGTCGAGCGCGGCGAAGGGGACGCCCGCGCCGATGGGCGCGTAGGCCGCGAGCGTGGTGGAGGCGGAGGTATAGGGATAGATGCCGAAATCGATATCGCGCAGCGCGCCGAGCTGCGCCTCGAACATGACGGACTTGCCGTCCCTGATGGCGCCGCCGAGATACTCGGTGGTGTTGCAGACATATTTTGCGAGCGGGCGGCCGTATTTCTCGAGCCAGGCCATCGTCTCGCCGAGGTCTATCGGCGCGTGGCCGTAGCCCTTCTCGACGGTGAGGTTTTTCCACTCGAGTATCCCGGCGAGCCGGTCGCGCAGCGTGTCCCAATGGAGCAGGTCGCCCATGCGGAGAGTCTTCTTCATGTACTTGTCCGCGTAGACCGGGGAGATGCCGCGGCGGGTGGAGCCGAACTTCTTGTCGCCGAGCCGATCCTCCTCAAGGCCGTCGAGCAGCTTGTGATAGGGCAGGCAGATGGTGGCGCGGTCGCTTATCCGCAGGTGCTCGGGGCTGATGACGATGCCGCCGCGGCGCAGATGCTCCGCCTCGGTGTGCAGATGCTCAAGGTCGATGACGATGCCGGGGCCGAGGACGTTCACGGTGTTTTCCCGGAGGATGCCGGAGGGCATGAGGTTCATTATGAACTTGCCCTTCTCGTTTATGACGGTGTGTCCGGCGTTGTTGCCGCCCTGATAGCGGACCACCACGTCGTAGCTCTCGCTGAGCAGGTCTACCATGCGGCCCTTGCCCTCGTCGCCCCAGTTCGTGCCGACAATAGCTGTTAACATAGACTTTCCTTCTCTCGATCAGACTTTTATTTCGGCGCTCGCGCCGAGGCTGCCGCGGTTTTTGTCGAGCACCGGCCCGACCTGCGCGGCGAGGAATTTTTCACACTGGTGCTCCGCCATGCCGGTGAAGGTGGCGGGGTCGGTGAGCGCGGCGAGCTCTTCGTCGCTCAGGCCGAAGGCGGGGTCGGCCTTTATGCGCGCCAGCAGGTCGTTGTCGCCGCCGTTGAGCTTGACCTGCTCGGCCGCCTTGACGGAGTGCCGCCGTATCGCCTCGTGCAGCGCCTGCCGGTCGCCGCCGCGGTTCTTGACGCAGTACATGAGGATGTTCTCGGTCGCCATGAAGGGCAGCTCCGCGTCCAGGTGCTTCTTCACCACCGCGGGGTACACCCTCAGCCCGCGGATGACGTTGATGTACAGGTTCAAAATGGCGTCGGTCGCCAAAAAGGCCTCCGGGATGGACAGGCGGCGGTTGGCGGAGTCATCGAGCGTGCGCTCGAACCACTGCGCCGAGGCCGTTATCGCCGCGTTTTGCAGATCGCAGATCACATAGCGCGAGAGGGAGGCCATGCGCTCCGAGCGCATGGGGTTTCGCTTGTAGGCCATGGCGGAGGAGCCTATCTGCCCCGCCTCGAACGGCTCGTCCACCTCCTTGAGGTGGCTCAGAAGGCGGATGTCGTTTGAGAACTTCCCCGCGCTCTGCGCGATGCCGCTGAGCACCTGCAGCACGGCGAAATCCGCCTTGCGGGTATAGGTCTGCCCGCTGACGCTCTGGCATTTTTCAAAGCCGACCTTTTCGGCGATGAGCCTTTCAAGCTTCTCCACCTTCTCCTCGTCCCCGTCGAACAGCTCAAGAAAGCTCGCGCAGGTTCCGGTCGTGCCCTTACAGCCGAGCAGGGCGATATTGTCGAGCTGGAAGTCGAGCTGCTCAAGGTCGAAGAGCAGGTCGTTAATCCAGAGGCAGGCGCGCTTGCCGACGGTCGTGGGCTGGGCGGCCTGAAAATGCGTGTAGGCGAGCGTGGGCAGCGCCTTGTAGCGCTCCGCAAAGTCCGCGAGCGCCGCCACCGCGCTCAGCAGCAGGCCGCGTATCAGCCGCAGCGCCTCGCGCATATGGATGATGTCGGTGTTGTCGCCGACATAGCAGGAGGTCGCGCCGAGGTGGATGATGGGCTTCGCCGCGGGGCAGCACTCGCCGTAGGTGAGCACATGCGCCATAACATCGTGCCTCACCTCGTGCTCGTGCCGGGCGGCCGAGGCGTAGTCGATATCGGTCAGATGGCGGCGCAGCTCGTCGAGCTGTTCGTCGCTGATGTCGATGCCGAGCTCGCGCTCGCTCTCCGCCAGCGCCAGCCACAGCCGCCGCCAGGTGGAAAATTTGCTGTCGTCTGAGAAGAGGCGCTTCATTTCCTCGCCGGCGTATCTGCCGCAGAGGGGACTGTCATAAAATTCGTGCATTCCCGGCTCCTTTACTGATCCTGTTTGTAGCTGACTATCGGGCGGCG
Source organism: Oscillospiraceae bacterium (assembly GCA_034933465.1). Lineage (GTDB taxonomy): Bacteria > Bacillota > Clostridia > Oscillospirales > Oscillospiraceae > Limivicinus. The sequence goes on along the minus strand of JAYFNM010000002.1, from coordinate 20,935 downwards.
CTTGTGCTCGCTGCGGCTGTGATAGCGGTCTATAACCGCCTTGTCCGCCGCGCTCGAGCGCCCGGTGAGCAAAAATTCGTCTATGGCGCGGTAGGTCACGCCCATGTCCTGCTCGTCCGTCTGCCCGTCGAACAGCCCCGCGGAGGGCGCCTTGTCGATGATGCTGCGCGGCGCGCGCAGGTGTTCGAGGAATTCAAACACCTCGGTCGCGGTCAGGTCGGAGATGGGGTTGAAGTCGTGCGCGCCGTCGCCCCACTTGGTGAAGTAGCCCATATAGGCCTCGCTGCGGTTGCCGGTGCCGGCCACCAGCCGGTTTTCGCTCGCGGCGACGGCATAGAGCGTTATCATGCGCAGGCGCGGGGCGATATTGGTCACGGCCGCGTCGTTGAGCGCCGCCGCCTCGGACAGCGCCGCCAGCTCCGCCTCGCGCACCGCCGTCAGATCGACCGTGCGGCTGTCGATGCCGAACCGCTCCGCCAGCGCGCGGCCGTCGTCCGCGTCCGCGCCGTAGTTGCGCCTTGAGGCGCAGGGCATGATGAGGCCGACGGTGTTTTCGCAGGCGGCCTTGCACAGGATGCCCACGAGGGCGCTGTCCTTGCCGCCGGAGTTGCCGAAAACGAGGCCGGAGACGCCGCTTTCGCGCACGAGCTCCTTTATAAAGGCCACGCGGCGCTCATACTCCGCCTGATAATCTCTCATAGTTGTTACCCTTCCTTTTTCTCCTCCAGCGCCGCCTCGATGAGCCCCTTGAACAGGGGATGGGGCTTGTTGGGGCGGCTCTTGAACTCGGGGTGAAACTGCACGCCGATAAAAAAGCGGTTTTCCGGCAGCTCCACGGCTTCTATTATATGCCCGTCCGGCGAGCTGCCGCAGAGGGACATGCCGCCGCCGCTGATAATGTCGCGGTAGTCGTTGTTGAACTCGTAGCGGTGGCGGTGGCGCTCCTGTATGAGCTCCCGGCCGTAGCAGCGGCGCATCAGGCTGTCCGCCTTTATGCGGCAGGGGTACGCGCCGAGGCGCAGCGTCGCGCCCTTATCGATATTATCGTTCTGATCGGGCAGAAAATCAATGACTTTATGCGCGGAGGCGGGGTCGAATTCACCGGAGGAGGCGTCCGCGAGGCCGCAGACCTGCCGCGCGAACTCTATCACGGCCACCTGCATCCCAAGGCAGATGCCGAGATACGGCAGGTCGCGCTCTCGCGCGTAGCGCGCGGCGGTGATCATGCCCTCTATGCCCCTGTCGCCGAAGCCGCCCGGGACGATGAGCCCGTCGCAGCCGGCGAGGACGGCCTCAACGCTGCCGCCGTCTATGCTCTCGCTGTCTATCCAGCGGATGTCCACCGCCGCGCCGCAGGCGTAGCCCGCGTGCCGCAGCGCCTCCGCGACCGAGAGGTACGCGTCGTGGAGCTGGACGTATTTGCCGACGAGGCCTATCGTCACCTGCCGGCTCAGGGTCTTTATACGCTGCACCATCGCGCGCCACTCGCCGAGCTCCGGCGCCTTTGTCCACAGCCCCAGCTCGCGGCAGACGATGAGGGAGAAGTCGCTCTCCTCAAGCATCAGCGGCGCCTCGTACAATATGGGCAGCGTGCGGTTTTCGATGACGCAGTCGGGCTTGACGTTGCAGAACATCGCGATCTTGCGGAAGATCTCCGGCTCGAGCGGCTCGTCGCAGCGCAGGACGATGAGGTTCGGCGTAATGCCCATGCCCTGTAACTCCTTCACCGAGTGCTGGGTGGGCTTGGTCTTGTGCTCGTCGCTGCCGCGCAGGAAGGGCACGAGGGTCACATGGATGAACAGGGAGTTGCCGTGCCCCTGCTCGAGGCCGACCTGCCGCGCCGCCTCTATGAAGGGCTGGCTCTCGATATCGCCGGTGGTGCCGCCTATCTCGGTTATCACCACGTCCGCCCCGGTCTTGCGGCCGACGCTGTAGATAAAGTCCTTTATCTCCTGCGTGATGTGGGGGATGACCTGCACCGTCTGCCCCAGGTATTCGCCCCGGCGCTCCTTGTTGAGCACGTTCCAGTATACCTTGCCGGTGGTGAGATTGGAATACTTGTTCAGGTCTTCGTCGATAAAGCGCTCGTAGTGCCCGAGGTCGAGGTCGGCCTCGGCTCCGTCCTCGGTGACGTAGACCTCGCCGTGCTGGTAGGGGCTCATCGTCCCCGGATCGACGTTGATATACGGGTCGAGCTTCTGCGCGGCCACCTTCAGCCCCCGGCACTTGAGCAGCCGCCCCAGGGACGCCGCGGTGATGCCCTTTCCAAGGCCGGACACGACGCCGCCCGTCACGAAGATGTATTTTGCCATTTCAGCATCATCCTTCCACAAAAAAATAACGTTCTCCGATGCCTCAAGGGGGCACTCGGCCCCTTACACCAGCGAACGTTTTTCGCAAAAATCAAATGCCAAAATTAAATTACTGAAAGATTATACACCGCCGCTTTTTTCGTGTCAAGCCTTTATAGCTAAAAAATTTCCCGGCTGTTAAAAAAATATCCCGGCATCTGCGGTGGCTTTCAATTGCCGGCATGACTCCGGTTATCATAGTCGCAATTGAACAAGAAGGCCACACCGGAGGATAGACCCTTCAGTGTGGCCTTTGCTGCTGTGCGCGGCTTGCAGAGCGCCGGGCGAAAAACAGTTTTTTTGTCAATCCCTTCGAGGAACGCTCCTGCCGGAGAGGATTTTTACTTCTTCTTTTTCCCGAAGACGGAGCTTTTTACGCCGTCGAGCTCGCCCATGGAGGCGGAGAACTGGCGAAGCAGCTCTTTTTGGGAGGAGGTCAGGTTCTTCGGCACGCCTATCCTGATGGAGACGAACTGGTCGCCTCTGCCGCTGCCGCGGAGGAAGGGGATGCCCTTGCCGCGCATACGGAACACCGCGCCCGGCTGCGTCCCCTCGGGGATGGAGAGCTTCACCTTGCCGTCGAGCGTGGGCACCTCGACCTCGGCGCCGAGGACGGCCTGCGCGTAGCTTATCTCCTGCTCGAGCAGGACGGAGGTACCGTCGCGCTCAAAGCGGGGGTGCGGGCGCACGCTGACGGTCACGAGCAGGTCGCCCTGCGCGCCGCCGTTCGTGCCGGCGTTGCCGTAGCCGGGGCGGGAGATGGTCTGCCCGTCGTCGATACCGGCGGGGACGTTCACCGTCACCTTGTGCTGGCGGCGGACGCTGCCCATGCCGCGGCAGGTCTTGCAGGGCTGATGTATTATCTTGCCGGTGCCTCTGCACTTGGGGCAGGGCGCCGTGGACTGCGCGAGGCCGAAGGGCGTGCGCTGGGTGGTGCGAACCGTGCCCGTGCCCTTGCAGTCGGGGCAGACCTCCGGCGTCGTGCCGGGGGCACAGCCGTTGCCCTTGCAGTCGGGGCACTGCTCTATGCGGCCGACGGCCACCTCTTTTTCACAGCCGAAGGCGGCCTCCTCGAAGCTTATGTTCAGCGCCGCGCGCACGCTCTCGCCGCGGCGGGGGCCGTTGGGATTGCGCCCCGCGCCGCCGCCGAAGCCGAATATGTCTCCGAAGCCGCTGAAAATGTCGCCCAGATCGCCGAAATCACTGAAGCCGCCGAAGCCCGCGCCGCCGTTGAAGCCGGCGTTCGGGTCGAAGGCCGCGTGGCCGAACTGGTCGTACTTTTTGCGCTTTTCCTCGTCGGAGAGCACCTCGTAGGCCTCGTTCGCCTCCTTGAAGCGCTCCTCGCAGGCCTTGTCGTCCGGGTGCAGGTCGGGGTGAGTGGATTTGGCGATATTCCGGTATGCTTTTTTTATTTCATCCGCCGAGGCGCCCTTGTCAACGCCGAGCACCTCGTAATAATCACGTTTGTCTGCCATATAGTTCTCCAATCAAAGCCCGGAATACGCACCATTGAGGCGGGGATGCAGTCCTCGCCTCAATGACCGGGATATCGTGAAAGTGGAAGGGGAAAGAATTACTTCTTGTCGTTATCGACCTCGGTATAGTCGGCGTCGTAGTAGTCCTGACCGCCGTTGCCGCCGGCCGGGCCGCCCGCGCTCTGGTCGGGGCCGGGGCCCTGCTGCGCGCCGCCCGCGGACTGATACATCTTCTCGGAGATCTTGTAGAAGGCCTGGGTCAGCTCGTCGGTCGCGGCCTTGATGGCGGCGGTGTCGGTGCCGGTCAGCGCGGTCTTGAGCGCCGCGAGCTTGCCCTCGACCTCGCTCTTCTCGGCGGCGTCGAGCTTGTCGCCCATCTCGCCGATGGTCTTCTCGGTCTGATATACCATCTGGTCACCCTGATTGCGCACATCGACCTCTTCCTTGCGCTGCGCGTCCTCAGAGGCGAATTTCTCCGCGTCCTTGACGGCCTTGTCGATGTCCTCCTTGGACATGTTGGAGGAGGCGGTGATGGTGATATGCTGCTCCTTGCCGTTGCCGAGATCCTTTGCGGAGACGTTGACGATGCCGTTGGCGTCTATGTCGAAGGTGACCTCTATCTGAGGCACGCCGCGGCGAGCCGGGGCAATGCCGTCGAGATGGAAGCGGCCGAGGCTCTTGTTGTAGGAGGCCATCTCGCGCTCGCCCTGCAGGACGTTGACCTCAACGGAGGTCTGGTTGTCGGCCGCGGTGGAGAACACCTGGCTCTTGCGGGTCGGGATGGAGGTGTTGCGGTCTATGAGCTTGGTGCACACGCCGCCCAGGGTCTCGATGCCGAGGGACAGAGGCGTGACGTCCACGAGCACTATGCCCTCCACGTCGCCGGAGAGAACGCCGCCCTGAATGGCCGCGCCTATCGCGACGCACTCGTCGGGGTTGATGCCCTTGAAGCCCTCTTTGCCGACGAGGGACTTGACCAGATCCTGGACCGCCGGGATACGGCTGGAGCCGCCGACGAGCAGAACCTTGCCGATGTCGCTCGGCTGCAGGCCGGAGTCGGACAGCGCCTGCTTTACGGGGCCGGTGGTCTTCTCGACGAGATGGTGGGTCAGCTCGTTGAACTTCGCCCTTGTGAGGGTGATGTCCAAGTGCTTCGGGCCGTTGGCGTCGGCGGGGATGTAGGGCAGGTTGATGTTGGAGGTGGTGACTCCGGAGAGCTCGACCTTCGCCTTTTCGGCCGCCTCGCGCAGCCGCTGCATTGCGACCTTGTCGCCGCTCAGATCCACGCCCTCGGTCTTCTTGAACTCATCTACCAGATATTTGGTGACGCAGGCGTCGAAATCGTCTCCGCCGAGGCGGTTGTTGCCGGCGGTGGCCAGCACGTCGATGACGCCGTCGCCTATCTCCAGCACGGACACGTCGAAGGTGCCGCCGCCGAGGTCGTATCCCATGATCGTCTGGTCGGTCTCTTTATCGAGGCCGTAGGCCAGCGCGGCCGCGGTCGGCTCGTTGATGATACGCTTCACGTCGAGACCGGCGATCTTGCCGGCGTCCTTGGTCGCCTGCCGCTGCGCGTCGGTGAAGTACGCGGGGACGGTGATGACGGCCTCGGTGACGGTCTGTCCCAGATAAGCCTCGGCGTCGGCCTTCAGCTTCTGGAGGATCATCGCGGAGATCTCCTGCGGAGTGTAGGCTTTGCTGTCGATAGTGACCTTGTAGCTTGAACCCATCTCGCGCTTGATGGAGGAGATGGTGCGGTCGGAGTTGGTGATCGCCTGGCGCTTTGCCACCTGGCCTACCATGCGCTCGCCGGTCTTTGCGAAAGCGACCACGGACGGGGTCGTGCGCGCGCCCTCGGCGTTGGGGATGACGACGGTCTCTCCGCCTTCCATAACGGCGACGCAGCTGTTTGTGGTGCCGAGATCTATTCCTATTATTTTACCCATTATATTTTCCTCCTGTATATTGAGAATGAATGTTTTGCCGATAAAAAAGATAATATATAACCAAGCGGGAATCCCGCTTTAGTTTGCAACCTTTACCATGGCGAAGCGAATGATCTTGTCGCCGTACCTGAAGCCCTTCTGGAAGACCTCGACTATCTCGCCCTCGCCCTTCGTCTCGTCGTGCATGTGCATGACGGCGTTGTGCACGCTCGGGTCGAATTTCTCGCCGAGACTCGGTATCTCGGTCACGTCCAGCTTGCCGAGCGTCGAGACGAACTGGTTCATTATCATCTCCACGCCCTTGCGATAGGCCTCGTCCTCGGTGCTCTGCGCGAGCGCCCTCTCCAGATTGTCGTATACCGGGAGAAAGCTCTTCACGATCTCGGCCTTTATATCGCCGTAGAGACTGTCCTTTTCCTTCTGACTGCGGCGCCGGAAATTGTCGTATTCCGCGCAGACGCGCAGGTACTTGTCGGTGACGGCGGCCAGCTCATCGACAGGGGGGACTGGCTTTTGCTCCTTTGCCTCTTCCCGCTTCGGCTCCTTCCTGGCGCTCTTCCTGTCGCTCTTTTTTTCCTCTGCCGCGGCCTCGTCGGGCTTTGCCGCCGCTTCCTCCGCTGCCGCCGTGTTCACAGCTTCCTTGACCTCTTCGGCCTCCGTCTGCGGGGCGGAGTCCTTCTTATCTATGTTCACCCGGATCATCTCCCTTAATTATCAGTTTGTTGTGCATCCCCTCCGGCGGGGCTTCGCCGCCGCTGAGCCGGCGGGAAAGGCCGGCCGCCAGAAAGCTGAGCTTCGCCGCCACGGCGGAATAGTCCATCCGCGTCGGCCCGACCACGCCGATAAGCCCTCTGGTATTGTCGCCCGCGTCATAGCTTGCGATGACGACGCTGGAATCCTTCAGCTCATCCGCCACGTTTTCCGGCCCGATGAGCACGCGCACCTCGCTGTCGCCGCCGAGCTGCTCCGTATCCGGGAGGATGTATCCGCCGCCGGAGAGATAGCTCATGAGCTTGTGCGCCTTGTCCGGGTCGCGGAACTCCGGCTGATTGAGCAGCCTGTTCTCGCCGGAGACGGCGGCAGAGGGGGTGTTGGCCTCGGTCAGCACCTCTATCATAAAGGCGGATATCACGGAGGTCAGCCCCATCGTGTCGTCCGCGGCGCGCTCGGTGGAATTTATGAGCAGCGGCGTCACCCGGTCCTCGGTTATCCCGGTGAAGCCGGCGTTAAAAAGAGAGGAGAGGCGCTGCACCAGCTTCTGATCCACCGAGATCGGCAGATGCACGAGCTTGCTCTTGACGGCGTTGCTGTTGAGCATGAGGACTATGATAAAGGTGTTCGCGTCCACATAGATGAGGTCGAAGCGCTTTATCGTGGAGGCCTGCCTCGCGGTGAGCGCCAGCGCGGGATAATCCGTCAGCTGGGAGGCGAGGCGGCTCACGTCGCTTATCGTGTCGTCAAGCTGCTGGAGCTTGAGGTTGAGGCGGCGGTTTATATCGTCCGTCTCCTCAAGAGAGAGCTTCTGTCTGGCCATCAGCTCGTTCACATACAGCCGGTAGCCCGCCGGAGTGGGCACGCGGCCGGCAGAGGTGTGCGGCTGCTCAAGGTAGCCCATGGACACCAGCTCCGCAAGCTCGTTGCGGATGGTGGCGGGAGAACAGCCGAGGCCGGCGTTCTGCGCTATCGCCTTGCTGCCCACGGGTTCCGCGGTGCTGATATATTCGTCCACCACGGCGGCAAGTATTTTCTTTTTCCTGTCGCTGATAGCCATTTAATACTCGCAATCCCCATTTTAGCACTCCGAGCCAACGACTGTTGGCACTCTTTGCCTTCGAGTGCTAATATACCACCGCATACTGTCTTTGTCAATAGTTTCGCCAGCCCCGCCATTAAAATTCATAGTTTGGAAATATAAAAAAGACAACAAATTTTTCCCGTCGCCCGCGGCGCGGCGGAAAGCGATTTTGCCATTTACAAAAGTTGCGATCTGGTATAAAATAGATAAAATCAGCAGTGGGAGGCGAGCACATGCTCGAGGAGAGCTTCTTAAATGTATACGACAAATTCAAGCTGCATTTTTACCGCAGGGTCTTTGATCTCGTCAGGGAGCGGGACGGGTCTCTGTCGGCGATGGAGGCGTTCTCTCTCGAGGTGATAAAGATGCTCGGCCAGCCCACGGTGGGGCAGTTTGCGGAATTCCTGAACATTTCCCAGTCGAACGCCACCTATAAGGTCAACAGCCTGATAAAAAAAGGCTATCTGGAGCGGGAGAATTCGTCTGTGGACAGGCGGGAGTACCACCTTGTCCTCTCGGAAAAGTTCTACCGCTATGCCGAGCTGCTCAGCACCTACGAGCTGCGCGTCATGCAGCGCATAAAGGAGCGCTTTCCGGCCGGGGAAGTGGAGCGCTTCGACGCAATTCTGAAGATCATCTCCGCCGAGCTGATGCCCGAGTGCGAATAGACCGGATATAATTATTATAGAACGCCTCTCTCAGCCGCCCCGCCGCAAGACGTTGGCGGCTGCGCCGTCCGGCCGTGCAGGCCGAATTTTGTTGACCAAAAAGAGGCGCGATGCTATACTTTATAAAAATCGCAGGGTTTGACGCCGGATGTTTCCGGCCGCCGCAACTCACATGAGAGGGAGCAACGCAATGCAAAACGACAAGAAAATGCTTACGCCGGTCAACAACGAGTCAGTTGTCCAGCAGGTGATCAACAAGATAACGGACGCGATCATCTCCGGCGAGCTCAAGCCGGGGGACAGGCTTCCGCCGGAGATGGAGCTGATCTCTGCGTTCCATGTGAGCCGCAATTCCCTGCGCTCCGCGATCCAGACGCTGCGCGCCTACGGCGTGCTTGAGGTTCGCAGACCGGAGGGCACCTTCGTGTGCAGCGCGTTTTCGCCGCAGATGATAAACCCCATGCTCTACAGCATTATTCTGCACGAGCAGGAATCCTACAAGGATCTGACGGGTCTGCGCGAGATAATCGACATGGGCATATCCAAGCTGGTCATCAAAAGAGGGCTGAGCCCGGAGGAGACCTACGCGCTCGAGTGCCAGTATGAAGAGCTGGTCACGCTGCTCATGGCGGAAAACTATGACATTCAGGCTATCCTGGAGGCGGACATGCGCCTGCACAAGGGCATAGCCAAGGCTACGCACAACTCGCTGGCGGTGATGCTCAACGAATTCCTGCTGGACTTGACCTGCGAGTCCAGATACCGCACTATCAAAAAAGTCTTCGAGGAGAACGACAGGGAGTATTTGGTGAAAACGCACAGAATGCACCTGGACGCGCTTGAGAAAAAGCCGGGCGCGGAAATCGAGCCCGCGCTCGAATATAGCAATCTTTACTGGAAAAATTCTTATAATTGGTGAAATATCACCAAAGATTGTACGAAATCACAAGACACCCTTGACAAACGAATTCAAGGGTGTCTATTATTAGGCCATGCATTGTTCAACATTGAATGTTGCACATCGGCAAAAAATAGACAATCTGCCCAGAAGGGGCGGAGAGGCGGGATTCGGGCTTCGCGCGAAAACCGCAGATTTGTTAGGGAGGGATGCTCTTTGCAGGAGGAGAAAATAAAGCGGCTCACAGAACAGGCAAAGCGGCTGCGCGAGGTCGCGCTGACCATGATATACGAGGCGCAGTCGGGTCATCCCGGCGGGGCGTTCTCGGCGGCGGACATAGTGACCGCGCTGTATTTTTCGGAGATGAACATAGACCCGCGGGACCCGCGCCGCCCCGACAGGGACAGGTTCGTGCTCTCAAAGGGGCACGTCTGCCCCATCCTGTACGCGGCGCTGGGCACGCTCGGATATTTCCCGGAGAGCGCGCTGCACACGCTGCGTCAGGAGGGCTCTATCCTCCAGGGGCACCCCGACATGAAAAAATGCCCCGGAATAGACATATCCACAGGCTCGCTTGGGCAGGGCACATCCTGCGCCGTGGGCATGGCGATCGCCGCCAAGCGGGACGGGCTGCCCTACCGGGTGTTTGCCATGGCGGGCGACGGCGAGATGGACGAGGGCATAGTCTGGGAGGCGATGATGACCGCCAATAAATATACGCTTGACAATTTCATCCTTATCCTTGACAATAACGGCCTGCAGCTCGACGGACCCTGCGACGTGGTCATGCCGCCGCTGGACATGAGCGCGAAGGCCGCGGCCTTCGGCTTCGAGACCTACGACATCGACGGGCACGATTTTGCGCAGATACTTGACACTTTTGACAAAATAAGGCAGTCTCAAAACGGCAGGCCGAAGTTCATCAACGCCAAGACCGTCAAGGGCAAGGGGGTGGACTTCATGGAAAATAAGCTGGAGTGGCACGGGACTGCGCCGAACGCGGAGCAGTACGCCGACGCAATGAGGCAGCTTGAGAGGGGGAGAAACTGATGGAGCTCGGCAGATTTGTGCCCACCCGCGACGGCTTCGGCGATGAGATCGCGGAGCTCGGACGGGAGAACAGGGATATATACGTTGTCGATGTGGACATCGGCAAATCCTGCAAGACCGGCAAATTTTCAAAGGCGCTGCCGCAGCAGTATCTGAACGTCGGCATAGCCGAGCAGAACGGCGCCGGCGTGGCCGCGGGACTTGCGACCACGGGGAAGATCCCCTTTGTCGTCACCTACGCGGTGTTCGGCTCGCTGAGAATGTGCGAGCAGATCCGGCAGGAGATATGCTATCCCAACCTGAACGTCAAAATTGCCTGCTCGCACGGCGGCCTGACGCCCGCGAACGACGGAGCCAGCCATCAGGCCATAGAGGATATCGGCGTGCTGCGCAGCATACCCAACATGACGGTCATAATGCCGGCGGACTATGTGTCGGCCAGAAAGCTTGTGCGCGAGGCCGCAAATACCTACGGCCCAATGTTCCTCCGCTTTACGCGCGACGCAATACCCGTCATCTACGGGGAAGAGCAGGAATTCAGGATAGGTAAAGCCGTTCGGCTCCGGGAGGGCGCGGACGTCGCGCTCATCGCTGTGGGCGACACGGTGCGTCTGGCGATAGAGGCGGCGGAGCTGCTGGCGGCTGAGGGCATAGGCGCGCGAGTGCTGGACATGCACACAGTAAAGCCGCTGGACACCGACAGCGTGAACGCCTGTATCGGCGAGATAGGGAGAATAGTCACCATAGAGGATCACAACATACTCAACGGTCTGGGCAGCGCCGTCTGCGAATGCGTGGCGGAGGCCGGACACGGCAAGGTCCGGCGGGTCGGCATTCAGGACTGCTTCGGTCAGTCCGCGCCCTATGAGCGGCTTTTGGCGCTCAACGGCATAACAGTGGAAAATATTGCGGCACAGGCAAAGACCCTGCTGCAATAAAAATAAAAAACCGTAAGGAGAAGAAAAAAATGAAAAAGCTGATAGCAATCCTGCTGCTCGCGGCCATGGCGTTTACGCTCTGCGCCTGCGGCGGCGCCCCGGCGGAGAACACGGCGACAGACGCCGCCGCCACACCCGGAGAGTTCGACGCCTACGACACGGTCTCCCTCAAGATGAGCTGCAACGGCACAGACACCGCAAACGACACCACCGCGGCGCGCCGTATCGCGGAGCTGGTCTCGGAGCGCTCCGGCGGCAAGGTCACGATCACCGTCTATAACAACGACCAGCTCGCCTCCGGCAACATGCAGAAGGGTCTGGAGCTGCTGCTCGACGGCACCGTTGACATGGACTGCCATTCCACCAGCATCATCTCCGGGCTGGACAACTCCGTCATGGTCTCCACCCTGCCCTGGCTCTTTGCCGACTATCAGGAGGCGGAGGACGCCTTCTTCGGCGCGGGCGGCGAGTATCTCGACAGCGTCCTCAGCCAGCGCGGGCTCACCTATCTTGGCGCGGTCCACAACGGCTTTAAGATGATGACCTCCAACACCCATCCCATCCAGAAGCCCGAGGATCTCAAGGGCATGAAGATCCGTATCCCCGGCGGCGACTTCTTCATGGCCTTCTATCAGGCCTACGGCGCCTCCCCCCAGGCCATGAGCTGGTCCGAGGTGTTCTCCGCGCTCCAGCAGGGCACCATCGACGGCCATGACAACTCCATCTCCACCTGCTACTCCAACAATATTCAGGAGGTCCAGAAGTATTTCGCCGTCAGCCGCCACACCTACGAGGCATTCACCTTTATGGCCAACCAGGAGAAGTTCTCCGCGCTCAACGAGGCCACCCAGCAGCTCATCCGCGATTGCGTCGTAGAGGCCTGCAAAGAGGTAAACCAGCAGATCGTTGACAACGAGGCGACGCTTATCAAGAAGTGCGAAGACGAGAACGGCTGCGTGTTCTATTACTTCACCGAAGACGATGTGGCCGAGTGGCGCGCCGTCATAGCCGACCTTATCGAGGAGTACAAGGGCATTTACGGCGAAGAGGCCTGCACTGCGTTCAACGTCAAGTAAGAGCGGCATGTAAAATAACTCACGAGGGTGCGTAAAGATGAAGAAAGTTTTGAATGAAATAGAAGATCATTTCTGCGCGGCACTGTTGCTGGCGATGCTTATTCTGACATTTGTAAACGTTGTCGCCCGGAAGCTGCTCAACAGCTCTATGCCCTTCGTCGAGGAGCTGACCACCTGCGGCCTGATGATGCTCAGCATCATCGGGGCCGCGACGGCGGCGAAGCGCGGCGCGCATCTCGGGCTGAGCCTGCTTACGGACCTGATGCCGCCGGCGGTGCAGCGTTATATCGCGCTGCTCGGCGACCTGCTCGCGGCCGTTTTCTCGGTGCTCATCGTGTATTACGGCTTTTTCATGGTGATGAACGAGTACACAAACAAGCTCAAGACGGCCGGAATGTCCTGGCCGGAGTGGCTGTACGGCATGTGGCTGCCGATAGGCGGCGCGATACTGATGCTGCGCTATATCCAGCTCGCTATCAGAAACTTTATTAAAGCGAAGGGGGAGGAAAGCAAATGACGGCGCTTGTGTTGTTCGGTCTGTTTTTCCTGCTGCTGTTTTTAAATGTGCCCATCGCGTTCTCCCTCGGCATAGCCAGCGTCGCGGCGCTGTTTTCGGAATCGCTCCCCGTCTCGGCGGTCACGGCCAACTTCTACGCCTCCACGAGCAAGTTCGTCCTGCTGGCCATCCCCTTCTTTATCCTCGGCGGAAACATCATGGAGCGGAGCGGGATTTCCGGCAAGCTCATAGACTTCTTCCGTGCGCTGGTAGGGCATAAGCGCAGCGGCATGGCGCTGGTCACGGTCATCGTCGCCTGCTTCTTTGCCGCAATCTCAGGCAGCGGCCCGGCCACCGTCGCGGCGCTGGGGCTTATCCTCATCCCGGCCATGACCGACGTGGGCTACGACAAGAGCTATTCTGCCGCGCTGGTGTCCACCTCGGGCGCCATCGGCATAATCATCCCGCCGTCCATCACCTTCGTGATCTACGGCTCCATCGCGAGCGTCTCCGTCAGCTCTCTGTTCGCCTCGGGCATCGTGCCGGGCATACTGATGGGCGTGTTTCTCATCGCGGCCACGCAGATCGTTTACAGAAAGAGGGAGCTGAAGCTGCTGCCGAAGGCCAGCGCCGCCCAGCGCTGGAAGGCGTTCAGGAGCGCGCTCTGGGGTCTGCTGATGCCGGTCATCATTCTCGGCGGTATCTACGGCGGAATATTTACCCCCACCGAGGCCGCCGCGGTAGCCGCCGTATACGGGATATTCGTCGGACTGTTCATCTACAGGAGCATCAGGCTCAAGGACGTGTGGGAGCTGCTCATAGACAGCGTGGCTCAGACCGCCGTGGTAATGCTCATCGTCGGCACCGCGAGCCTTTTCGCGTATGTGCTGACCATCACGGGCATCGCTTCCAAGGCGAGCGCTGCGCTCATTTCGATAAGCGGCGGGAACAAGATCATTTTCCTGCTCATCCTCAACGTCATCCTGCTCATCGCCGGCTGCTTTATCGACGCTAACTCCGCCCTGTACATCCTGCTGCCCATACTTCTCCCCGTGGCGGCCAGCATGAATATAAACCTCATCCATTTGGGCTGCATCATGGTCTTCAACCTCGCCATCGGGCTGGTGACGCCTCCTGTGGGCGTGAACCTCTATGTGGGCTGCGGCATCGCGAAAATAAAGCTCAAGGAGATGTGCAAGGCCGTAGTACCGCTCATCATTGCGTCTATCCTGGCGCTGCTGCTCGTGACCTATATCGAGCCCATCTCCATGCTGCTCCCGAACCTGCTTTCGGGCGCGAAATAAATTGAAGGAATACTACAACGATGAGAGCCGGATATTTTGAAGCAATACAAAAAGCGACCTTCCGCGACGACATGCCCGAGCCGAGCATAGAGAAGGCGGACGAGGTCAAGATCCGCATCCGCTGCTGCGGCATCTGCGGCTCCGAGGTGCACGCCTTCTACGGAAAGCATCCCTTCCGCATCCCGCCCATCGTCTCCGGCCACGAGGCCGCGGGCGACGTGGTGGAGGTCGGGGCGGCCGTGACGCAGTTCAAGGTCGGAGACAGGGTCGCGGTGGAGCCGCACTACGGCTGCGGAAGCTGCTGGTACTGCCGGCACGGCCTGTACAATGTCTGCACGAATAAAAAGGTGCTGGGCGCAAACGGCTGGAGCGGAGCGCTGGGCGAGTACATAGTGACCCCCGAGAAGACGGTGATCCACCTTGCGGACAGCCTGTCCTACGAGGAGGGCGCACTGATCGAGCCGGTCGCAAACGGCATGTATGCCGTGAGGAACTCCAACATAAGACCCGAGTCCACCATTGCCGTCATCGGCGCGGGGCCGATAGGCATGGGCGATCTGCTCTGCGCGAGGCTCTACGGCCCGAAGCTGATAGTCATGGCGGATATCTCGGACTTCAACCTCGAGAAGGCTCGGCTCATGGGCTGCGAACACACCGTGAACAGCGCGAAGGAGGATCTTTACGCGCGCGTAATGGAGCTTACCGACGGGCTGGGCGTGGACATGACCTTCCTCGCCTACGGGGACGAGGCCACGCTCACGCAGGCGGCGAAAATAACCCGCCGCGGCGGGCAGCTCATCCAGCACGCGCTGATGCTCGACGGCATAGGCTTCCCCTACCAGATACATCAGCAGCACGAGCTGGATTTCAAGGCCTACAATATGTATCAGCGCCGGGATTTCGAGCTGATCTGCGGGGCACTCGCGGACGGCAGGATGGATCTGAGCCACTTCGTGACCCAGCGCTATCCCATAGAGCGCTTTACGGAGGCCATGGAGATGGCCGACAAGCGCCCGGAGCCCGTGCTCAAGGTAATGATGGAATTTTAAAAAAACTACCCCGGTTCGTCCTTCGAAAGGATGAACCGGGGTAGTTTCTCAGGCGGGTCTACGCTTGGCTCTCCCGCTTTATCTGCCCGAGATAAAAGGACTTGCCGTCCACGGCGCGCATGGTGGCGAGGATGCCGTCGAGGTGGTCGTACTCATGCTGCAAAAGCTCCGACAGGTCGCCCTCAAGGCGCAGCTCGCGCGCCTCGCCGTCCGTGTCCGTGTACCGCAGCACCGCCCTCCTGTGGCGGCGCACCCTCACCAGCAGGCCGGGAAAGGACATGCAGTCGTCCAGCAGCTCATAGGTCTCCCCGTCGGGAAAGCTGAGAGAGGGGTTTATAAACACGAAGGGTCTGTCCGTGTACATATACAGCAGGCGTTTTTTTATGCCTATCTGCGGCGCGGCCACCGCCCGCCCGGCGCCGTAAACGCGCCGGTATTCCATGAGCGTGTCGTGCAGGTCGGCGACCCAGCCGGGGAGGAGCGCAAGCTCGCTCTGCGCGACAGGCTCGCTGACCTCGTAAAGCCGCTCATCGCCGAGCCTCAGCACCTCGCGTATCATATCAGTCCTCCATGTCCTCGAAGGCGTCGAGGCCGCGTTTCCCGGCCACGCGCGTGTCGCCGTGGCGGACGAACAGCATCGTCACAAAGCTCAGCGCCACAAAGAGAGCCGCATAGGGGAAGAGTATTTTATAGCTTATGTGCCGCATGAGCGTACCGGCGAGTATCGGGGTCACCACCTGCGCCGACATGGACGCGGTGTAGTAATAGCCCGTGAACTTGCCGACGTCGGAGCCCTTGCACATCTCCACCACCATGGGCAGGGAGTTGACGTTGATGGCGGCCCAGGCGAGGCCGACGAGCGCGAAGATGATGAACATCGCGAAATTAATCTCGGAGAAGGCGGTCGTCAGGAAGAAGCCGAGCACGAAGCAGGAGGCGAGCAGGATTATGCCGAACATTATCGACTTTTTCCGCCCGATCCTTGAGGCGAGCGCGCCCACGGGGATGTAGGAGATTATCGCGCCGGCGGTCGCTATGAGCAGGCATTTCGACGCGCCGCCGAGGCTCTGCCCCATGACGTTGCTGACATAGGTGGTAAACCAGGTGGTCACGCCGTTATAGCCGAAGAACCACAGCGCGATGGAGGCCAGCAGGAAGCCGAGCGAGCGCTTGACCTCCCTCGGCAGCACCTCATTCCCGGAGCCGTCGTCCTTCGCGAGATCCCACTCGGGATGCCCCGCCTCGAGCGCGCGGTTCTCCGCGACGAGCTTCGGCTCCTTCACCGTGAGCAGCAGCACCGCCACGGCGACGAACATTATCGCCGAGACAGTGATAAACAGCGGCTGATAGTTGACATGCGCAAGCCCCGCGACCTTGGAGTTGGGGTACATGACGGCGGCGACGGCCAGATACAGCAGTCCGCCCACGGCGCCCATGAGGTTTATGATGGCGTTGCCCTTGGAGCGCAGCGGCTTCGGCGTCACGTCAGGCATCAGCGCGACCGCGGGGGAGCGGTAGGTGCCCATGCCGATGAGCAGCAGGCCGAGGACGATGACGAAGGAGACCAGCTTGAACGGGGCGGGAGAGGCGGCATAGCTGTTGTCCAGCAGGGACAGAATGTTGAGCAGGATCACCGCGCAGCCCGTGCCGAAGAGGATAAAGGGCGTGCGCTTGCCGAGCTTCGTGTCCGTCCTGTCCGAAATGCCGCCGAAGAGCGGCAGCAGGAACAGCGCCAGCACGTTGTCCGCCGCCATGATGGCGCCGGAGACGGTCTCGTTGAGATGGAAGGTATTGGTCAGTATCAGGGGGACGATGCTGTCGTACAGCTGCCAGAACGCGCAGATGGAGAGGAATGCCAGGCCGACCAGGATAGTGCGCTTGTTGTTGAGCTTCATTGCCGAAATCTCCCATTCTGTATTTGAAAAAAGTCGGCGGAGGGGCGTTTTGCGCCCTGCCGCGCAAGTTTTTTTATTTCTTAATAAGTTTACATTATTTGCGCGGTTTATACAACCAAAAATTTGACTGTGCGCGAACTCGGTGCTAAAATAAAGACAAAACCGATATAATATACGGCGGTGTGTTTGTGCGAAATGGAGGATAATAAAAATGGAAAAGAAAACTCTGCTGCTGTGCGCGGCGGCCGCGGTGGCCGCGCCCGCCTTCATCCTTGCGCCCGGCCGCGCCACGCGCAGGCAGAAGGCGCCGTTCACGGGCATGAATTTTGCCCACAGGGGTCTGCATACGCGCGACTGCTCCGTGCCGGAAAACTCGCTTGAGGCCTTCGGTCTCGCGGCCAAGGCCGGATACGGCATCGAGCTCGACGTGCAGCTCACGAAGGACGGACAGGTGGTCGTCTTTCACGACGATACGCTCGACAGGGTGTGCGGCGTCCACGCAAGGGTGGACGAGAAGACGCTCGAGGAGCTGCGGAGCCTGCGCCTGTGCGGCACGGAGCACAGCATCCCGCTTTTCAGCGAGGTGCTCGCCGCGGTGCGCGGGAGAAGCCCGCTCATAGTGGAGCTCAAGACCGGGCACAAAAACCGGGAGCTGTGCGAAAAGACGCACAGGCTGCTCGAGCGCTACCGGGGCGACGTGTGCGTGGAGAGCTTCAACCCATTTATCGTGGCCTGGTTCCGGCTGCACGCGAAGGACATAGTGCGCGGCCAGCTCGCCATGCCGTCGAAGCATTACGACGGCCGGTCGAGGCTCGAGGCCTTCCTGCTCAGCCGCACCATGCTCAACTTTATCGCGCGGCCGCAGTTCATCGCCTACCGCATAGGCCGCCGCCCCCCCGCGGAGAGGCTCGCCGAGCTCATGGGCGCGATGAGGGTCGCCTGGACCAGCCACGAGCCGCGCAACGAGAAGCATAACGACGCTGTGATCTTCGAGTTCTACAAGCCCAACGTGCATTTTAAATAAGCTTGCCGGAAGGCCGTCTGCCGCGGCGCACCCTTGTCTCGCCGCGGCGCGGCGCGGCGCGCCGCCGAGCCTCCCCTGACTGTCATCCTGAGCGCAGCGAATGATCTTTTCCCCCCATGGCACTTTTTACACGGGAAGGATCCTGCGATGCGCTCAGGATGACAGCTTCTTTGCCCCGCCGCGCCATTGCGGGAGGCGTCGTTAACTCCGCCGCGCAGGGGCACGTCCGATATCAGACCGCCGTCCCCCGCCTGACGATTCAGGCGGGGGACGGCGGTATTTTATTATATCGGCTGGCTGTAGTAATCCATCTGGAAGGTGACGGCGAAGCCAAGCTTTTTGTACAGGCCGAGGGCGGCGGCGCATTGCGCCTCCGTCAGGCCGCGGAGCGCGTTTATCCTCATTCGCCCACCAGATCTTCCGGCAGGACGGCCATCAGGCTCTCCTTGTCCGGCGCGTCCATCGCGGCGACGCGGTTCGACTGGCGGACTATCATCTTCTCAAAGCAGTTACGCACGTCGCGCCCGTTGCCGAAGTTGTCACCGCGGTGCTCGTACAGCTCCGTGAACATCGCCGTCGCGGCTTTTTCGGCCTCTGCGCTGAGCTTATAGCTGTTCTTCTTGCACTGGGAGCGGAAGATGGCCATAAGCTGCTCGCCGCTGTAGTCCGGGAAGTAGAAATACTTGTTGAAGCGGGAGTCGAGCCCGGGGTTGGAGTCGAGAAACTTCTCCATGGGGCCGTTGTAGCCCGCGACGATGACTATCAGGTCGTCCCGGTGATCCTCCATGGCCTTGAGTATGGTCTCTATCGCCTCGCGGCCGAAGTCGTTCTCGCCGCCGGAGGAGAGCGAGTAGGCCTCATCGATGAACAGCACGCCGCCCAGCGCGGATTTAATGGCCTCCTGCGTCTTGAGCGCGGTCTGCCCGACGTAGCCCGCGACGAGTCCGGAGCGATCGACCTCTATAAGCTGACCCTTGCTCAGAACGCCGATGGAGGCATACAGCCCGCTTATGAGGCGGGCAACCGTGGTCTTGCCGGTGCCGGGGTTGCCCATGAACACCATGTGCAGCGACATCGGCGGCACGGGCAGCTCGTTTTCCTGCCGGAGGCGGCGCACCTTCATCAGGTTTATGAGGTTCTTGACGTCTTTCTTGACGTCCTCCAGTCCGACCAGCGCCTCCAGCTGCGCCATCAGCTCGTCGAAGTCAGGCTTCTTCTCCGGCGCGGCGGCCGCGGCGGTCGAAGCGCCCTGCCCGCCGGCGGTCTGGGGCTGCGGGTGCTTGTCGATAAAGCTCGGCTCGCCGCTGGTGACGAAATCGAGCGCGTTGAGGCCGGCTCTGCTGTTTTTCACGCCGCTCGTGTCGCAGATGGCGGTCAGCTTGTCGCTGCACTCGGTGATAAACTCCGCCTCGGCATAGGTGACGTCGTCGTCCACCGCGGCGAGATAGAGCAGGATGTTCGTGAGCATTCGCACGAAGGTGCGGGAGGTCTCCGTGCCGCGCTTCGCGTCGCTCTCGGCGAGATTCCAGAAGAACACCGGCGGCAGGAAAAGCTCCTCCTCGCAGGCGGCGCCGGTCAGGTTCCACAGCAGCCACTGGGGCTTCGGCTGGTTGCGGGAATATATGGCGTTGGCCATGTCCGCATGGCGCTGGCCGATGCTGCCCGCCCGGCTCCACAGCGCGAGGGCGCAGCGCGTCATGAATTCGTCCAGCTCCTTGGCGAGCGACGGGCTGCCTGCACGGTAAAAGGCGTCGGTGTTGGCGGCGTATATCTTGTGAAACTCCTCGGGGGAGCGGTTCCAGGTTGTCGGCATGGCGGCGATCTCCTCTTATATACAGATGAAAACATTATAATCCAAATCAGGCCGGGGTCAAGTCCCGGCGCGGCAAATTCTCCCGCACAGGTCCGCGCGCGCGGGATTTCGGCGTCCGGTATTGCAAAGAGCCGGAAATTGTGAGATAATCGAGAAAACAAAACGAGGACTGGACGGGGATAACTATGGCGAGATTTTTTATGGCCGGAACCAATATTTTCGGCGGCACCGCTATAATCAAGGGCCGGGACGCGGAGCATGTGCGCGTACTGCGCCTGCGCCCGGGCGAGGACGTGATAATCTGCGACGGCAAGGGCACGGACTACAGGTGCCGCCTCGTGAAGACCGACAGGGAGCAGGCCGAGGCGGAGGTGGTGGAGGTCGTCCGCTGTCCCGCCGAGCCCACCGTCAAGGCGACGGTGCTGTGCGGCCTGCCGAAGGGCGACAGGACGGACTATATCATCCAGAAATCCGTGGAGGCCGGGGCGGACGAGATTCTGTTCTTTTCGTCAGACCGCTGCGTGGCCAAGCCCGAGGCGCCCGAAAAGAAGCTCGAGCGCTGGCAGCGCATATCCGAGGAGGCCGCGAAGCAGTCGGGCCGGGGGATCATCCCCACGGTCGGCTGGGCGAACGATCTCGCGGGGGCGCTGGACACGGCGCTGAAAAAGGATATCGCCCTGTTCATGTACGAGACGGGCGAGCGCGAG
The DNA here is from genome assembly GCA_034933465.1 of Oscillospiraceae bacterium. Lineage (GTDB taxonomy): Bacteria > Bacillota > Clostridia > Oscillospirales > Oscillospiraceae > Limivicinus. The sequence goes on along the minus strand of JAYFNM010000002.1, from coordinate 450 downwards.
GCGCTCGACAAGGTGCTCGGCGCGGCGCCGGAGCTGAAGACCGCCGCGATAATCACCGGCCCGGAGGGCGGCTTCGCGCAGTTTGAGGCCGATCTCGCGCGTATAGCGGGGCTGCATATCTGCTCCATGGGCGAGCGCATCCTCCGCTGCGAGACCGCCCCCGTCGTCGCGCTGACCGCGCTGATGTACGCGACCGGCAACCTCTCGTAACAGCGCGGGAGACATACGGCGTGCAAAAAGCTGCCATCCAGAGGATGGCAGCTTCAGCCTGTCGAAGAACCCGGCTGTGCATCAAGCACAAGCCGGGTGTTGGACGTATTGGGGGTAAAATAGGGGGAAATCTAAAATGAAAATGCGTTCCCTCCACTTCCAATTTGCCAGCTTTTTGAGATTCATGGCAGCAAATTTAAGCTTCACCCAGTTTCTCACCTGAGCCAAGCCTCGATACTG
>JAYFNM010000001.1:0-26513 GCA_034933465.1 Oscillospiraceae bacterium | reverse complement strand
GTACCACGGTATTTTATCGCCCTGAAGCCTTGTGCTTCGGGGCGTTTTCATTTTATGAGGAGGAGAAAAGATGAAAGAGCTTCCAAAGGTGTACGAACCGCAGAAGGTCGAAAAAAAGATCTATGATAAATGGATGCAGGGCGGGTATTTCAAGGGCGTTGTTGACCCGGAGAAAAAACCCTTCTCCATCGTCATGCCGCCCCCCAATGTCACAGGTCAGCTCCACATGGGGCACGCGCTCGACGCGACGCTGCAGGACATTCTTGTCCGCTATAAGCGGATGCAGGGCTACTCCGCGCTGTGGCTGCCCGGCGTGGACCACGCGGGCATCGCAACGCAGATAAAGGTCGAGGAGACGCTCCGCAAGGAGGAGGGAAAGACCCGCTATGACCTCGGCCGCGACAGGTTCCTTGAGCGCGTCTGGGCCTGGAAGGACGAGTACGGCGACAGGATAGTCGAGCAGCAGAAGAGCATGGGCGTCTCCTGCGACTGGAGCCGCGGCCGCTTCACCATGGACGACACCTGCGCCAAGGCCGTGCGCGAGACCTTCTGCGACCTCTACGACAAGGGTCTCATCTACAAGGGCAGCCGCATCATAAACTGGTGCCCGCACTGCCGCACGGCGCTGTCCGACGCCGAGGTCGAATACAAGGACATCCCCGGCCACTTCTGGTATATCAGATACCCCATCGAGAACTCCGACGAGGAGTTCATCATCGCGACGACCCGCCCTGAGACTATGCTGGGCGACAGCGGCGTCGCCGTGAACCCGGCCGACGAGCGCTACACCCACCTTGTGGGCAAGAACGCCATCCTCCCGCTCGTGGGGCGCAGGCTGCCCATCGTCGCGGACGACTATGTCGAGCTCGGCTTCGGCACGGGCGCCGTCAAGATGACGCCCTGCCACGACCCCAACGACTATGAGGTCGGCCTGCGCCACGGCCTTGAGCAGATCAAGGTCATCGACGAGGACGCGAGGATCATCAACGGCGGCAAATACGACGGGATGGACCGCTACGAGGCCAGAAAGGCCATAGTCGCCGATCTCGAGGAGCAGGGCTATCTTGTCAAGGTGGAGCCCTACAGCCATAATGTCGGCTGCTGCTACCGCTGCGGCACGGTCGTGGAGCCGCTCACAAGCCCGCAGTGGTTTGTGAAGATGGCGCCGCTCGCAAAGAAGGCCATAGAGGTCGTGAAGGACGGGCGCATAAAGTTCGTGCCGGAGCGCTTTACAAAGACCTATCTCAACTGGATGGAGAACGTGCACGACTGGTGCATCTCCCGCCAGCTCTGGTGGGGGCATCAGATACCCGCCTGGTACTGCGCCGACTGCGGCCATATCACCGTCTCCCGCGAGGACGCGACCGAGTGCGAATGCTGCCACAGCAGGAACATCACGCGCGACGAGGACGTGCTCGACACCTGGTTTTCCTCCGCGCTCTGGCCCTTCTCGACGATGGGCTGGCCGGAGAACACCCCGGATCTGAGCTACTGGTATCCGACGAGCGTCATGGTGACGGGCTACGATATAATCTTCTTCTGGGTCGCCCGCATGATATTCTCCGCCATGGAGCAGATGGACAAGGAGCCGTTTGAGACCGTGTTCATCCATGGCCTTGTGCGCGACAGCCAGGGGCGCAAGATGTCCAAATCCCTCGGCAACGGCATCGACCCGCTGGAGATGGTGGAGGCCTACGGCGCGGACGCGCTGCGCTTCAACCTCATCACCGGCAACTCCCCCGGAAACGACATGCGCTTCTACGTCGAGAAGTGCGAGGCGATGCGGAACTTCTGCAACAAGATATGGAACGCCTCCCGCTTTGTGATGATGAACCTGACCATAGACAAAAACGAGCTGCCGGAGACGCTGGAGATAGAGGACAGGTGGATACTCTCCAAGCTCAACGACGTGGTCAGAGAGGTCTGCGACAACATGGATAGCTTCGAGCTGGGCGTCGCCGCGGGCAAGATATATGACTTCATCTGGGACAGCTTCTGCGACTGGTATATAGAGCTGACCAAGCCCCGCCTCAACGGCGAGGACGAGCGCTCGAAGCTCGCCGCGCAGAAGGTGCTGCTCTATGTGCTGACCGAGACCCTCAAGCTGCTGCACCCGTTCATGCCGTTCATCACCGAGGAGATATGGCAGGCGCTGCCCCACGAGGGCGAAGCGCTCATGATAGAGCGCTACCCCGAATTCCGGGCGGAGCTGAATTTCCCGGAGGACGAGCAGAACTTCGAGATGGTGATGAACGCCATCAAGGCCGTCCGCGCCCGCCGCGCGGAGATGAACGTGCCGCCGTCCAGAAAGGCGCACCTTATCATCGCCACCGACAGGAAAGCCGCCTTCGACGCCGGCGTGAGCTATATCAAAAAGCTCGCCTACGCCGGGGAGGTGAGCGTGCTCGACGCGCCGCCCGCCGGGAGCGAGGGCATGGTCTCCGTCATCACGGACAACGCCCGCATGTTCATGCCCATGGCCGACCTTGTCGATCTTGAGAAGGAGCGCGCGCGCATCAGCAAGGAGCTTGCCAACGCCGAAAAGCAGCTCGAGGGGCAGCTGGCCAAGCTCGCAAACGAGAACTTCGTGTCCCGCGCGCCGGAGAACATCGTCAATATCGAGCGCGAGAAGAAGGCGAAGCTCGAGGCGCTGATAGACAACCTCAGACTCAGCCTCGAGCACATCGGGAAATGACCCGGGCGGGAGCATGAGAGGAAAAGCGCTGGAATATCTCGAAAGGGACACGCTGCGCAATATCGACATGATCGAGGGCATACGCCGCGGCCTGGGAGAGATAATCTACGCCGGGGACGACGGCGTCGCGCTCGTGACGGACGAGGGGAGCTGCCTGATGCTCGCCTGCGGCAGCACGGAGCTTGCCCTGTCGCTCGCACAGGCGAAGGAATACGGCGGCGTCGTCATCCGCGACATGGCGCAGAAGGCCGCGCTGTGCGAAAAATGCGGCCTCCACGCGGGCGAGGAGAGCCGGCAGTTCGCGTATACCGGCGGCGCGCTGCCGGAGCCGGCGGGCTGCGACATAAGGCGGCTCGGCGTGGAGTACACGCGCTTCATAACGGAGACGTATTCCGAGCACAACGAGGAGTATATGGAGTACCTGCTCACGCGCGGCGTCCTGTACGGGGCCTTTGCCGGCGGGCGCATCGCGGGCTTCATGGGCAGACACGCGGAGGGCTCGATGGGGCTGCTCGTCGTCCTGCCGGAGTACCGCCGCCGCGGCGTCGCGGAGGCGCTCGAGCGCAGATACGTCAACATGGAGCTCGACGAGGGGCACGTGCCCTACGGGCAGGTCTTCGCCGGCAACACGGCGTCCATGCAGCTTCAGAAAAAGCTCGGCATGGAGTTTTCGGACGGACTTGTCTGCTGGCTCTGGAAAGATTGAGCCCGCCCCCGATTTCGACGTTTTTTTCAAATAAAGGGTAATAAAATGGCACTACATACTTATGGTATGCAGCGCCATTTTTTTGCAGAAAAATGCTTACAGACAGGAGAACAGAAGATGAATATCAGCACCGCCTTTTCCGCCGGAAAACTGACGATATTTCTCAGCGGGGAGCTCGATCACCACGAGGCCAGATGCACGATCAGATCCATAGACGAGCTGCTCGACGAGTATCTGCCGCGCGACTGTGCGCTCGACATGTCGTCCCTCAGCTTTATGGATTCGTCCGGCATCGCCGTCATCATCCGCGTCAGCCGCCGCATGAGGGCGCTCGGGGGCAGAGCCTGGGTCGAGAACCCGTCCAAGCAGCCGCTGCGCGTAATAGACGCGTCCGGGATAGAGAGACTTGTGCCTGTGGCACTCAATAAATAGGAGGGAAAAGGGAACAATGAACAGCCTGAATTACATAAAGCTCGACTTTCCGAGCAGGAGCTGCAACGAGGCCTTCGCGCGCACCGCCGCGGCGGCCTTCGCCGCGCAGCTCGACCCGACGATGGAGGAGCTGGGGGACATAAAGACCGCGGTATCCGAGGCGGTGACGAACTGCATAGTACACGCCTATCCCGACAGAATAGGCCGGATAGGTATGCGCCTGCGCATATTGGAGGGGGGCTTGCTCGAGATATACGTGCGCGACTGGGGTCTCGGAATAGAGGATGTGGAGCGGGCAATGACGCCGCTGTATACCACCGGCGGCGAGGAGCGCAGCGGGATGGGCTTTACGATAATGGGCAGCTTCATGGACAAGCTCAAGGTCAAATCAGCGCCGGGCAAGGGGACGACCGTGGTCATGCTCAGGGGCATACGCACGCGCGAGCGCAGGGCATGAGCGGGGATATTTTCAGGGACATTCAGGCGGCCAAGGGGGGCGACCGCGAGACGGCCGGCCGCCTGATAGAGGAAAACTCCGGCCTCATCTGGAGCATCGCGCGCAGGTTTTTCGGCCGTGGGGTGGACGCCGACGACCTGTATCAGCTCGGCTGCGTGGGTTTTCTCAAGGCGATAGAGGGCTTTGACGAGAGCTACGGCACAAAGTTTTCGACCTACGCCGTTTCGAAAATATCCGGCGAGATACGGCGCTTTTTGCGCGACGACGGCACGGTCAAGGTCAGCCGCGGCATCAAGGAGCAGGCGGCGCAGATACGCGCCGCGCGTGTTTCGCTCGAGCAGCGCATCGGCCGCGAGCCGACGATATGCGAGCTTTCGAGCGAGCTGGAGATGAGCCCGGAGGACATCGCCTTTGCCGAGACCGCGACAGGCCGCGCCGAGAGCCTGCAGCGGGAGAGCGGGGAGGACGGCTTCACGCTGGAGCTGGTGCTGGGGGATTACGGGGCGGAGGAGAAGCTTGTGGAGCACGTCGCCCTCAGGGCGGCCATAGAAAAGTTGCCCGACAGAGAGCGCCAGGTCGTCGCGCTGCGCTATTATCACGGCATGACCCAGCAGAGCTGCGCGCGCGTCATGCGCGTCTCGCAGGTGCAGATATCCCGGCTCGAACGCCGGGCGGTGGAGCTTTTGCGCGAATACCTGCGCGAATAGGAGCGGGAAAAGCGCCGGGTGCTGAGAATATCCGTCGCAAAGGGGGAAAATTTGTGTATTATTGGGGCTTGACACGCCGGCACAAAGCGGATATATTTAACACAAGCCACAGGCGGCTGCTTTGATAGAGGTCAGGAGAACTGCTATGAAGAGCTTCGTTTTTGCCGCATACTATTATTACTTTACTATGATTTCGTAGTAGGGTAATTTGTGGCGCAAAAATAGGCCGGTATTAACGCTTATATTGCCGCACAGGTTACGCCTGTGCGGCGTTTTTTATGCCGGAGCACGGGCGAAAATTGGCGAAAGCCGTGTTGATCGAGAGATCGGAAAGATGAGGACGGAAAGATGATCGTTGTTCTGAAAAACGGGGTTCCCGATGAAAAAAGAGACCAGCTCATAGCATGGCTGAAAAATCTCGGACTGCGTATCCATATATCGGAGGGGGAGTACCAGACGGTGCTCGGGCTTATCGGCGACACCAGCCATGTGGACGCGGATCTCATCGCGAGCCTCGACATCGTGAGCGCGGTCAGGGTAGTGACCGAGGCGTTCAAATGCTGCAACCGGAAGTTCCACCCGGACGACATGGTGGTCGAGGTGGGCGAGGTCAAAATCGGCGGGGGCAATTTCTGTATGATCGCCGGTCCCTGCTCGGTCGAGACCGAGGAGCAGATAGTGACCGTCGCGAAGGCCGTCAAGGCGGCGGGTGCGCAGATGCTGCGCGGCGGCGCTTTCAAGCCGCGCACCTCTCCCTACGATTTTCCCGGCCTTAAGGCTCCCGGTCTGGAGCTGCTTAAGGTCGCCCGGCGCGAGACGGGGCTGCCCTTCGTCACCGAGATTATGAGCGTCGTCGATCTGCCGCTGTTTGAGGATGTGGACATGTTGCAGGTCGGGGCGAGAAATATGCAGAATTTTGACCTGCTGCGCGAGCTCGGCAAGGTCAACAAGCCCATTTTGCTAAAGCGCGGCCTTGCCAACACCCTCAAGGAGCTGCTTATGAGCGCGGAGTACATCATGGCCAGCGGCAACGAGCGCGTCATCCTCTGCGAGCGCGGCATCCGCACCTTCAGCGATTACACCAGAAACACGCTCGACCTCTCGGCCGTGCCTATGCTCCACGAGCTGACGCACCTGCCGGTGATCGTCGATCCGAGCCACGCGACCGGCATCGCCCGCCTGGTACCGCCCATGGCGCTCGCCGGAGCCGCCTGCGGAGCCGACGGCCTCATAATCGAGGTGCACAACGACCCGATGCACGCCCTCTGCGACGGCGCGCAGTCCCTCCGCCCGGAGGAGTACGCGGCGCTGGCCGAGAAGGTGCGCAGGGTCAGAGAGGCGGTGGCGCAATGACGGTCGGCGTCGTGGGTCTGGGGCTTATAGGCGGCTCCTTCGCAAAGGCCTACCATGAGAAGGGCCACACCGTATTGGCGCACAACCGGGGGCGCTCGGTCTACGATTTCGCCGTGATGAGCGGAGCCGTCGATGGAGAGCTCACGAAGGAGAATATCGCGGACTGCGATCTGGTGCTCGTCGCGCTCTACCCCGGAGCCGCGATAGAATATCTGCGCGCCATGGCGCCGCACATCGGGAAAAAGCCGGTCGTCATCGACTGCTGCGGCACAAAGCGCGCGGTCTGCGCGGCCTGCTTCCCGATAGCGCGGGACTACGGCTTCACCTATCTCGGCGGGCATCCCATGGCCGGTACGCACTACTCGGGCTATAAATACGCCCGCGCGAACCTCTATCACGGCGCGCCGATGGTGATAGTTCCTCCGGTCTTCGACGATATAGCGCTGCTCAGCCGCGTAAAGGAGCTGCTGGCTCCGGCGGAGTTTGCCTTTGTCTCGGTCACGACCGCCGAGGAGCACGACAGGACCATCGCCTTTACCTCCCAGCTCGCGCACGTCGTCTCCAACGCCTATATCAAGAGCCCGACGGCGCTGCTGCACAAGGGCTTTTCCGCCGGCAGCTACAGGGATATGACGAGGGTCGCCTGGCTCAACGCGCCCATGTGGGCGGAGCTGTTTATTGAAAACAGGGATAATCTCATCCGCGAGATAGACTGCATAAGCGAAAGCCTGCTAAAATACAGACAGGCGCTCGCCGCCGGGGACGAGGCGCGGCTCGCGCAGCTGCTGGAGGATGGCAGGAAGCTCAAGGAGGAGGTGGACGGACGTTGACAAGGGTGCATGTCGCGGCGTCGAAGGAATACGACGTTCTTATAGGAAGCCGCCTGCTCGATAGCGTCGGGGAGACCGCCGCCGCGGGCGCGAAAAGGGCGCTGGTGGTATCAGGGAAGAATGTCTATCCGCTGTACGGCGGCCGTGTAACGGCCTCGCTTGAGCGCGCCGGGATAGAGGTGAAGAGCCTCGTCCTCGAGCCGGGGGAGCGGTCGAAAAGCTTCAAAAACTATGAAAAGCTGCTCAATATGCTCTCAAGGGCGCGCTTTGACAGGAGCGACGCCGTCATTGCCCTCGGCGGCGGGGTGACGGGCGATCTCGCGGGCTTTGCCGCCGCGACCTATCAGCGCGGGATGGAGCTTATCCAGCTGCCGACGACGCTTCTGGCCGCGGTGGACTCCTCCGTCGGCGGCAAGACCGCCATAGACCTCCCCACGGGCAAAAATCAGGTCGGCTGCTTTTACCAGCCGCGCGCCGTCCTCTGCGACCCGGACACGCTGAAAACCTTGCCGGAGGCGCAGTACAGGTGCGGCTGTGCCGAGGTGATAAAATACGCCGTCCTCTTCGACGCGGACTTTTTCCGCTCCCTCGCCGCGACGCCCGTTTGCGAGCAGGCGGAGAGCGTGATAAGAACCTGCGTCGAGATGAAGAGCGGGATAGTCGCGCGCGACGAATTCGACACGGGCTGCAGGCAGCTTTTGAACCTCGGCCACACCGTCGGCCACGCGGTGGAGGCCTGCAGCGGCTTTTCGGTGCTGCACGGGCAGGCCGTCGCCGCAGGCATGGCGGTCATCGCGCGCGCGGCGCATGAAAAGGGTATCTGCTCCGCGGACACGCTGAGCGCCCTGTTAGACATTCTGGCAATGTACGGCCTGCCGGACGCGGTCGAATATCCGGCGGATGAGATATACCGGGCTATACTGTCCGATAAGAAGCTGCGCGGCGGGAGCATCAGCCTCGTCGTGCCGGAGGAGATAGGCCGCTGCCGCATCGAGAAGGTCGGGGCGGAGGATATCACGGAATGGCTGCGCGCGGGAGGGCTTAAATGAGAGTTGCCGTCGCGCCGGGCGGGCGCACGGGGCGCGTCGCCGTCCCGGCGTCCAAATCACAGGCGCACAGGCTGCTGATATGCGCCGCTCTCGGCAGCGGGGAGACCACGCTCGTCTGCGGCGGGTTATCAAAGGATATAGCCGCCACCGTGAGCTGCTTGAACGCGCTCGGCGCGGATATCCGCGAGAGCGCGCCGGGGGAGCTGCGCGTGAGACCCCTTGAGGCCGCGCCGGGGGGGCGGCTCGCGCTGCGCTGCGGCGAGAGCGGCTCCACGCTCCGCTTCCTGCTGCCCCTCGTCGGGGCGCTGGGGGCGGAGGCGGTCTTCCAGATGGAGGGACGGCTTCCGGAAAGACCGCTCGCGCCGCTGGACGCGGAGCTGGGCTTTCACGGGATGGCGCTCAGGCGCGAGGGGGACGGGCTTTTTTGCTCCGGGAAGCTTCACGGCGGGGACTACGCCCTGCCGGGGAACGTGTCGTCCCAGTATATCTCCGCGCTTTTGATGGCGCTGCCCCGCCTTGAGGAGGACAGCCGCCTCGCTGTCACGGGCGATATTGAATCGGCCGCGTATATAAGCATGACCGAGGACGCGCTCAGGCGCGCGGGCGTCGGCTTTGAAAGGGAAGGGCGGGTCTGGCGTCTGCCGGGCTCCCAGCGCGGGAGGCTGTCGGCACGCTTGCAGGTCGAGGGGGACTATTCCAACGCCGCTTTCTTCTTCTGCGCGGGCGCGCTGTCGGACGGCGGGATAAGCGTCTTCGGGCTGGACGCGGCCTCTCATCAGGGGGACAGAGCCGCGCTCGACATTCTGCGCCGCTTCGGCGCTGTGGTCGAGCGGGACGGCGAGGGGATAAGGGTGAGAAGGGGCGCGCTTCGCGCGACCGAGATTGACGCCGCGCCCATACCCGACCTCATACCGGCGCTGAGCGTCGTCGCGGCGGTCGCGGAGGGCGAGACGCGCGTCAGAAACGCCGGGCGGCTCAGGCTCAAGGAGTCGGACAGGCTTAGGAGCACCGCGCGGCTGCTCGGCGCGCTCGGCGCGGATGTAACCGAGCTCGACGACGGGCTTGTGATCCGCGGCGTGCCGGAATTGACCGGCGGCGAGGCGGACTCGGCGGGGGATCACCGCATCGCGATGTCCGCGGCGGTCGCCGCCTGCGCGAGCCGGGGCGCCGTCACGGTTGACGGCGCGGAGACGGTCGCAAAATCCTATCCGCGCTTCTGGGAGGATTTTGCCGCACTGACAGGAGGGAAAACATGAGCAGCAGCTACGGAGAAAACCTGCGTCTTACGATATTCGGCCAGTCGCACTCGCCCGCCGTCGGCATGACCCTTGAGGGACTGCCCGCCGGGGAGAGGATAGACCTTGACGAGCTGCGGCGCTTTATGCTCCGCCGCGCCCCGGGCAGGGCGGCGTATTCCACCGCGCGCCGCGAGGCGGACGAGCCGGAGTTCCTCTCCGGACTGCGCGGCGACGTCACCTGCGGCGCGCCGCTGACGGCGATAATCAGAAATACGGACACCCGAAGCGCGGACTATGCCGCGCTCGGCTCGGTTCCGCGACCGGGACACGCCGACTACACCGCCGCGCTAAAATACGGCGGCTCGCAGGACAGCTCCGGCGGAGGGCATTTCTCCGGCCGGCTCACGGCTCCGCTCTGCGTCGCGGGGGGAATCTGCGCGCAGCTTTTGCGCCGCGAGGGGATAGAGATAATCTCCCGCATCCTCGCTCTCGGCGGCGTGCGGGATGAGGGCGAGCTCACGGTCTCTACCGCTGGCAGAGCCTTCCCGGTCGTCAACGCGGAGCGCGGGGAGGAGATGAAGGCGCGCATCCTACAGGTGAAGGCGCTGGGCGACTCGGTCGGCGGCATTATTGAATGCAGGGCGCTGCATCTGCCCGCCGGGCTCGGCGACCCGATGTTCGGCGGCATGGAGAACCGCATCGCCGCGATAGTTTTCGGCATCCCGGCGGTAAAGGGCATAGAGTTCGGCGCGGGCTTCGCCGCGAGCGAGATGACCGGCAGCGCCAGCAACGACGCCTTTGTGATAGAAAACGGCGCTGTAACGACCGCGACGAACAACTGCGGCGGCATCCTCGGGGGAATAAGCGACGGCGCGCCGCTCGTGTTCACAGCCGCCATAAAGCCGACGCCGTCCATAGCGCTGGAGCAGGACAGCGTGGACATGCAGACGATGCAGCCGGTAAAGCTGCGCATACAGGGGCGACACGACCCCTGCATCGTCCCGAGGGCGGTGCCGTGCATCGAGGCCGCGGCCGCCGTGGCCATATACGACGCGCTTCTAGCGCGCAGGAAAGAGACGAGGTAGCATATGGAGCTTTCAGACTACAGAGACAGGCTCGACAATATCGACGGCGAGCTTGTAAGGCTGTTCACACAGCGCATGGACGTCGCCGCGGAGATAGCGGAATTTAAGAAGGAAAACGGGCTGAACGTGCTCGACGCGAAGCGCGAGCAGGAAAAGCTGCTGGATATCGCGCGGAAGACCCCGGAGGATATCCGCGAATACGCCGTTTCGCTCTTCTCGCTCATCCTCGAGCTGAGCCGGAGCCGCCAGAACCGCCTGCTCGGCGTGAAGTCCTCGCTGACGGACGAGATAAGTCGCGCGATAGCCGCGACGCCCCCGCTGTTCCCCGAGGACGCCTCGGTCGCCTGTCAGGGCGTGGAGGGCGCGTACTCGCAGCTCGCCTGCGAAAAGCTGTTCAGGCTGCCGGCGGTGCTGTATTTTTCCTCCTTCGACGCGGTGTTTTCGGCGATAGAAAAGGGGCTCTGCCGCTACGGCGTCATCCCGCTCGAAAACAGCAGCGCCGGCTCCGTCAACGCGGTGTACGACCTGATGATGAGCCACAACTTCCGCATCGTGCGCAGCATAAGGCTGAAGGTGGATCACAATCTGCTCGCCGTACCCGGCGCGAGGATAACGGATATCAAGGAGATATATTCGCACGAGCAGGCCATAAGCCAGTGCGGGCAGTTTCTGCAAAAGCTCCCCGGCGTGAGGGTCATCCCCTGCGAGAACACCGCCGCCGCCGCGAAGATGGTGGCCGGATCCGGCCGGGGCGACGTCGCGGCGCTCTGCTCGCGCTCGTGCGTGGAGCTCTACGGGCTTGAGAGCATCGCCGCCTCCGTGCAGGATCAGGGCAACAACTACACCCGCTTTATCTGTATCTCGAAGGCGCTGGAGATTTATCCGGGCGCCGACCGCACCAGCCTTATGATGGTCCTGCCGCACAGGCCGGGCTCGCTCTACAAGGTGCTCTCCCGCTTCTACGCGCTGGGGATAAACCTCAACAAGCTCGAGAGCCGCCCCATACCGGAGCGCAATTTCGAGTTCATGTTTTACTTCGACCTTGAGACCTCCGTGTATTCGCCGCGCTTTATCCAGCTCATGGGCGAGCTGCAGTCCGTATGCGAGGAGTTTTCATATCTCGGCAGCTACAGCGAGGTGATATGATGGGCAGATACGGCCTGCTCGGGGAAAAGCTCGGCCACAGCTATTCCCCGCGGATACACGCCCTGCTCGCGCCCTATGAATACCGGCTCTATGAGCGCGCCGCGGACGAGGTGGAGGACTTTGTGACAAACGGGGACTGGGACGGGCTGAACGTCACCATCCCCTATAAAAAGACCGTCATACCGCTCTGCGTTGAGCTTTCCGACAGGGCGAGGCGCATCGGGAGCGTGAACACGCTCGTGCGCCGCCCGGACGGCAGCATATTCGGCGACAATACCGACGCCTACGGCTTCGAAAAGCTTGTGCGGCACAGCGGCATAGACGTCGTGGGGAAGAAGGCGCTGGTCTTCGGCACGGGCGGCGCGTCGGTCACGGTCTGCGCGGTGCTCCGCGAGCTCGGCGCGGGGAGCGTCACCGTTGTTTCCCGCCGCGGGGAGGATAATTACGGCAATCTCTCCCGCCACGGCGACGCGGAGATAATCGTGAACGCGACGCCTGTCGGAATGTACCCCGATAACGGCGCGTCCTCCGCCGACCTGCGGCAGTTCCCATGCTGCCGGGGCGCGCTGGACGTGGTGTATAACCCGGCGCGCACGGCGCTGATGCTACAGGCCGAGAGCCTCGGCATTCCCCGCGCGAGCGGGCTGTATATGCTGGTGGCACAGGCGAAGGGGAGCGCGGAGCTGTTCACCGGCAGCGCCATAGCCGACGGCGCGATAGCCGATATTGAGCGGAAGCTCTCGAATGAAATGCAGAACATAATCCTTGTCGGTATGCCGGGCAGCGGCAAGACGAGCGTCTCGGCAAGGCTCGGCACGCTCTTGAACAGACCCGTGTATGAGGCGGACGCGCTCATCGAGGAGAAGGCAGGGATGACGATACCCGAGATATTCGCGCGCTATGGCGAGGCGCGGTTTCGCCGGCTCGAGACCGAGACGCTCTCCGAGCTCGGCAAGCTCTCCGGGGCGGTCATATCCACGGGCGGCGGCTGCGTCACGCGGGAGGAAAACTACGCGCCGCTGCATCAGAACGGGCGCATAGTCTGGATAACGCGGGAGGTCGGCGCTCTCGCGCGCGAAGGCAGGCCGATATCGCTCGGGAGCGACCTGAGCGAGCTGTACGAGACGCGGCGGCCGATGTACGCGCGCTTTGCCGACATGACCGCCGGCAACGACGGTGCGATAGAGGAGACGGTCGCGCATATAGCGGAGGCGTTTAAATGAAGATACTTGTAATCAACGGGCCGAATCTCAATCTGCTCGGCCTCCGGGAGCCGGATATCTACGGCAAAAGGAGCTTTGCCGACCTCGAGGAGTTCATATGGCGCTGCTGCCGCGAAGAGGGGATAGAGGCGGAGCTGTTCCAGTCTAACCACGAGGGCGACATTGTGGATAAGATACAGGAGGCCTATGGAGCTTTCGACGGCATCGTCATCAACCCCGCCGCCTATACTCACACGAGCGTCGCCATACTTGACGCGCTCAAGGCCGTGGCCATCCCGGCCGTCGAGGTGCACCTCACGGACGTGAACGGCCGCGAGGATTTTCGAAAGCTGTCCTACGCGGGTCTCGCCTGCCTGAAGACCTATACGAGTCTCGGCTTCGAGGGCTACAGACAGGCGCTGCTGTTTTTAAAGGCTCATCTCGCGGAGAAAAAATAAAGAAGTTTGGGGCGTGTCATATGCCGGCTGTATTTGTAAACATGGGGACGGTGCTCGTCGGGAGCCTCCTCGGCATCCTCTTTAAAAACAGGCTCAAGGAAAGCCTGCAAAACGCGCTGATTAAGGCGCTCGCGCTGTGTACTTTGGTGATAGGCGTCTCGAGTGCCATCGGGACGCAGGAGCTGCTGTGCGTCATAATCTGCATGGCGCTCGGCACGGCGCTGGGCGAGCTGCTGCGTATCGACGACGGCATAGAGCGCGCCGGGGACTTTATAAAGGACAGGCTGCTCCGCGGCAGGGTCACGGAGAGCCGCTTCACGGAGGGCTTCGTCTCGGCCTGCATCCTGTTCTGCGTCGGCTCGATGACCATAATGGGCTCGCTCGAGGCCGGGATAAACCACGACTATACCATTATTTACGCCAAAAGCACGCTCGATCTCGTCTCGTCCATGGCCTTCGGCGCGGCGATGGGCATCGGCGTGACCTGCTCGGTCGTTTTTATCCTGCTGTTTCAGGGCGGGCTTACTCTGCTCGCGGGGCTTATCGCCCCGGCGCTGAGCGCGGCCGTCGTGACGGAGATGTCCGCCGTCGGCGGGACGATACTCATCGGCATGGCTATAAACATGCTCGGTCTCGGCAGGGAGCGGATAAAGGTCGCCAACATGCTCCCGGCCATATTTCTGCCCATAGCGTATTTCCCGGTCAGCGGGTGGCTGAGCTCCGTCTTCTGAGGAGCGAAAACGGGGCAGAACATAAAAAACCTGTCATCCTGAGCGAGCAGCGAAGGATCTTTCTCGGTCGGGAAAGATATTTCGGCTTGCGCCTCTGGATGACAGGCTGTTTTTTGCTCCGGTATACCGGGGTATTTTATATCCTCGCGACGCCGGTCTCGCGGGCGGCGGCAGAGACGGCGGCGGCCACCGCGTCGCGCACTCTCGGGTCGAAGGCGGGGGGCAGGATGTACTCGTCCGACAGCTCCCCGTCGCTCACGAGCGCTGCAATGGCCTTCGCCGCGGCGAGCTTCATCGGCTCGTTTATCTCCCGGGCGCGCGCGTCGAGCGCGCCGCGGAATATCCCGGGAAAAGCCAGCACGTTGTTGACCTGGTTGGGATAGTCGCTCCGCCCAGTGGACACGACGGCGGCTCCGGCGGCCTTCGCCTCGTCCGGCAGTATCTCCGGGACGGGGTTGGCGCAGGCGAAGATCACCGCGCCGCTGTTCATGCGCTCGACCATCTCCCGCGTCAGCAGTCCCGGCGCGGAGACGCCGATGAACACGTCAGCGCCCCTTATGACATCTGAAAGCGCGCCTCTCTCGCCGTTCGGATTCGTCACGGCGGCGATGGCCTGCTTTGCGCTGTTGAGACCCTCCCGACCCGAGCATATCGCGCCCGACCGGTCGGTCATTATTATGTTTCTGACTCCGGCGTTCACGAGCAGCTTCACGATAGCCGTCCCGGCGGCGCCCGCGCCGGAGGTGACGACCTTTATCCCGCCCAGGCTTTTGCCGACGAGGCGCAGGGCGTTTGTGAGCGCGGCGTAGACGATGACCGCCGTGCCGTGCTGGTCGTCGTGAAAGACGGGGATGTCGCAGCGCGCCTTGAGCTGCTCCTCTATCTCAAAGCAGCGCGGCGCGGAGATATCCTCCAGATTGACCCCGCCGAAGGAGCCCGCGAGCAGCGCGACGGTGTTCACGATATCCTCCACCCTCTTGCTGCGTATGCACAGCGGTATCGCGTCCACTCCGCCGAACTCCTTGAAGAGGACGCATTTGCCCTCCATGACCGGCATCCCGGCCTCCGGGCCGATATCGCCGAGGCCGAGGACGGCCGTCCCGTCCGTCACCACGGCGACAGTGTTCCAGCGGCGGGTCAGCTCGTAGCTCTTGTCCGGGTCCCTCTGTATCTCAAGGCAGGGCTGCGCCACGCCCGGGGTGTACGCAAGGCTCAGCGCCTCGCGCGTGTCCACCTTCGCGCGGGCGGACAGCTCTATTTTGCCTCGCAGCTCATAGTGGAGCCTGAGTGATTCCTTCATGTAGTCCATATCATCTGCCGCCTTTCAGACTTGCGAGATAGGCCGCGGGGCCGAGGTCGTATATATTGCCGCCGAGGCTGTCTATGGCCACGGTGAGCGGCATGTCCCTCACCTGAAGCTCGCGCACGGCCTCACAGCCGAGCTCCTCCCAGCAGACCGTCCTGACGGAGCGTATGCAGGCGGCCATCAGCGCGCCCGCGCCGCCCATCGCCGCGAGATAGACCGCGCCCGAGCGCCTCATCGCGGCTGTTACTGCCTCGCTCCTGCCGCCCTTGCCGATCATTATCGTCTCGCCGCGCGCCAGCAGCGCGGGGGAATAGGCATCCATCCGGCCGGAGGTCGTCGGCCCGGCGGAGCCGATTATCTGCCCCGGCCGCTCGGGCGTCGGCCCGACATAATAGATCGCGCAGTTTTCAAGCGGGAAGGGCGGCTCCTCGCCGCGCGCCAAAAGCTCGGTCAGGCGCTTGTGCGCGGCGTCGCGCGCGGTATAGACGAGGCCTGACAGGAGCACCCTGTCCCCGGCTCTGAGCATCGCGAGCTCTTCTCTTGCGGCGGGTGCGTTTATTATATACTCCATATCGCCCCTCACAATACGGCGCTCGCCCGGCGGGTGACGTGGCAGCTGATATTGACCGCCACGGGCAGCCCCGCCACATGGGTGGGCAGCGTCTCGATATTCACGCCGAGCGCGGTGGTCTTCCCGCCGAAGCCCTGCGGGCCTATGCCCAGCGCGTTGATCTCGCCGAGCAGCGTCTTTTCCAGAGCGGCGTAAAAGGGGTCGGGATTCGGCGCGTCAATGGGGCGCAGCAGCGCGTGCTTTGCGAGCAGCGCGCACTTGTCGAAGGTTCCGCCTATGCCGACGCCCACCACGACGGGCGGGCAGGGGTTTGAGCCGGCGTCTCTCACGGTGTCGAGAACGATTTTTTTCACGCCCTCTATGCCGTCGGACGGCTTGAGCATCGCGAGGCGGCTCATGTTCTCGCTGCCGAAGCCCTTGGGGACGACGGTGAGCGCGAGCCTGTCCCCGGGGACGAGCTCCACGGTGACGGCGGCGGGGGAGTTGTCCCCGGTGTTCACGCGGCGCAGCGGGTCCGCGACCACGCTTTTGCGGAGATAGCCCTCGCCGTAGCCGCGGCGGACGCCCTCGTTCACCGCGTCGGTAAAGCTGCCGCGGATATGCAGCTCCTGCCCGAGCTCCGCGAACACGCAGGCGAGCCCCGTGTCCTGACAGACGGGCAGCTCGTTTTCGCGCGCGGCGGCCGTGTTCGCGCAGAGCACACACAGCGTGTCCTTCGCGAGCGGCCAGGGCTCGCCCTCGCGGGCGGTCTCCATCGCCCTCACGATATCCGGCGGGAGAGTGCGGTTCGCCCGGATGCAGAGCTCCGCGACTGCGGCTGTGATGCTTGAGGCGTCTATCTCTCTCATGCGCGCTGCCTTCTTTTTTTGAAATAGCTGAATTTGGTCTCTGATATCAAAACCGACGCGAAGATGAGCACGAAGCCCAGCACGAGCCGGAAGCTCATGGCCTCATGGTAGAAGACGATGGAGATGACCGTCCCGAAGACCGACTCGAGCGTCATGATGACCGCCGTCGTGGAGGAGGGGGTGTACTTCATGCCCCAGGCCTGCAGGAAGAAGCAGACGGCCGTGCACATGACGCTCATATACGCCACGCTCATCCACGCCGACGCCGGGACATTCACCGGCGGCTGCTCGAAGAGCAGCGCCCCGACCCAGCAGATGACCGCGCCGGCGGCAAACTGCACCGCGGTTATCGACAGCGCGTCGCCCTTCCCGGCGTACTGCTCCATCATGATGATCTGTATTCCGTAGAAAACACCGCAGAGCAGGGTCAGCGCGTCGCCGATGTTCATGGCGCCGTTCTGCCCGCCGAGAGACACGAGGCCTATGCCGATTATGCACAGAAAGGCCGCCGCGATATTCGAGGCGTCCGGCCTGCGCCGGTATACTCCCCAGGCCATGAAGGGCACGAGCACGCAGTAGGTCGCGGTCAGAAAGGCGTTTTTGCCGGGGGTAGTGTATTTCAGCCCATAGGTCTGCACTATGTATGCCGCCGCGAGAAAGCAGCCCATTATCACGCTGCCTCTGACAACCGCCCTGTCCATTTTGCGAAGCTGCTTCCAGCCCGCGAGGCCGAGCAGCGCCGCCGACACGGAAAAGCGTATTGCGAGTATCCACATGGTGTCTATGCTGTCGAGCGTGGTCTTGAGGATCACAAAGGACGTGCCCCAGATGAGCGCGGTCCCCACGATGGCGAGCCTGCCCAGTAATGCCTTGTTCTCTGTCATGTTTATCTCTGTTCCTTTGCCATATGCTGAGCCGCCGCGCGGAGCATGAGCTTTTTCGCGCCGGCTTTTTCGAAGTTTATCTCAATGAGGTAGTCCCCGCCCATGGGGGTCATTTTCGTCACCACGCCGTGCCCGAAGGCGGTATGCAGCACATTGTCGCCGAGGGAGTAGTCCGCGGCGGGCGCGGCGGAAGCCGCCGGGGGGGAGAAGCCGTGCGTCCTCTGCGCCGGGGCGCGGTACGCAAACTCCGTCTCGCGGGGCTTCTCGCGGTAGCCGTAGCCCTTGGGGACGTTTTTCTTTATGTCCTCCTCGGGTATTTCGTCCACAAAGCGGGAGACGCGGTTAGCGGTCGTGCGGCCGAAAAGCATACGCTGTCTGGCGCAGACCAGATGCAGCCGGCTCTTCGCGCGCGTTATCGCGACATAGCACAGCCGCCGCTCCTCCTCCATCTCCTCGGGCTCGCCGATTGCGCGCATACCGGGGAAAATGCTCTCCTCCATGCCGACGATGAACACCGTCGGGAACTCCAGACCCTTGGCGCTGTGTACCGTCATCATGACGACGCAGTCCGCGTCCCGGTCGTAGTTGTCCATGTCGGTGTACAGCGCGACGTTGGCGAGGTAGCCCTCCAGCGTCGTGTCGCCGGAGTCCTTCATATAGGTGAGGATGCTGCTCTTGAGCTCGCGGATGTTCTCGGCGCGCGTCGCGTCCTTGTCGTCGGCGGAGCTCTCAAGCGTTTTGAGATAGCCGGTCTTTTCGAGCAGCTCGTCGTACAGGAGGTCGGGCGTGTTGGCCTCCGCGAAGGCGCGAAGCCCGTTTATCATGCCCGCAAACTGCCGCATTCTTATCGCCGGGCGCTGCAGCTCCGGATAGCTGTCCGCGCGGGAGACCGTCTCAAAAAGGCTCAGCCCGTTTTGCGCGGCGAGGCTGACCGCGGCCTCAACGCTCCGCTCGCCGATGCCGCGCGGCGGGCTGTTGATTATCCGCGTCAGGCGCAGGTCGTCCGACGGGGAGGCGATAACGCTGAGATAGGCCAGCATGTCCTTGACCTCCGCGCGGTCAAAAAAGCGCGTGCCGCCGATGATGCGGTAGGGGATGCCGTTGCGCTTGAAGGCGAACTCAAGCTGGTTCGACTGCGCGTTCATGCGGTAGAGCACTGCGTTTTCGCGCCAGTTCTCGCCCTGCCCGAAGGCGCTCATTATCGTGGAGGCGACGTACTGTGCCTCGTCGTTTTCATTGTCGGCCACGTAGAGGCTTATCGGGTCGCCGCCGTCCTTCTTCGTCCACAGCTCCTTGCCCTTGCGGCCCTGATTATTGCGTATGACGGCGTTGGCCGCGTCGAGAATGCGCGCGGTGCTGCGGTAATTCTGCTCAAGACGGATGGTGCGGCACTTCTTGAACTGCCCCTCGAAGGAGAGGATGTTCTCTATCGTCGCGCCGCGGAATTTGTAAATGCTCTGGTCGTCGTCCCCGACGACGCAGATGTTCCCCCAGCCCCCCGCCAGCGTCGCGGCCAGCAGATACTGGAGATGGTTGGTGTCCTGATACTCGTCGATGAGCACGTATCTGAACCTGCGCTGCCAGTAGGCGCGCACCTCGTCGTGCCCCTCAAGGAGCATGACGGTAAAATATATCAGGTCGTCGAAGTCCATGGCGCTCGCCACGAACATCCGGCGCATATACTCGCCGTATATCTCGCCCGTCTTTATCCGCCTAAGATCCCCGGCGGCTCTCGCCTGACGGAGATATTCCGGCGCGGACAGGCGCGCGTCCTTCGCGCGGCTAATCTCGGAGAGCACGCCCCTCGCGGGGAAGGCCTTGTCGTCGAGCTCCATTTCCTTTATGATGCGCTTGGTCAGGCTCTGGCTGTCGGCCGTGTCGTAGATCGTGAAGCTTCCGGAAAAGCCGAGCTTTTCGGCGTCGCGCCGCAGAATGCGCACACAGGCGGAGTGGAAGGTGCAGGCCCAGACGTCCGCCGCGGCCTGCCCGAGCCGGCTCTCAAGCCGGTTTTTCAGCTCGTCGGCGGCCTTGTTCGTAAAGGTGATGGCGAGGATGCGCCAGGGCTCGACCGGGTCGAGCGCCGCAAGGCGCTGCGCCGCCGCGCCGCCCGCCTCGAGCGCTTTCAGCTTTGCCTCATCCGCGTCCGCGGGCAGCTCGCCGCTGTCGCTGCCTCTGCCGTATTTGAGCAGGTTCGCGATGCGGTTGATGAGCACGGTGGTCTTGCCGCTGCCGGCTCCGGCGAGGATGAGCAGCGGCCCCTCGGTCGCCATGACGGCCTCGCGCTGCATCTCGTTGAGCGCCATGAAATCGGCGCGGATCACAGACCTGCGCGCCTCGATATACCGTTTTTCAAAATCATTAATCATGTCGTCGATTTTAACACAATCGCGCCCTTTCCACAAGGCGAAAAAAGCGTTGAAAAAGCTCCTTGCCGCCGCGCCGCTTTTGTGCAGAAAATGGTGGGTGGACGGCAGAAGCATAAAAAGAAACAAATAAGAAACAAAATCACTAAAAAAGATTGACAAGACCTGAGGCCGTGGGGTATTATGTCAACAGGTATAAAATTTTTCCGCCGGCGTATTGCTTTTGATCCATAACCTTGAAAAGGGAGTATTTGCGACATGAAAAAATTGCTTAAAAAAATATGGGGACTCATGAACGATGCGCGGTATGAAAAGGCGGTCATGATACTTCTCCCGTGTCTGGCGCTGCTGGTCTCCGCGCTAATTCTGCTGCCGCAGGTACGCGCGTTTTCGGCGCAGCTCACTGCCGAGGCGGAGGGCGCGCTGCCCGTAGTCAGAGCCGCCGCGCTCGATTCCGCGGCGACGCCAGCGCCCGCGGCGACGCCCGCCCCGACGGCGACGCCTGTCCCGACGGCGACGCCCATTCCGGATGTGGAGACGAAGCTCAACGCGGCCTCCATGGAGAAGGACATGTACATAACGGTCTGCGACAGGGACGGCAAGCCTGTCAGCGGGCAAAAATTCGAGCTCACCGTCACCTATCCCGGCGGCGAGGTCTACGGCTTTGCCACGGAGCAGGACGGAAGCTGCTATCTTGTGAACCTCTATGCCGGAGAATACAGCATAAGCATGAACAGCACCGCCGGCTATAAGACCGCGGCGGCCATAAAATGCACGGTCAAGGAGCACGTCGAGTACACGAAGATAGAGAATATCGACGCGATGATAAGCGTAAAGGACGTCTCGGAGATACCGGAGAGCGAGACGAAGCCCGCGAGCACCGATTCCGCGCCCGCGGCGACGGTGGCGGAGGTGATACAGACGCCCGCGGAGGCCGCCGGAGTGGACGCCGTTGTGGAGGAAAAGAACCCGGTCCTTGACTCAAACGGCAACCAGACCTATACGTATACCTGCGGCCTCGGCCCGAACGGCTTTCTGCTCTACCGCGGCACCCAGGAGGAGAGCGCGGTGATACCGGTAGACGAGAACAACGACGGCACGCCCGACTACGGCCTGAGCTATGTCGCGCCCGCCGAGCCAGCCGCGCCCGAAAGCGGGAGCAGCGTCGTGATAGTCGGCGAGACGCCCGCGGCGGAGCAGCCGGAGGCGGAGCAGGGCTACTATGTGAGCGAGCCGCTGTTCAAAGAGGACAACACGCCGGTGGACGCGTATGAGATCACGGCCACGCCCATCGTCGCCGTCATATCCAAAACGGTCGGCTGGCAAAACCATGACGGCAAGCTCTATTACTACGATGCCGAGGGCAACAAGGTGACAGGCCTCAAGAAAATAGACGGGGTGCTGTACTACTTCAATCAGTACGGCGCAAAGGCGAGCTCGCTCGGGATAGACGTGTCGTTCTACAATGAGGACATAAACTGGCAGGCCGTCAAGGCGCAGGGCATAGACTTCGCGATAATCCGCGTCGGCGGGCGAACCTGGCGCACCGGCGAGCTGTACGACGACTCGCGCACCCAGGAATATCTCCGCGAGGCGAGAGACGCCGGACTGAAGATAGGCGTGTATTTCTACTCGACGGCGGTCAACGGCGTCGAGGCCGTGCAGGAGGCCAGCGTCGCGCTGAGCAAGATAGACGGCATAAGCCTCGATTACCCGGTGTTTATCGACATGGAGTATTCCGGCATCTACCCGGAGGGGCGCGCGGACGATCTGAGCGTGGCGCAGCGGAGCGAAGTGATACGCGCCTTCTGCGAGACCGTGGCATCGAGCGGCTACAGGCCGGGCGTGTATTCCGGGCAGTATTTCATTCAGAACAACCTCGACTACAGCGTGATATCCAATTACACGATATGGCTCGCAAGCTATACCTCCGGCAATAAGCTCCCCTCGTTTGGAAAATGGTACGATATGTGGCAGTTTACGGACAGGGGACAGGTGGGCGGCATAAACGGCGGCGTGGATATGAACGTGATATTCTGAGAAAAGCATAACAGCATAGAAGAAAATCAGCCCCACATATCGCCGTGCGGGGCTGATTTTCTATTCGACGTATTCTGTTACAGAGAAGCTTTTCAGGCCGTAATACATGGCGATATCGTTGTTGAAGTATATCTGGTCGCCCGGCCAAAAGGGGCTGTATTTCGTCTCCGGCGTGACGGGCGGTACGACGAGGTCGCCGCCGGTCTCCCGCGCCGCGTTTATCAGCTCGAGCCGCTGCGAGGCCTGGGAGTGCGTCGTGAGATTGTCCGGGACGGCGACGGCGAAGCAGACCGCGAAAAGAGCGAGCGCGACCGCGGAAAACCCGGTGAAAAGGCGCTTTTTTCCCTTGGCATACAGGCCGGACAGCAGAAGGAGACTCGCAATGGTGGTATAGAAGGTCGCCGGACAGGCGGAGCGCGCCGGGAAGTATTTGGCGAAAATAAAGATCAGCACGGACGCGGCGGCGCCGAGGATGAACACGACGGCGGCCGCGATCAGCCTTGAGTCCGCCTTGAAGAATATCGCGAGGCAGAGCAGGCAGAGGCTGAGCGAGAACATCACCAGCAGATCCAGCTTTACGCTGCTTACGGCGGCCTTGAACAGCCCAAGCGCCCCCGCGTCTGCGCGCGGAAAGACAAGCGCGGCCATCGCCGCGAAAAAGCCGAGCGTGAGGACGAGAGCGGCCGCGGAAAAGGCCTTTCGCCCTCCGTGTTTTTTAACGCCGATAACGATCAGCGCGACGGCGGCGGCCAGCAGCGCCGCGACGGCGCCCCATAGCAGGGCGGCGGGAATGCCGGAGAGCGCGCGGCGCGCCGCCGCGACGAGCACCGGCAGATTTTTCGCAAAGGTGCTCGCCCCGGCTTCTCCGCGGCGGCCGTTCAGCTCGGAGGGGGAGAGCATCATAAACAGAAAGCCGCCGCAGGCGGAGATAAACGACGGCAGCAGTGCCCTGGGCAGCCGCTTTTCGCGCCGGAAGGTGAGCGAGAGCAGAAGAAAGGCTATGCCGAGCATGGAGAAGGAGCCGTTCTCGGAATACGCCCCCGCGATAAACGCGAGCGGAATGTGGAGGGCAACATGGCTTTTCTTTTCAAGGTCGAACACGCTTATGGAGCCGCGCTCCATAAATCGCGCGAAAAACGGGGAGAGGAACAGCAGCGAGAAGACCATGTTCCACGAGTAGTTGCAGGCGCCGGTCAGCCAGAAGAAGACCTGACCGAAGGCGGGCAGAAGCAACCAGACCATGGCGAAGGCGAGCGCGGACAGCGCCGCGTTCAGGCGCCTGTCCTCACCGGAGACGAAACGGGACGCCAGATGAAACAGCAGCACCGCCACGAGCGAGTTGACGATTATAAACACCCATCTCGGCAGCAGCAGAAACAGCATCGCGAAGAAATGCGAGAAGACGCGGCCGTTGGTCGTCACGCGGAGCACGGCGAGCGACTTGACGATATCCGAAACGCTGTCAACGACGTTCCAGTCGGCGAGGCTGAAGCGATAGATGAAATCGTCCGCGAGCATGGGCGTGAGAAGGTTGAAAAGGAGCATGGCCGCAAAAATGCCAAGATAGATCAGCGCCTGGGCGCGGCCGGCGCCGTCCGAAAGAGCGAGCTTTTTGAACATAATTCCCCCAGAGTGCATAGAAGCGGAAATAATTCAGGCATAATAACCCTGACGATAATAACACGCCGCCTGCGGAAAATCAAGGACGCGGGCAAAAAGCGGCGGCCTGGAGCGCAGGATGCGAAAATGCGCGGCTGCGCGCAACAAAGGCTTTACATTTACAGGTGTAATGTGATAACATTACTTGATTTTGAGAAATATTTCAGAGGAAGAAAAATATGCCGGATTTGATAAAAGAGATCGAGCGGCGCAGGACATTTGCTATTATTTCCCATCCTGACGCCGGCAAAACAACGTTAACAGAAAAATTGCTGCTTTACGGCGGGGCGATACAGATGGCCGGCTCCGTCAAGGGCAAGGCCACGGCGCGGCACGCCGTGTCGGACTGGATGGAGCTGGAAAAGCAGCGCGGGATCTCCATAACCTCCTCCGTCATGCAGTTTGATTACGAGGGCTTTTGCATCAATATCCTCGACACACCGGGGCATCAGGACTTCTCGGAGGACACCTACCGCACGCTCATGGCGGCCGACTCCGCCGTCATGGTCATCGACGCCGCGAAGGGCATCGAGCCGCAGACCAGAAAGCTCTTTAAAATATGCGCCATGCGCCATATCCCCATCTTCACCTTTATCAACAAGCTCGACCGCGAGGCGCGCAGCCCCTATGAGCTTATGCAGGAGCTGGAGACGGAGTTCGGCATCGGAACCTATCCGATGAACTGGCCCATAGGCTGCGGGCAGGAATTTAAGGGCGTTTACGACAGGGGAAAGCGCGAGATACTGGCCTTCAACGAGTTCCACCGCGGGCAGAGCAGGATACGCGCGATAGAGTGCCGTCTCGACGAGACGGAGAAGCTCGACGGCCTCATCGGGTCAAAGCTCCGGCAGACCCTCGCCGACGATATAGAGCTTCTGGACGGCGCCGGCTTCGACTTCGAGCTGGACGAGGTTCGCCGGGGACGGCTGAGCCCGGTGTTCTTCGGTTCCGCGCTCAACAACTTCGGCGTCGAGCCTTTTCTTGAGAGCTTTCTCAGGATGACCATGCCGCCGCTGCCGCGCATCTCCGCGGACGACATTGTCGATCCCTTCGACGAGCGGTTTTCCGCCTTTGTGTTCAAGATCCAGGCCAATATGAACAAGGCGCACCGCGACCGCATCGCCTTCATGCGCATCTGCTCGGGCAGGTTCGAGCGCGACAGGGAGTATTATCACGTTCAGGGCGGCAAGGCGCTGCGTCTGGCGCAGCCGCAGCAGCTCATGGCGCAGGAGCGCGCGATAATCGACGAGGCCTTTGCCGGGGATATCATCGGCGTCTTCGACCCCGGCATTTTTTCCATCGGCGACACCATCTGCGAAAAGGGCATGAACGTCTGCTTTGAGGGGATACCCACCTTTGCGCCGGAGCATTTTGCCGCGGTCGAGCGGATAGACACAATGAAGCGCAAGCAGTTTGAAAAGGGCATCACGCAGATAGCGCAGGAGGGCGCGATACAGATCTTCCACGAGCCCTTTACCGGCGTGGAGGAGATCATCGTCGGCGTCGTGGGCGTGTTGCAGTTCGAGGTGCTCGAATACCGCCTCAAGACGGAGTACGGCGTGGATATCCGCCGCCGCACGCTTCCCTACGAGCTTGTCCGCTGGGTGGATAACGAGGAGCTGGACATCCGCTCGCTCAATCTCACGAGCGACACAAAATGGGTACAGGATTTTAAGGGCAACAATCTGCTTCTGTTCACGTCTGAGTGGTGCATAAACTGGGCTCTTCAGAAAAATGCCGGCCTCATGCTCCGTGAATTCAACAGAGAATAAAAAATAAATGGAGGTTTGGTTCAATGGCTGATAAAATCGTGAGAGAGATCTACAAGAACAAGGACGCGGACGAGCTGACAAAGCTGCTCGCCGAGCCGCAGGGCAAGCTCGAAACAGGCAGCGGCGCCGCGCTGACGGCGGCGACGGCGGCGGCGTTCCTTCTCCGCGCGGCGGCGGGCACCGGCGAGAGCGTGAAGGACAACGAGAGGCTCGAATATATCACGCGCAACGCCGAGGTGCTGCGCACCTACATGGTCCACCTCATCGACGAGGATGTGAAGAGCCGCGGCCCGCTCAACCGCGCCGTCAAGGAGGGCGGAGCGCGCGAGATAGAGGCGGCGCGCCACCCGGCGATGAACATCTGCGGAGAGATAGTCAACATGATGGGCAAATGCTTCGACTTTGCAAACGAGCTCGCGGACTTCTGCGCGCCCGAGTACAGGCATTATCTCGCCGCCTGCGCCGACACGGCGATGGCCGCGGCAAAGAGCGCCGTGCGCTACCTGCTGTATATGGCCGCCGCGTGCTCCGACGAGACCTACCGCTTCGTCACGCGCCGGGAGAACGAGATCAATCTCGGGCAGATGCAGCAGACATACGACGCGATAATCGAGAAAACGGCTGAATAAAACAGACATCCGAAAAAATCCCTGTCATTTGGAGGCGAAGGCCGAAGGAGCTGTCCGAGCGCGCCGCATTTTAGGCCGCTTCGGAAAAGCCCCTCCGCCTTGCCCCGAATGACAGGTATTTTGCAACAGAGCCCGCAAAGGCCGCGGGCAAGGCAGATTTTATGAAAGCACTGTTAAAATTGGCGTTGTAAAGCACTGTTAAAATTGGCGTTGTATGTGCTAAAATGATGTGACCCAAAAAGAGGAAGAGAAGTCAGTTCCAAAGTGGTATAGTGAATTCACCACAAACCACAAACCACAAAGGAATGACTTCTCATGAATAAGATAGCACAAGAGGCGCGGAAACGTCAAG